>JBBSFW010000029.1:0-45340 GCA_038254805.1 Terriglobales bacterium
GTAGAGATTTCTTTGGAAACTGATATGTTTTTTCCCTGCGTCTTACCTAAAATCCAGGCCTCCGCGCTAAATGTGAGGCCATTAAAGTAACATATTCTCGCACCTGCCTCAGGGGATTTACCTAATCCTCCGCGAAAGCATGGTACTGGCCTCACATTGGCGCCGTTCCTCAGGACACCCTCTGGCGCCTCTACCTACCGGTACTTGACAGCGGGCTAACGAGTTCGTTCCCGGCCTCATTGGGCTGCAAGAATCGCTGACGCGTCGCCGACCGCACTGCTAACCGAATCGTCCTTCGGCAAGAACGCCGGCAACGTGGGTATTAAAACGTCGGCACTCTTGAGATTGGTGGAACAGCGTAGGGTGCGCAAATCTTGAGGGGGAAATCTCCACGATTTTCAGGAAGAGATCATCCTACCTTTGCGACCAATCAACTTTCTGCTTTTTAATTTACGCTTGATGTGCACAGTCGCTTTTCTCGCTCTTCCCAACCCTGCACTGCAATGCACAAGAACTGGCTTTGGGAGCCGTTTGTAGGCTTTCCAAACCTTCTTTAGCTGCTGTCGGGAAAACATTCCTGCCTCATTCCTTACCCGGACATGCGCAACCTTCAATCCATTCTCCTGGTAGTAAGAGAGAAGGCCCTCTGGGAGTTGCTCGTACAACCGCAGCTGGTATTTGGTCGAGTAGGCAAATGATGGATCGGACAGTATTCGGTCTTCGCTTTTCTGATCCACCTATTGACGGATGATTTCGGAACCTGCCGCGGCCAACTCCTGCCATATTTGGGTCTGGACCCCCGGACTAGTTGCGTCTCAATTACCCACTGAAACATGCACACCTCCAACCTGGGATGGCCTTCAAAGAGATATTGCAGATTCCCGCTATAATTAACAAAATGCGGTACTTAGAGAGATAAATTGCGGGTTGGAGGGGTCTGTAGACATGTGTTTCCTTGCGTTTGGCTGCGTTTTAAGAGGCCCGTGGGATGGCGGTGGGGGGTAAGGAAGGGGTAAGGTTTGCTCATTATCGGATATAAGTATTTAAAATGTGTTATTTACAGGTAATTTTGGGCTACTTAGCGGTTTTGAGGTGCAAATTGCAAGATTTGCGTCGGAATGCTCGTTATAGGTCTTCAGCGCGCCAGTGAGTGTAATGGCGATGTAACGCCAACTATCCGTTTGAGGCCCGCCCAACCTCTCTGCATTCATTGACTTGACCGTTTCACAGACGTAAGATTCGCGCCAGTGATCGGCGAGACCATTTCGCACTACCGCATCGTCGAGAAGTTGGGTGGCGGCGGGATGGGTGTCGTCTATAAGGCCGAGGACGTGAAGTTGCACCGCTTTGTAGCGCTGAAGTTCCTGCCGGACGAGGTAGCCAAGCACTCCCAAACTCTGGCTCGTTTCCAGCGTGAAGCGCAGGCGGCATCTGCCCTCAACCACCCGAATATCTGCACCATCTACGAGATTGACGAACAGAATGGCCAAGCGTTCATCGCGATGGAGTTTCTAGACGGGGTAACTCTGAAGCACATGGTCACCGGCCGTCCGCTGGAGAACGACACATTGCTGGCGTTGGCCATCGAAATCGCGGACGCGCTCGATGCTGCCCATGCGGAAGGCATCGTCCACCGGGACATCAAGCCGGCGAATATCTTCGTCACCAAGCGCGGGCACGCGAAGGTCCTCGATTTCGGGCTGGCCAAACTTACTCCTTTGACCGGCAAGGTGGCCGAGATGGCGGGAGCCCTGACCGAAGCAACCGCGGCGGTCAGCCTGGAGAACCTAACCAGCCCGGGGACCGCGATCGGGACAGTGGCCTACATGTCTCCAGAGCAGGCCAAGGGGAAAGAGCTGGACGCCCGCACCGACCTTTTTTCATTTGGAGCGGTACTGTACGAGATGGCCACCGGTGCGGTGCCTTTTCGTGGAGATACTTCCGCAACAATTTTCGATGGGATTCTGAACCGGGCACCGTCACCGCCCCTGCGCCTGAATCCAGATCTACCTCCAAGGCTGGAAGACATTATCAACCGGGCCTTGGAAAAGGACCGCAACCTCCGTTATCAACATGCTTCGGATGTGCGCGCCGAACTGCAACGACTCAAGCGAGACACGGATTCAAGCCGGTCGGCGATTGCAGTTGATCACGCGCCTGCATCATCGGTAAGGAGCGGTGAAGCGCCGGTCGCGACGGTGGCCACTCCTGCTTCGGGCACGTCGGCGCAAACTCCGGGCGCCGGGACTGTCGCGGCGCAATCTCAGGCCTCCCAAAGCGCAATCATCCCTCCTGTGCGGGGCAAGCCGCGCTGGATTCTGCCTGCGGTTACGGCGTTGATCGCGTTGGCCGTCATCGGCGTATTCTTGTACCGCCACCGGGCGCTGGCGCTGACTGGAAAAGACTCCATTCTGCTGGGTGATTTTGTGAACACCACCGGCGACTCGGTATTTGACGGGACCCTGAAGCAGGCGCTGGCCGTGCAGCTTGAGCAGTCGCCCTATCTGAACATCGTGCCCGATCAGACAGTCCGTAAGGCGCTGCTGTTCATGGGGCGCGCTGCGGATGAACGAGTCACCGGCAGCGTGGCGCGGGAGATCTGCGAGCGCGAGCACATCAAGGCAATGTTGAGCGGCTCGATTACGACTCTGGGGAGCCAATACGTCGTGGCGCTCGACGCAACCAATTGCGCGACCGGGGATTCGCTCGCCCGCGAGCAGGTGACGGCCGCGACGAAAGAAGCAGTGCTGCCGGCAGTGGGGAAAGCGGCGTCAAGCCTGCGGGGAAAACTGGGCGAGTCGCTGGCGTCGATTCAGAAGTTCGATACGCCGGTGACCGAGGCCACAACGTCGTCGCTCGAAGCACTGAAGGCCTATGCCGCGGCCGACGAGATGCGCAACGGCGGCGGCGAGGCGGAATCCATACCGTTGTTCCGGCACGCGCTCGAGTTGGATCCGAATTTTGCCATGGCTCACGCGCGACTGTCGGCCATTTACAGCAACCTTGGAGAAGAAGACCGCGCCGCAGCGGCTGCCCGAAAAGCCTTTGATCTGCGGGACCGAGTGAGCGAGCGCGAGCGCTTCTACATTGACGACCACTTTTATACGACGATTGGCGACATCGAGAAAGATAAAGAAACCCTCGAGCTGGCTATCCGGGCATATCCGAACGATGGCAGCGCCTACAGCAACCTGGCGCTGGAATACAACGATTATTTCGGGCAGTTCGAAAAGGCGATACCACTGGCGAACGAGTTTGTGCGGCTCGAACCCGCCGCTCCGTTTGGCTACTCGCACGCTGCGACCGCGTACATGGCTTTGAACCGGCGGGAAGAAGCGCGTTCCGTTCTGCAACGGGCCGTGGATGCCAAAGGGGACAACCTGTTTATTCACGACTTGCTATACGAGTTGGCTTTCATGAATGGTGACAGCGAGGGGATGCAGCGGCAAATGAAATGGGCTGAGGGAAAACCCAGCGAATACCTTCTGCTGTCCGATGCGGCGTACGTTGCCGCCACGCACGGGCAGATGCATAAAGCTGAGGAATTGATGCAACGCTCGATGCAGGTGTCCGACCAACTCGGGTTCAAGGAGACCACGGCGGATACCCAGGCAAACTGGGCGGTGGCGGAGGCCGAAATAGGAAACGTTGCAAAGGCTCGTGAACTGGCGGCGTCGAGTTCCGCGTTGGCGAACGGCCGGAGCAATATGGTACCTGTGGCGACAGCGTTGGCAATCACTGGGGACGGTAGCCGCGCCCACACCATCATGGAGGACTTGGGTCGCCGCTTCCCATCTGACACGCTTCTACACAATGTAGCCATCTCCTCGGTGGCGGCGCGGAATGCTTTGAATCACAAAGCCCCGGAAAAAGCGATTGAGGCGCTGCAGGAAACCACGCCGTATGAGTTGGGGCTTAGCCAGTGGCTCTTACGTATATACGTTCGGGGCCAGGCATATCTACAGGCAAAGCGCGGAGCAGGAGCGGCGGCCGAATTTCAGAAAATCGTGGACCATCGCGGCATCAGTCCGACAGGCGTCGAACATTCGCTGGCTAAACTGGGTCTCGGCCGAGCGTATGTGGTGGCGGGCGACACGGCGAAGGCGAGAGCTGCCTACCAAGACTTCTTCGCCCTCTGGAAAGAAGCCGACCCCGACATCCCCATCCTGAAAGAAGCCAAGGCGGAGTACGCGAAGTTGCAGTAATATCGTGGGCTCCCCGACCGCCATCGCTCGATTTTCTCCAGAGCAGAAATTCGTAAATGTTGTTATCGCCGATTACACTCAAAACCCCGGTTGGGCTCAATGAGCGTAATCGCGATTTTTCGCCGATGGTCCTAGCTCCAATTCAAAATAGGTGCTTTTCGCTCGCCGTTCAATTTTGACCAGTCTTCTGCCTGGACGTCACCTATCCTTTCGCCAACCATCCGGGGCGATGGAAAATCAGTGGAACAGATCGTCTGGTTACCACACGAGGATACGGCTTTGTCAGAACACACTTCAGCCATCGGCATTTCTCGACACCCGGCACTCACACAACAACCAAAAGGATCCCACCAATGAGGATGAGACTATTTCCAGCTTTTCGCGCCGTCACAATAATCCCTTTTTTGATCGCGCTCTGCGTTTCACTGCTGTCAGCCCAGCAGAAAAGCGCCGCCGCGACCGACGGCCACACCCGCATGTACTACGTCGTCGCGGATGAGCTCGATTGGGACTACGCGCCGAGCGGCATCGATCAGATGATGAACATGCCTTTCGGCGGCCTGGCCAAGTCCTATATGGAGCATGGTCCCCACCGCATCGGCCACATCTACAAGAAAGCCATCTACCGCGAATATACGGACGCCAGCTTCACCCAACTCAAGCCCCGTTCCGCGGAATGGGAACACACCGGCATCCTGGGTCCGATTCTCCGTGCCGAAGTGGGCGACACCATTAAGGTCCTTTTCAAGAACAATGGGACGCACGCTTACGGCATGCATCCCCATGGTGTGTTTTACGAAAAGGACTCAGAGGGCACTTCCTACAACGATGGCAGCGACCCTGCCGGCAAAATTGGCGGCGGCGTTCCTCCCGGCCAGACCCACATTTACACCTGGGAGGTGCCGGAGCGCGCCGGACCCGGTCCAAGCGACCCCAGCTCGATCGTGTGGCTGTACCACTCGCACACTAACGAATTGTTTGATGTGAACTCCGGTCTGATTGGCGCCATAATCATCACCCGTCGCGGCTTGGCCCTGCCCGACGGCCGTCCTAAAGATGTAGACAAGGAATTTGTAAATCTCTTCATGATTTTTGACGAGAACGAGAGTTGGTTTTTCGATTACAACATTCAGAATCATACGGACGACCCAGCGGGCGTGAAGAAAGACGAACTCATTCCGACGGATCCACGTGGCAGTTTTAATTTCGTCTCCCCCACGGGTTTTGCTGGCGTTAACCTTCGCTTCACCATCAATGGCATGTCGTATGCGAACCTGCCGATGATGACCATGAAGAAAGGTGAGCGCGTCCGTTGGTATTTAGTCACGCTCGGTTTTGCGTTCAATTTCCACACCGCGCACTGGCACGGCAATGTCGTGGTGCACGATGGAAAGCGCACCGATGTCGTCGCGCTTTCCCCTGCGCAAATGGAAACCGTGGACATGGTGCCCGACGATCCCGGCATCTGGCTCGTCCACTGCCATGTCAGCGATCACATGGAGGGAGGCATGGTGGCCCGTTACCAGGTGCTGAAATGACGGTTGCAACAGATCCCTTGTTGACGTAATCAGGCGATTACACTCAAAACCCCTGTTCGGCAAGGACTACGCGCAGGCACAGAGCCGACGCGCCGTCCCATAAACTTGCTCAAAGTAGATAGTGATGTAGCGATACCCCGAGCAGCCGACTGTAGTAAAACTGTAGTAGTTCTATGCTCAGAACGGAGCATTTTCGGTCATACCGGATCACAATGTTCAGTTTGTAAGCAGTTGAAAAGTATAGTAGAGTAGAAAATTTTCCTAACGGTTCAGAACTCACTTGTGAACTCAAAATCCGCCGACCTTTGGGTCTTGGGGGTTCGACTCCCCCTCCCGGCACCATGGTCTTCCTCATTGTTTGTAAATGACTGCAGTTCCTCCCGGCGCTCTTGGGTGAGGGTGTTTGAGTGTGACAAACTGCCCACTGTAGTTAAACTGTCGTAGTTTTGCGAAGGTTTTGGAGTCCTGCCCTACGACGAAGAAGCTTAGAAGGTGAATCGTAGAGCGATCTGTCCAATACGAGGACTCCCGGAATGCCCGATGCTCTTACCAAAATCCCCAGGTTCGATGATTCGTCCGAAGGGATCGAACGAGCCGCCTGAACCACCCACCACGGAAATGTCACTGATCGGGTCAGATCGGTTGGGATGATTCAAGACGTTAAAGAATTCAAGGCGGCATTCGAACCGTCGCTGTTCTGAAAAGCGCCAGGATTTCGAGGCTGCTAGGTCCAAATTACTCTGCGAGGGCCCGCGCAGCGAGTTGCGCCGAACACTACCAATATCGCTGCCCCCGTCCACTGCGGTCGCAGTTCCACCAGAACTGGGGATTAGGCCGCCTGGCGGTACGATGGCTTGCATAAACGAAAAGGGATTGAAGTAGTAGCCGGGAGGTTGGTGTTGCATCGCTGTGTGCCGTTCAGCTCCCGGAGCCCAGCTCGCATGACCACCAGCAGTGCCGTACAAAGATCCTCCCAATGTGTCTATCACATCCACCGGAATGCCCGATTGAGCAGCCAGCAGACCTGAAATACTCCAGCCAGAAAGGAGTGGATCTAGAAATGCGGCTCTTGAAAGCGCGCCCAGGGGCAACTCCCACGAGCCTGCCGCCACCAGTCGATGAGTGCGGTCAAAATCCGAGTAACTGCGGTTCATATGGGAGTTCAGTTGTTCGCCAACTACTTGGTTGCCATTTCCCACGTCCTGCAACCCCGATGGCCCGGCGCCGCGGCTGGTGGAATCATCCAGGGACTTCGAATAGGTGTAGGAGAGTTCCAGTTGTGCACCCTGCCGATATCGCCTCTTCAGCGATATCTGCAATGAATTGTAGGTGGAATGGCTGTCGGACCTGAATTGAGCGTTGTTGAAGGGAAACGTAGAAAGTCCTTGAAAGGGAGCGCGAAGGATCGCATTCTCCGGGGTATTGGTGGTGATGACCTCCGGCGTGGTTACGTTGATTATTGGGTGCTCAGCAGACGCTAGACGCGCTTCGTTATAACCGAATGCGCGATAAAGGCGCACACCACTCGAGCCCACGTAGCCAACCCGCAAAGTCGTTTCCTTAACGATTGCAAATTCCGTAGTGAGATTAAACTGCTGAACGTACGGGGTCCGCAAGTCAGGATCCAAAGCGGAAAAACCGCTAATACCGGGAAAGAGTGCCGGAAGTTGTGTTGTGGCTGGCGTCACCGGAAATGGGTTATCCAGTGCGGTTCCGAAAGCTTCTCCAATAAAGAAGAAGGGTGCATTTAGGAATGTAAGATTCGTTGCATCAAAGGCTTCACGCGAGAAATAGACTCCATATCCACCTCGAATCGCTATTCGGGAAGACGCGAATGGGGACCAGGCAAATCCCAAGCGCGGTCCGAAATTGTTCGGGTCGGTGCTGCGCAGCATTCGTTTTCCAGTCCTGGTCACTCCGGAAACCTGGTAAACCGAATTACCAGGGATCACAATCCCTCCCGGCGGGCCCACCGGAAATCCGTTGACAGCCTGAGTCGGCGGCGAGTAGAGAGCCGGATCGAAGTTGCCGATGCGTCCATGGGTCTCGTAAGGCGGAAGATTGAGTTCGTAACGCAGACCCACGTTCAAGGTTAGACTTCGAGAGATTTCCCAGTCATCCTGAGCGAAGAGATCGTAATCTGTTGCTCGATATTCGCGCTGGGGGATTCCACTTCCCAGAAAGGCGAAATCGACACTGCCGGTAAGGAAGTTGTTCCAGCTCGAAAAGTCGATTTCGCCGCGAGAAAAAGCGTTTGCGGTAAAGTTTTCCCGGTAATAGCGAATTTCTGTACCTGCACGGAGGTCGTGCGATCCTTTATGAAGAGAGATGGTATCCGCCATCGTGATGGTTGGGCGGTTTCCAGATGAATCGACCAAAGGCGACCCGATGCGGGCTTCGGGGCCCAGACCGATGTTCGGAAGCCCGAGATAGGTAGCTGCGGTAGAACGGGTAATACCAAAGTCAGAATCATTCAACTGCTCCAGTGGAGAGTTGCTCGATCTCAAGTAACTCACGCCAAATCGAAACTCGTTGAGAAACTGGGGTCGAAAGTTGCGAACATACTCCAACGCAAGCACGCGGTTTGCCGTGTCGTCCGCAGTCGGAACCCCCGGCAGATTGACCGCTCCAAGCCCGCGAATTGCATTTGCATCAGCAAAGAAGAACTTGGCAGACAGCCAGTCTCTGGCTCCAGGGCGAAAATCAAAGTTGGCGTTGAACTGCTCTTCGTGGAAACGCGAGGGGGCACTACCCGAAACTCGACCGTTAACCTGCGGCGTTGGGATAACAAAGTCTCCGTTACCCAGCCTGGCATTGAGAAGAGCGAGGCTCGAGGGGTGAATTGAGGCCACCCCGAAGGTTGAAGTCAACGTTGATGTCGAGCGATCGTAGCTCAGACCTGGAGCAATGAGGACGTTGTCAAACAATGCATCCTCTATCACATTGTTTTCACGGGTTCCCTGATAAGAAAGAAAGACGAAAGTCCTATCGCGGCGTAATGGGCCGCCTAAGGTAGCGCCGTACACGTTGCGGCGCAGTGGAGGACGAGGCACTCCAGCTGCCTTCAGATCCGGGACATTCGAATTGAGAAAATCATTCCGGAAGTATTCATATATCGAGCCATGGTAGGCCTTCGTACCGCTCTGGGTGATGACTTGAACCTGAGCTCCCGGTGAGCGGCCATAGCTCGCATCATATAGAGATGTTTGTATGCTTATTTCACGGACGCTCTCCGGCGCCGGCACTGGAATCGAGCTCGGCCCATTGTTCACGATGTCATTCGCGTCAACTCCATTGAGTTGGTAACTGTTTTCATTTGCGCGAACCCCGTTCACCGCAAATGCTTTGCTACCTCTTCCAAGCGCCGTATTGTCGTTCAAGGACGAAACCGTTCCTGGAACCAGATCGATGAGCTGGGTGAAATTTCGCGACGCCAACGGTATCGCATCAACCAGGTGCGAATCGAGGTTGGTACTCAGCCGTGATGCTGCGTTCTGCACGATTGACGCTGCATCGCTCACGCGGATTTCAGATCGGGATACGGCCACGGCCAGGGTTTCGTTTAACACTAAACTTTCGCCCACTCCGACGCGAACATGGGAAGAGTGTGTAACGCCAAATCCTGCCGCCGCAACTTCCACTGAGTAGTAACCCGTTGGAAGATACGAGATGCTATATGCGCCGCTGCCATCGGTGATGGTCCTGACGGTCGCGCTCGTTTCCTGGTTCCGAACTGAAACTTGCGCTCCGGCGATAACGGCTCCATGGGGATCGAAGATTACGCCCATGATTCGTCCAGTATTTTGACTTTGAGCAAGGGAAGTAAGCGGAAGAGAGACAATACCAATGCACAGAAGCCGCCCGACTCGGAGCGAGGTCCTGCTCATCAGGGTTCAAGCCCTACGCAGCGAACGATTTCAGGGAATCGCCGGGCGTGACGGAGCTTGTCCCAGGCCGGATCGTATTTTACATTTAGAAGATATGGGACTCTGCTATCACAGGCGTTTTTCATGTACCGAAAAGCCTCATCGCGATTCCCTAGCGCGGTGTGTATCCTGGCGAACATCAGCGGCGAGATATATTCGGCTTTCGACAGTGCTTCCAAATCCTCCAGCTTCTTTCTCGCTTCGTGTTTTTTGCCAAAAAATGCTAAAGCGCATGCAATGCCCGTAAGGCTATGGATGGGTAGCCCCTCTCTGGAAAGCTCGAATTCAGCAATCGCACTCTCATAGCGATGCTGATGCAGATAAGCCTTTCCAAGACCGTAATGGGACCAGGCACGCTTGGGATCCAGTTCGAGGGCGATTTTTTCCTGTTCGGCGGCTTCTGAAAACTTGCGAGCCAAAATGAGATCAGCTCCCGACATGTCATAGGACGCAGGTAATTCCGGATTTTCGGACTGATATCGTCGGCGTTGAGCTAAGACCGTATCAAAACGTCCATTGGCTAAGTCATTCTCCTTGAGGGTTTGACTGTGCCATTCCAGATTTCTCTCAACCCGATCCAACGCGATCAACCCGCCGAAATCCGTATCGTTCCCTTGAAGTGCGCGGTTTCCCCACTCCCGCGCCTTGGCACGCGCTTCCTCCGGTGAAATCATCTCAAGATCGGCCATTGCTACATAGGTGGATGCGATCGCACCATACGGACCTGAAGACTCCTGTATCCGGAGTGCTTGTTGGTTTAATTCAATGCTCTTGCGAAAATTTTCGGGTGTCCCGGTCCAGAATAGCGATTGGGCTTTCGATGTGAGTTTTTCAGCTTCCGGATTCGGCCTTTGTCTCGGCCGCGAATGTAGCAGGCTAGCGCGCTCGGTCTGGCTAAGTTTTACGGGCAAGCGCTGCACTATCTCGCCCAGAAGTTCCCGCTTCGCAACTTCTACCTCAAAAGGTTCCCATCGCAGATCGCGCGCTGCCCATAATGAGTTCCCGTCACTGACCGAAACCAGATCGACATCTATGGATAGCTGACCTTGTACCTGTGCGACTTTGCCTACCAAGACTAAGTCCGCCTTTAACGCTTTTCCCGCTTGCACTGGGTCAAAAGTTTTTCCCTTGAACTCCTTAACGGCAGCGCGAGCCTTAGTGTTCAGACCGAAATGGTTAAGACTGGTCAGATCAACAATGAGGTTGCTGGTAAGGGTGTCCGAAACCCCCTCGAGAAACTTGTTTTCAGGAGGGTACGTGAAAGGAAGTAACGCGACAGTGTGTGCCGGCCGATTGAACAGCGGATAGGCGGCAAGTCCCCCAACGGAAACGGCGCCCGCGATCAGAAGCGCAAGCACCAGCCAACGATGTGTTCCAGGCGTTTGAATTTTCGCAGCTGTATCCTTGGTATCTAAAGATTGGCGAGCATCTGAGTCGGCTGGTTGAGCCGTCAGACGTCTGTTTGCATGCGAGATCGTTTCAACCGGTGCAATGAACCGGTAGCCACGGCGCGAGACCGTCTCAACGTAACGGGGGACCTCAGCTGAGTCTCCCAGCACGTTCCGGAGCCGCTTGATTGCACTGTAAAGTCCGTGGTCGAAGCCGACGAACGTATCTATCGGCCAGACTCGCCTGCGCAACTCCTCCCGCGTAACAATTTCGCCCGGGCGTTCCAGCAGCGCGGTGAGAATCTGAAAAGGCTGCTCTTGTAGTTTCAGCCTGGTGCCGTGTTTGCGAAGTTCCCCGGAGGCGGGGTCAACCTCAAAAATTCCAAACCGAATGGTTCCGCCAGGGTCGCGGTGCATAAGAATTTCCCTCAGATATTCGGCGAGCAAGTCTAGCACGGTTCCAAACGCCAATCCAGATTCCGCTACAAGACACGTCAATTCAGGCAGTTAGACGGTTAGAAATCGGTGCAATACGGGTGAGTTGACGAAAGCGCACTTGTCCCTCAACTTGCATGCAGTCGGAAGGAATGGAGGCTTTATGCAAGGGTTCAGTCGAAGATTCACGGGGTCGTTCGTGTTCATATGTCTGCT
The DNA here is from genome assembly GCA_038254805.1 of Terriglobales bacterium. Classification (GTDB taxonomy): domain Bacteria; phylum Acidobacteriota; class Terriglobia; order Terriglobales; family Acidobacteriaceae; genus Gp1-AA145. The sequence continues at coordinate 11,709 of JBBSFW010000029.1, forward strand.
CGCAACGTCGGCTCTGGCTGTCGATCCTTACACCGTCGTCTTAGGAGGCCTTCAGAGTCCCAGAGGGCTGAGTTTCGGTCCGGGAGGCCTTCTCTATGTCGCCCAAGCCGGCGCGGGTGGGTTCAGCGGCAAGATTACTGAAATTCGATATCCGTGGCTGGCGCTTTCGAAGACCAGAGATGTGGTGACCGGTTTAATCTCAGTCGGCGATGAAGGAGAATTCGTCGGCGCCGACGGAGTATCCGCCCTTGGAGACGGCGGTATTTATGCCATCCTGGCGCTCTCCAACAGAGCGCTGGGGTTCCCTTCACAACTTGGCCATCTCTTGAAAATCAGTCAAGGCGGCCAGATTCGTGACGTTGCAAATGTTGGCGATTTCAACTTCGATTGGGCCAACCTGCATTTTGATCTGGCGCCGAAGGACTTCCCTGACGCAAATCCGTACGCCATACTTGCGCTTCCGGATCGCCTCTACGTCGCCGACGCCGGAGCAAACACCCTCAACCTGGTTCGACCGGATGGATCAAACGAGATCCTGGCGTTCTTTCCGAACAACATCATCGCCAATTCCACCCCGACTTGTATCGCCCAAGGACCTGACAGGGCGCTCTACGTAGGAACACTGGCATTGGTTGACAGCGTCGTGTTCGGCCCTTCGGCAATTGTTTACCGGGTCGATCCGAACGCAACCGATCCGGGTGATTTGAATACCGTGCTGAACATCGCCACGCCCTGGGCGACAGGATTGTGGCCGATCAACGGTTGTGCGTTTGGCCCAGACGGGAGCTTCTACGCCTCTCAGCTTTTTACCAATCAGCAGTTCGGGGGCGGGGATGTGATCAAGATTCCTTTTGCCACGCCTGATGTACGTACCTCCCTGACGAGCGGCGCGTTGCTATTCCCTGCAGGCGTCGCGGTTGGGCCTGACAGCCACGTATATGTCTCAAACGGGGCCGCCTTTGTTCCCGAAGGCCAAGTGGTGCGGCTGACTAATCATTGATCCGGGGCTCGCGAATTCAATTGCGAAATGGAGATGAAGATGAACTTCAAGAAAGCAACTGCACTCTGGACTATTCTTTCAGCGCTTCTGCTCAGTGCTTCACACCTTCGAGCTCAAGCTAGCTCTCAGTCGCCAGTGGGCACCTGGCAATTCGTATTGAAGTTTCCGGATAGCTCGGAATCCCGGGAGCTGCTCACGTTCAGTCGCGATGGGCGAGCGTTAACCACGATGTTTCCGATCGCTGACGTTCCAGGGTCGTCGCGCTGGGGTGAGTGGAGACAAAACGGCGGGGCCATGGATTACACCAGCTACACCATCCTCTCTGAAGATCCTAACGCTGGTTTCCTGCGTGCGCGCTGCCGACTCAGCATGGGCAGCGAGGGAAGCAAGATGTCTGGAAATTGTGTGGCCGAACTCACTGATCCAGACGGGAATGTCAGTGTCTCGCTAGCCACGTTCGAGGTTACCGCCAAACGACTGCCACTGGTTCCGCTTGAGTAGCTATTCGCCAAGGGCAGTTCCGATTTCAGACATTGTGTCATTGGAGGACGAGATGAAAAACAGGTTTCGGTTGTACGCTCTTCTAATAGTGCCGAGTTTAATGGGAGTGGCTGGTTGTGGAGGCGGCAATCCGGCGCCGCCTCCCCCAGCTTTGATCAGGCTGGCAATTTCGCCTAAAGGAGCCACCTTATCTCCTTCCGCTTCCGTTCAGTTTACCGCTCATATGGGCACGACTACGCCACCAGTCACCTGGAGCGTGTTGGGAACTAGCTGCAGCGGTGCAGCATGTGGAACAGTAAGCGCTTCGGGCTTGTACACATCACCAGCGTCGATTAGCGCCAGCGTCCTCGTCGGTGTTACGGCTACTTTGCAGTCTGATCCGTCCAAGACTGCTTCGGCTAGTGTCACAGTGAGAGCCAGCACTGGTGGCTTGGTCCTCAGCCCACAGAGTGCAAACGTGGTGTCCGGCGGATTACAGAGCTTCAGCGCTGGTGGCTGCTCGCTTGTCAACTTCGACATTGGTTGCGGCGGCTTCAAATTATCGGGAACAAACTGTTCCGGCGCTTCCTGCGGAACGCTGATTTATTCAGCTTCACGGTCGACTATTTATCAGGCACCACTGGTACTTCCGGTCCCGCCTCAAGTAATGATCACTGTGACCGACCTGATTAAGGGCAAAGCGACTGGGTCGATTAGCCTGCATGCTCCAGACAACACTCTGCTGTCTGGGCCGTATGCGTTTCTAGTTTCCGGAAGTGACACATCAGGCCCAGTAGTCACGGCTGGTACATTCAGCGGAGACGGTTCGGGTAACGTGACCGGTGGCACTCTGGATGTGCTTCGCCCCGGAGGTGTGACTAATCTCAGCATAACTGGGGGTACCTACAGCATTGGGGCAGACCTCCTCGGCTCACTTAGCTTGCAGACAGCTCAGGGAGTACGTGGATTCCGAATCGCTCTGAACCCGGCCGGCACAGCGAGACTGATCGAAAGTGACACCAGTGGCATTCAGGCGAGCGGAATTCTCAAGAAGCAACAAGCGGGCACTTTCAGCAATGCTTCTATGTCCGGAAATTTTGCTTTCGGACTGAGCGGTAATGCTTCCGACCGTACGCGCAGTGGATTGGTGGGAGCCTTTAATGCGAATGGGTCTGGAGGCCTAGGCACCGGCCTGATGGACGCCAATGTCAACGGAAGCAGTTCGGCCTCCGTTCCCTGGAACGGGAGTTACGGTGTCAGCACAACCGGTCGCGTGAGAATACAATTGAACGCGTCTGTTACCGCCACTAACGGGCATCTATCTCTTGTTGGGTACCTGGTTTCGTCTCAAGAGTTAGTGCTGATCGGTTCGGACACGGCCCCGATTCCCCATCTCCTCGGAGGCTGGGCTCGCACGCAGACTGGAACCCCGTTTGCGGCTCCCATCTCGTTCATGATCGCGACCAGCGGGGTATCGGGTACCGGCACAAGCGCGCTGGCTGCGAATCTGTTCGCGCCCACTGCGCCCAACCCTGCTCAGGCATTCGTCACCCAGAACCTCGGCGGCATTTCGCAAATCGCGGTGCCAGCTAACTGGACTTACACGCTTGCGACGCAGAGCCGAGGCAGGATCAATTTGCAATCGTCACCTCCTCGTTCTTTCGTCTTTTATCTTTCCGGAAGCGAATCCGGTTTCATTCTCGAGAACTCTGGAAGTGAGGTTCTCAGCGGTGAAATGTTCGCCGGGTCTAACCTGTACCTCCCAGGAAACTATCGGTTGGGAACTGAGCCCAGCAATCTGGCCCAGTCCAGCTTTTCAGGCTCGATCGACGCTGCTGACTGCTCTCAAATCGTGGGTTCGGTCGACACGAGCACCGGAGGTTCAAGCGCAACTGGTCAGCATTTCGCTGCTACGTGTTCGTCTGATCCAAACAACCAGGTTTTTATTTTATCCATAACCCAGCCAAGCAATCTAGCGTGGGTACTGCACGGTGCCTCCATGACGGAGTCTGTGGCCGTTCCGGTTACGCCGGGTGACTCTTCCCCGTCGTTGATTTTCGTTGAAAGGTAGGTTCCGGTCTTGGGAGCAGCTGCTGAGTTCCCGCGCGGAGCGGGGAAGCGGAGTGGCGCTCATATAGGTTCAGCAGTGCCCGTGCGGTGATAAAAACGTGATAGTTCTACGTTCAAAACGCGTCCATTCCGATCAGAACGCTGCAAATCGCTCGATTTGTAACCTGTTGACAAATCAAGTAGAGTAGAGAATTTTCATAACGCATCAGAACACTCCTGGTGATCTTCAAAACCGTAGATCGTTATCTCTGATGGCGATGGTGGGTTCGACTCCCACTCGCTTCCGCCAGTCAATTCCGCGCGAAAATTTAGCTAATCGGCGGCGTGGGAGACGGTGTACCTTGCCCCAATCTCCGCCGACGCCCGCAGCAATGCGTCCAGGGATTTCAAGGCGGGCAGTTGGGCGCCTCTCTGATTGAGGGTGGCGATGAGCCTTTCGGTAGGAATGTTTCCCACCAACGCATCCTGGGCAAACGGACATCCCCCCAGGCCAGCGATGGCCGAATCAAATCGGCGGCATCCGGCGTCATAGGCGGCGAGCACCTTCTGCTCTACCTGTTCCGCGCGGCTGTGCAAGTGCGCGCCAATTTCGACGAAGCCATACTTGTCGATTACCGCGGACACCAGCGCGCGAATCTGCTCCGCCGAAGCCACTCCCACGGTATCAGCCAGCGAGACCATCTTGATCCCGCTCGACTCTAAAATATCCACGGCATTGATGACCTCGCCGGCGCTCCATTCGTCCCCGTACGGATTTCCGAAGGCCATGGAGATGTACACCACCACGTCCACTCCGGAGTCCTCTGCCTTCTTCTGAATTTTTTCCAGTTCGTCCAGCGACTCCTCAGGCGTCTGCCGCTGATTATTTCGCAGGAACGCCGGAGAAACGGAGTACGGAAAGCCCAGCGTGCTGACCGCTTGCGTATTGATGGCGCGCTGTGCGCCTTTTTCGTTGACCACGATGGCGATGATTTCCACATCATCGGGTGGATCAAGTTCCCGCAGCACGGTTTCGGAGTCGGCCATCTGCGGAACAGCTTTTGGCGATACGAATGATGCCGCATCAATATTCTTGAACCCGGCGCTGATCAGCGCTTTCAGGTAATCAACCTTCAGATCGGCGGGAATTTGGCCTTGCAGGCCTTGCCAGGCGTCGCGCGGACATTCGATCAGTTTGACGGCGTCGGACATGCTGACGCTATCTTAAATATCCGGCGTGCGAATTGCATAATTTCTTGTGTTCCTCGTCATCTTTATCTCTGTCATCCGGGCGGGTCTGGTTTTTGCAGGCAGTTCCGGCGCCGGCGGCAAAGAGCAGATCCTTCGACTGCGTGAGAAATTCGCTCCGCGAACTTCTCACTCCGCTCAGGATGACAGGGTTGAAGAGGACACAGAAGGGGCCTGGTTTTTTGCAGGCAGTTCCGGCCACCGGCAAACAGCAGGTCCTTCGACTGCGTGAGAACTTCGCTCCGCGAACTTCTCACTCCGCTCAGGATGACAGGGTTGAAGGGGGCACAGAGAGAACCACAGAGGAGACAGAGGGGACAGAGGACGCAGAGAACCACAGAGGGAGCTCAAGCCCTTTGCGTGCCGCCGAGTTGCTTTAGCGCCGCGACGATTTTCGCTGACCACCCGGCAACTTCATCCTCACGCAGGGTGCGCTCGCCGGACTGGAAGTTCGCGCGCAGCAGTATGGAATAGCTTCCTGCCGGCACCGAGCCGCCCCGGAAAATCTCGACCGGAGCAAAGCTGCGAAGCTCCGCGAGCTGGAGCGCGTGAACGGACGCTCGAATCTTCTCGAAGGTGACATCGTCAGCGAACAAGAATGAGAAGTCGCGCTCCACGCCAGGAAATTTAGGAAGCGGCTGGCGCCTGATTTCGCGGAGACCGCGCTGATAAAGCCGATCAGCAAACAATTCCGCGAGGTAAACGTCATGGCGCAATTTGCGGGCCGCACCAAGTTCAGGACCCAACTGGCCGAACTGGGCCACAATCTCGCCATCCATCAAGGCACGCGCTGAGCGGCCCGGATGATAGTAGTCCGCGGTCTGCGCGTCGAACGCAAGCGACTTATGGCGGAAGGCGCTAAGCAGGGTCTCGATGTCCCCCTTCAACGAACGGAACACATCCAGCTCGGAGACTCCCTTGCCCCGATCGAGCGCGCCGCCCTGAGGCAGCGCGTCTCGCAGCGCAGAAACCGTCGCGCCCAGGCAAATGCGCTTGCGCTCGGCTGTGATCTCGCCTGAGGCCTCGTATACGTCTCCCATTTCAAAGAGGCGAACGCTATCGCTGCCGCGGTTCAAGTTGTAGGCGAGCATGTTCAGCACTCCCGGCAGGAGCGAGCTGCGCATGAGCGAGGCTTCTTCACTCAAAGGGTTCGCCAGTTCAATCACCGGTGTGGACGAGAACGTCTCGGCCTCTTCGTGCGAGATGAAGCTGAGCGAGACCGCTTCGTTGTAACCCAGAGCAAGCAGGGAAGAGCGGAGCTTCGTTTCCATCGCGGTGCGCGGATTCTCAACCACCGAGCCGGCAAACGCGGGCAGAGTATTCGGGAACTGGTTGTAGCCGTGCAGCCGGGCAATCTCTTCGATCAGGTCAATCTCGCGTTCTACGTCGAGGCGCCAGGTTGGAATCCGGACGGAAAATTCCTGCTGTGCTCCCGGTTCCGGAACCAGCTCGAAGCCGAGGCGCTCGAGGATAGCGATAATCTCCTGCGTTTCGAGGGCGCCGCCAAGAATTCGCTGCACTTCGGAAATGCGCAGGACTACCGGCGCTTGGTCAATCTCGCGGGCGACGGCATCAATCATCCCGTCAGCGAGTTGGCCTCCCCCGCATTCAATGATTCTCTGGGCGACCAGTTCGCAGGCGAGCGGCGTTGCGCCGTAGTCTGCGCCACGCTCGAAGCGATGGGAAGCGTCGGTATGCAGGCCATGCCGCTTCGCAGTTTTGCGGACCGCGGTGGGATCGAACCAGGCTGACTCGATGAGAATGTTCTTCGTCTTGTCCGTAATCATGGTGTCGAGGCCGCCCATGACCCCGGCCAGAGCCACAGGTTTGGTTGCGTCGGCGATGATCAGGTCCTCGGGCGAAAGCTCGCGGTCCACGCCGTCGAGGGTCTTCAGCGTCTCGCCGACTCGCGCGCGGCGAACGATAATCTTTCTGCCTTCGAGCAAGTCGAGATCAAACGCATGCGTTGGATGTCCCATCTCCCAGAGGGTGTAGTTCGAAGCATCGGCGGCATTGTTGATTGGGCGCTGATCCACCAGGGCCAGGCGGCTGGCAATTTCTTGGGACGAAGCTTTGATCTTTACGCCACGGATGATCTGGGCGGTGTAGCGTGCGCACCCGTCTTTGTCTTCGATTTCGATTGGGCACGCACCTCCAGCGCCAGATCGACGGATTGTGAAAGGTTCGACCGGAAAGGGCTCGACGTCAGTCGTGCCGTTTGGCGTCTTCGATGAAGCGGCTTTAGCCGCTGAGGTATGCTTTGCCTCAAGGGTTTTCAGCGACACGCCATACAGCGCCGCCGCCTCCCGCGCGACGCCGTAATGATTCATCGCGTCGGGCCGGTTGGTTCCGATCTCCATTTCAAAAACAGTGTCTGCGCCTTCGCTGCTGATGCCTTCGACTGCGATTCCGATTGCGGTCAGGTCTTCCGCGAGACGGCGGTCGTCCGCCGGGAGATCAACGAATTCGCGCAGCCACTGTGGAGAGATCTTCATGACTTGAGGGCCGATGGCCAACGACCAACGACTGCTTTACCCGAACTGCTCCAAGAACCTTACATCCCCCTGAAAGAAAAACTGCAAATCGTCGAGCCCATACTTCAGCATGGCGATCCGATCCACGCCCATGCCAAAGGCGAAGCCGGAGATTTTCTCCGGGTCGTAGCCGTTGCGCTTCACGAACTCAAAAACATTTGGATCCACCATACCGCAGCCGAGGATTTCAATCCATCCAGTCTGCTTGCAGGGGCGGCACGGGGCGTCGTCACCAACCCGCTTGCCGCTTCCGCCGCAGATGAAGCAGGAAACAAACATCTCCGCGCTGGGCTCGGTGAAGGGGAAGAACGATGGCCGGAAACTGGTTTTCACGTCTGATCCGAAGAGTGCCTTCATGGCGTGATGGAGCGTGCCTTTCAAGTCGGCGAAAGTAATATTGCTGTCCACGGCCAGGCCTTCGACCTGATGAAACATCGGCGAGTGGTTGGCGTCTGGAGGGTCGTTACGGTGAACTTTTCCCGGCGCCAGAATGTGCAAGGGCGGCTTAAACTTTTCCATGGTGCGAATCTGTACCGGAGAAGTATGGGTGCGCAGCAGCAGCCGCTCGCGCGACGGCTTCGATTCCTGGTTGGCGAGGAAGAGCGTGTCCTGGCTATCGCGCGCCGGATGGTTTGGCGGAAAATTCAGCGCCTCGAAATTGTAGTAGTCGGTTTCGATTACCGGTCCCTCGGCGACGGAATAGCCGAGGTTACGGAAGACGCCGGTGATCTCATTCATGGTGCGGATGATCGGGTGCTCGGCGCCAATGGGGCGGCGGATGCCGGGAAGGGAGATATCGATGGCGGGTTCTGCGTACGCCCTGACGGGCCCTGCTTCGGCGCGGAGCGAGGACCCTTTGACAACAGCGGTTGTAGATATCCTCGGCTGTAACTTCTCTATTGTTTCCTCGACGCTGGACTTGAGAGCATTGACACGCTGGCCGACCTCTCGCTTGGAATCCCGGGGCGCTGCCTTCAGCCAAAGGTCATTAATTTGGGTGAGCAGTCCGTTCTTTCGTGCCAGCCAACGGTCACGCAGAGCTTTGCGTTGGTCATCGTTCGCAACGGCGACAGCTTCCTTCTCCAGGGAAGCAAGAAGGTCGGCGGCAGCTTTGTCGAGCGCCGCCGGCGAGAAGCCTTTCAATTTTGGGACGGTATACGCCACGTTTCTTTCGCCCCTTCGGAGCTGGGCTTTTGGTCCTACCCAGGCTTGTGCCCTGGGCTGTATTCTTGCGCCGCTCCGCGGCTTGCGGTTTCGCTTCGCGAAGCGAACACCAGGTTCCTCGACTCCGCTTGAACATTCGCAAGCGAATGTTCAAGCTTCGCTCGGAATGACAGAAGCAAGCGCCAAGAGCTGCCACCAAGCACTGAGGGCCGACGGCTGCCGGCTGCTTACGCTGCCCTGCTGATAGCTACCTTGGCTTGCTCGGCGAGGCCACTGAAGGCGGCCGCGTCGTTCACCGCCAGGTCGGCCAGGATCTTGCGGTCAAGCTCCACGCCTGCGACCTTCAATCCGTGAATGAACTGGTTATAGCTCAAGCCGTTTAGCTTGGCGGCGGCGCCGATGCGTACGATCCAAAGCGAGCGGTACTGCCGTTTTTTCTGTTTGCGTCCGGAGTAGGCGAATTTTAGCCCGCGCTCGACGGCTTCTTTTGCCGAACGGTACAGTTTGGATTTTGTCAGGAAATAACCGCTGGCGCGGTCTAATATTCTTTTCCGTTTCGCGCGGCGTTTGCTTCCGCGTTTTACACGAGGCATGAGTTGCTCCTTTTAAACTTCTAATTAGCGGCTGGAGGCAGGATTTGCCTCTTCACTCGCTTGCCTCGGTGAACGCTGCCGTCTGAGAGTGAAAAAAGCTTGAACCACAGAGAACGCAGAGAGTCACAGAGGCGATTCCCTAATACGGAATCATTCTTTTAACTTTTGGCGTGTCCGCATCGCTCACCAGGACCGCACTGCGAAGCCCGCGTTTGCGCTTCTTGTCCTTCGAGGTCAGGATGTGGCGCAAGAATGCATGCGACCGCTTGACTTTTCCTGTTCCGGTCTTCTTGAAGCGCTTGGCGGCGCCTTTGTGGGTTTTTAGTTTAGGCATATGACTTCCAGTTTAGGGGTGCAGCCTTCAGCAGCAGAATTAAGACTGGCTGACGGCGGTGCTGCACGCTGATTTACGCTTGACTTACTCTGGGTTGTTGCACTGCCGCAGGTTTTTCTCCCGGCTTCTTCGCACTGGGAGCCAGGATCGCGTGCAATGTGTTGCCTTCCTGCCGAGGCCGGAATTCCACGATACCGCGCTCGCCAATATCTTTAATCAATCTCTCCAGGATTCCCCGTCCCAGGCTGGTGCGAGTCATTTCGCGTCCACGGAAAAAGATGGTCGCCTTAACCTTGTCGCCTTCGTCGAGAAAACGCAGCACGTGGTTCTTCTTGGTCTCGTAGTCATGATCGTCCACGTTGATGCGGAACTTCACTTCCTTGACCGTAATCGTCTTCTGGTGCTTCTTGGCCTCGCGCTCCTTTTTTTCCTGCTGGTAAAGAAATTTCCCATAGTCCATGATGCGGCAAACCGGAGGTTGCGCGGTGGGGGAAATCTCTACCAAGTCCAAGTTCTTTTCGCGGGCCATCTTGAGCGCTTCAAAGGGAGGCAGGATTCCGATCTGTTCGCCTTCGTCGCCAATCACGCGAATTTCGCGTGCGCGGATACGCTCATTTGTGCGGATGAAACGCTTATCGATACAAACCTCCGCCCACTTTCAACGGCGTGGGATTGCCAAAGTATAGCATGCGAGCGTCGGACATTCGTCAGCTCACTGATCTGACAGAGCTGCCCATGTCCAACGAGGATTCCATTTCTATAAGAATTTTTTCCGCTGCCGCTGCCGGATTTGCTGCGGCCGTGATGGGCCGACCCACTACGAGGTGCGTGGCTCCCGCCGTTATTGCTTCGCCCGGAGTTGCCGCGCGAGACTGATCTCCATGCGGAGCCCCGGCAGGGCGAATGCCGGGCGTTACAGCCAAAAAATCGTCACCCAGCTGTTTGCGCAACGCTTTCACTTCGAGCGCGGAACTTACCAGGCCCGAACATCCGGCGTTAAGGGCCATTGCGGCCAACCTGACAACCTGATCGAGAACAGGCGCTGGCACTCCGGCTTCATTCAAGGCGGCCTGATCCATGCTGGTGAGGACGGTGACCGCCAGTACCCGTAACGAAGGGTTTACCGCACGCGCAGCATCTGCGGCAGCCCGCAGCATCTTCGATCCTCCTGACGCGTGGACCGTCAGCATGCTGACGCCGGGCTGCGCTGCCTCTCGCACCGCCGCCGCAACCGTATTGGGGATGTCGTGATACTTCAAATCGAGGAAAATTTGTCTGCCGGATGCGACCAGATCCCGCACTATGCCCGGGCCTTCGGCAGTGTAGAGCTGCATGCCGATTTTATAGAAATCCACGGATTCGCCCAGGCTGGAGACGATTTTCCGGGCCTCGGTAGCATTGGGGACGTCGAGCGCTACGATCAGCCGTTCACGAGCTCGATCTGCCATCGGTTTTGATCTTAGGGGAAATGGCGGATTTTTAAAATGCAGATTTCGGAAATGGGAGAGAATGTCCAACGGCCCCAAAGTGTCAGGCCGGCGAAAGTCCTAGAATCGTGGATCGCGAAGTAAGGCCATCGTCGCTGCGGCCCTGGGAGGGACTAGGTCCAGGCGCACACGTTGAAGCCCTTGTGTCTGAAATTGCAAGATTCTGGCAGCGCTATATGAAACGTCAATAATGCGCCGTGGAACTACCGGACCGCGGTCATTTATCCGTACAATGACCGCTTGCCGATTCCGCAGGTTAGTTACCCTGACCATGGTACCCAAGGGTAATGTGGGGTGGGCGGCTGTTAGCTCATACATGTTATAAGGCTCACCACTAGCCGTCGGTTTGCCTTCGAAGTATTCGCCATACCACGAGGCCGTACCGACCTGATAGGGGTTGGGCCGAGCCGCAACTGCAGGGGCGCCGACATTTCCGGACACGGTTGCCCGGTCTGATCGCTGAAATTTCGCGGGCCTTTGCGCTGCCCCCAAACCTACAAACAACGCTATTGTTAGTCCTTGAGCTAAACGTCTCCCCATTAACCCCCCTCCAGCTTCGTATGTCAGGTTCACAAATCCTAAGAGGGGTCAAAGCAGCTGTCAATGCGTAATTCCATGTATAAACCTTGTAGATGGTTATACTTAGGTGAAGTAACGTAGCGTCGAAAAGGAGCGAAGCTCGTATCTAACCATTGAAACATGGACTTATACATGTACTAAATCGTTAATAACCGTGCCAGTTAAGCTACGTAATATTTTCCTAGCAGTGTTCTCAGCAACTTATACGGATGTTGTTGACGTATTGTTTTCATACACTCCCCTTATCTCCAGCATTTTCGCTGGGCTGCGTGAAGTGTTGGAAGGGAAAATATTTTGCAAGCGGCATACTTTCCAAGTACAGTTCCGGGCATGCCTCACACTCCGCCCGTGGTGCTCACTATTGCTGGATTCGACCCCTCATCCGGGGCCGGCATCACTGCTGACATAAAAACGATTGCCGCCCATGGATGCTACGGTGTGGCGGCGATAACAGCTACGACGGTCCAATCCACGGCCGGCGTAAAACGAATTTCGCCAGCGGAACCTCAATTACTGGTGGAAACCTTGGAGGAGCTGATCAGGGATTTAAAATTGGCGGCGGTCCATATCGGAATGCTGGGTTCGGGGCAGGTGGCGGGCCGGGTGGCTGAATTTTTGCAGCAGGCCAAACTTCCAAATGTGGTGCTGGATCCTATTCTGAAGGCGTCCTCGGGGGCTATGTTGCTGGATGAGCCGGGAATCACAGCTTTGAAGGAAGGGATGCTGCCCCTGGCGGCGGTGATCACGCCGAATGCTGAAGAAGCAGCCACACTGACCGGTCTGACTGTCTGGAGTATTGATGACATGAAGCAGGCTGCGGTGAAACTGCACCAGATGGGGGCGAAAAGGGTAGTTATCACCGGGGGACACTTGGACAAAGCGGCTGACCTGTGGAGTCCCCAAGCGACAAAAGATGTGCAACTATTCAAAGCCGACCGGTTAGATTCCAGGTGCACCCATGGAACCGGGTGCGCCTTCTCGACGGCTATTGCCTGTCATCTGGCACTGGGAAGGGATGTAGCTGAAGCAGTTTTGCTGGCCAAAGCCTATGTGACTTCGGCGATCGCCAACGGATACCCGCTGGGAAGGGGCATATCACCCGTGAACCATATGTATCGATTGAAAAATCACTACCGCGCGGGGACAATGGCGAAGAACTCCGCTGCTTCAGGAGCGGACTAATCTCAAGATTTGCGGCGCCTTAGAAGGATTCCAGCCAGAAATGCCGCGCATGCCGCCATCAGCCACTGGATGCGCCAGAGTTGTATGGCTTCAAAATCTGAAAAGTCATGCACCCTGATGAAACCCATCGTCAACGCGGCGATGGCAAAAGCGATCCCCAAAAGAAAAGCAACGAGTGATGCGACTGGCAGCCCGAACCACCGTTTCACGCTTCCGAACTCGAGAGCGCGCAGGAAGCCAAGGTGTCTAGTCCAATCCCGCGCGGAGGGGCCGGCCTTGAGTTCATGGCGTCCAAAGCCACAGACGTGGCAGAAGGCCGCGCCGACGATAAATTCAGTCCCGCAGCGACGGCAAGCCTCGGCCAGATTTGAAGGTCCGGTAGGTTGGGCCAGGGGCGGACGCCAAAACTCCTGATGCCCATCGCGCACTACGTCAGACATGTTTGATTTCCGGGCTTTTTAAGGCACGCCTGTGACCAAAGGCATAAGTCAGAATTCCCAGGATCTACAAGGGTTTGATCTCACCGCCATTCCCTTGGTTGACTGGGGTCAGAGCAAGAATTACTCGGACAGTGCAGATTGCGGCCCTTTGCATAAACGATGTGGAGCCGGACGTCCTCGTCGGGCGTAGGCGGGTGGGACCTGCCCCTATATGGCTTGCGCTCGGCCGATTTTGCCGGAACATCGGCATCCCGGAAAGCGTATTCTTGCTCGTGAGGTGGAATTTATGTACTGCAATTACTGTGGTAAATCCATCCAGGATGATGCCAACGTTTGCGCCTATTGTGGTACCCGGGTGGGTGGCGTGATAGCTCGCAAGCGGCTGGTCCGTCCGCGCGAAGGCCGCAAGTTGGCGGGTGTGTGTCTGGGCGTGGCCGAATACTTCGACATTGATGTGACCATCGTCCGGCTGGTGTGGCTGATTGCGTCAGTAGTGACCGGCGTGGGATTGCTCTCGTACCCGATCGCTTGGATCGTAATGCCCGAAGAGCCGTATTTGCTTCCGGCGCAGCTGCCGACCGGCCAGCCAGTTACGGCTCCCTGATTTAGGGCCCATCAAATTACTCTGCGGAACTACTCTGTCGCGGGCGGGCTGGTCTAGCCGGAAGCGCGAAGCAGACTTCCTTATAACTCGCCGCATGGAAAACCTCATCAGCGACGATGCCGAAATTTTCTACGATATCGCGGGCAGCGGTCCTGATGTCGTTCTTCTTCACCCATTCCCCGCGAACCACGAGATCTGGTTTCCGATTGCGAAATCACTGGCTTCGCGGTACCGGCTGATCATGCCGGACCTGCGCGGTCACGGCGAATCGTCCCTCGGCAACGGACCAGCGACAACGCGGAAGCACGCCTTTGATGTTGCTCGCGTGATGGATGCCGCCGGCGTTGACCGCGCTCCGCTGATCGGAGTCTCAATCGGCGGGTACGCAATCTTCGAGTTCTGGCGACGATTTCGCGAGCGGGTGCCGGCCCTGGTCCTCTGCAATACAAAAGCCTCAGCGGATAGTCCTGACGCCCGGGCCACCCGCTTGGAATCCGCTACGGATGTTCTGCAGCGGGGAACTGAGCCTTTCTTTGAAGGCATGCTGCAAAAATTGCTTGGTGAAAGCACGCGGCGCTCGCGACCCGACTTGGTGGAAGGCGCCCTGCGCATGATGCGCAAAATGTCGGCCGAAGACGTTGCCGGAGTTCAGCAGGGGATGGCCGAGCGCCTTGACTCCGTTTCTACGCTGAAGACGATCACTGTGCCTACGCTCATCATCACCGGTGACGAAGACACATTGACCGGAGTCGCCGAAGCCGAACTGATGAAGCGGCACATTCCGGAAAGCCAACTGAAGATCGCCGCCAAAGCTGGACACTACTCGCCCTGGGAGTGTTCAGAAGAAGTGGGGACACTGCTGAGACAGTTTTTGGATTCGACTAAGCACGCACGTTAGGTCAGGACGCCCGCCAGTGCCACATTTTACGTCTTGTGAAATCGAATCTCCGCGTTGCGTTTATAGTGAAATGAGTGTCCGGCGAAAAATCCATCGTTATCCATCCCGCCAAAAGCCTCGCGGGATCGATGCATCTTCCGGGCGACAAATCGATTTCGCATCGCTATGCGATGCTGGGCGGAATTGCTGAAGGCACGACGAAGCTGGAGAACTTTTCGACCGGCGCCGACTGTGCCAGCACTCTCGCATGCCTGCGCGGTTTGGGGGTTACGTGGGAACGGAGCGCAGGCTCCGTTGCTATTCACGGCCGAGGCACAAAGCTGCAAGCGCCCAGCGCTCCGCTCGATTGCGGAAACTCCGGCTCGACCATTCGCATGATGAGTGGGATTCTTGCCGGCCAGGATTTCGCCAGCGAGCTGGTTGGGGATGAGTCGCTTTCCCGCCGCCCGATGGCTAGGATCACTCAGCCGCTCGAAATGATGGGCGCGAAAATCACCACCGCCTCTGGCGGCCGTCCACCCTTGCGCATGACTGGATCGCCATTGAAGGCGATTGACTACAAGCTGCCCGTGGCCAGCGCCCAGGTGAAAACGTCCCTTCTGTTTGCCGGTCTCTTCGCCGCCGGAAGCACGCGCATCGAGGAACCGGTGCAAACGCGCGATCACGGGGAACTGGCTCTCGAAGCCTTCGGAGTGCGAATAGAGCGCCGGATGCGCGAGGTCAGTGTCGGCGGCGGCCAGAAGCTGCGTGCGATTGAAGCCACGATTCCAGGCGATATATCCAGCGCGGCATTCTTTCTTTGCGCGGCGGGACTCTTTGCTGATTCACAACTTTCAGTCCTTAACTTACTGGTTAATCCCACACGTGCGCGGCTCCTGGATATCCTTATGGGCCTGGGACTGAAAATCACGCTCGCTGATCTCGAGGAGAAACATGGTGAACTGATCGGGACCATTCACGTACAAGGCGGGACGTTGAGGGGGGCGCGGATTCATGGGGGCGACACTGCAGCTTTGATTGATGAAATTCCGGTGCTGGCCGCGATCGCGCCCTACACCTCCGATGGGATTGAAATCCGCGATGCGCGCGAGCTGCGAGTGAAGGAATCCGATCGCATCGCCAGCGTCGCCACCAACTTACGCCTGATGGGAGCGCAGGTGGAAGAGTTCGAAGACGGCCTGCGAGTTCCCGGCAAACAGAAGCTGCACGGGGCGTCGCTCGATTCGTTTGGGGACCATCGCATCGCCATGGCCTTTGCCATCGCAGCCCTGGGGGCGGAAGGTGACAGCGAGATCAAGGGAGCGGATGCGGCGGTAATATCTTACCCCGAGTTTTTCAGCGCACTGGAGAGCCTGCTTCAGCGCTGACGAAATCGATGTTAGGAAGAACGAAGTGACCGGGGAATTTTGCGGCAAACTGCATCTGCACTGCGCTGCGCTGCCCGGTCCGGCGCCCTAGCTGCCGACGTAGCGTGCGTAGAGGCTGCGCGCAACGGCGGTGTCGGTGGTCCCTTTGATGATGGCCCGGCCATCAGAAAAAAAAGTCAACTCAAACGGCTCTTTCCAAAACTTAAGGATGAATTCGTTGTGGCGGACCCTGCCGTGCAGCTGCAGCCGTCCGCTCAGGTCCGCGAGATCGAGCGGCCGAGCGTGCTCGTGTATCTGTACTGAATTCCGGCCGCAAAGGGTAATGTGAGGACGTCCTTCTGCTGCGAGATGCGGAAACTCTTTGTGCCCGCAGGTGCGACAATCTGGCCTGGGCTTATCGGCTGAGACCTCCGCGTTCTCATTGCGCCATAAATCATAAGACAGCAGAGTGCGCCTGAGCTGTTTCTTGCTGCCGCTCAACAGCTTGATCGCCTCGGTGGCAGCAATGGATGCGGCGAAGTTCACCGCGGAGTTCAAAATTCCGGCTGTCTCACAAGTTTCAATCATGCCGGCAGGGCTCTCGGGAAACATACAAGTCAAACATGCCGTCTCGCTGGGGAGAATGTTCATTGTGATCGCGTAGCTGCCCAGCGCAGCCGCGTAGATCCAGGGGCAGGAATGCTTGACGGCGTAATCGTTAATCAGGTAACGGGTTTCGAAATTGTCGGTGCCGTCCAGGATCAAGTGGACACCGTTCAGCAATTCGTCAACATTTTCCGGGCGTAGATCGCTGACGCGTGGCTCGGTCGCAATCTGCGAATTAAAGCTGGCGACCTTGCGGCAAGCAGCAATGGCTTTGGGTAAGGAGCCGGCTGCATCAGTCTCGTCAAAAAGGCTCTGCCGCTGCAGATTGCTGGCTTCCACGTAGTCCCGGTCGATGATGCGCAAGGTCCCGGCGCCTGCCCGCGCCAGCAGGGAAGCCAGAGCGGAGCCGGTCGCTCCACAGCCCACAATAGCCACGTGGGACTGTAATAGGAGGACCTGGCCGGCTGTTCCTATCTCTGAAAACAGCACTTGCCGCGAATATCTTTGGTCGAGTTCGGGTTTCATCAAGCGGCGGGAGAACCGGAAAAGCTTAAGATGCTGCGAACCAGCGCTTCCACCTTGGTTTCCTCCCAAGACATTTATTATAAGTGGCGATGGCACGAGGGCCGCGCGCCGTACTCGCCTCTGCCGCCTTAGACCGTCAGTACCGACACTCTGGCGCAGGAGCCTTTTTGTTTAGAAGGAGTTTCGTCTGGAATCTCGCGATGATCGTGATCGCAACCTCCCTGGGGACGGGACGGTTGTGGCCACAAACAGGTGAGGTCAACCCTTCAAACAAGCAGGCAGAGGTCCCCTGGCCGCGGCCGGACTCAGAGTCGGAATGCTTCCGCAGCCCCATCCGGAAGATTGAATTTCCAGGGGTGACCCCGGGGGATTGGGGAATGTTGGAGAGAATGCTGAAGGTGCGAGAAGGGGAGCCAGTCAACCGCGCCCTGCTGCAGGAGACCCTGCACAGGCTGTTTGCCACTGGGCGCTTTGCCGATCTCAGCGCCCAATGCGACCGCTCTGCCGGTGGCGAGCTAACCCTGTTATTCGTCAGCGCGCCGAATTTCTTTATTGGTGGCATTCGCGTGGAAGGAGCCCCCGGCCGGCCTACCGCTTCCCAGGTAGTGAACGCGTCCAAATTACAACTGGGAGAGCAGTTCACTCCCGATAAGATGGACCGGGCCAGCAAAAACATCATACGGCTGATGGAAGAAAATGATTTCTATCACGCTTCGGTCACGCATTCGGAGCGCCAGGATCCGGTGACGCAGCAGGTTGAAGTTAGGTTTGAAATTCACGCCGGAGTCCCGGCACGCGTGGGCGCTGTAACCATTCAGGGAAAAAGTCTTTATTCGCGGAGACAAATCGAAGACATCGCGCGTCTGCATCCCGGCGATGTAGTCTCTGCCTCGAAGGCGGCCGAAGCCCTCGACCGAATTCGTAAGAAATACGAGAAGCAGGACCGCTGGCTGGCTGAAATCAGTATCGTGGAGAAAAAATACGTTCCGGAACGAAATGCCGTAGATTACGCTCTGGAGGCCGATCCCGGCCCTTCGGTTTTAATCCAAGTCGAGGGATTCCGGCTCAGCCGAGGAACCATCAAAAAAAATGTCCCAGTTTATGAGGAGAATGCCCTCGACGATGATCTGCTGAGCGAAGGCCGCCGCAACTTGCTGAATTACATGGAGTCGCGCGGATACTCGGATGCGACGGTGGAATTACGCCGGGAGTCCGACCGCGAGCACAATATCGTCCGTGTAATTTACCGGATCACTCCGGGACAGCGGCACAAGCTGGTGAAGGTAGAAATTAGCGGCAACAAATACTTCCGCGACGAAGATTTGCGTTCCTTGATGCAGGTGCAGCAGGCCAATCTGCTCCTTTCGCGGGGACGCTATAGCCAGTCGCTGCTGAGGGCCGACGTCAGCAATATTGAGAACCAGTATCGCTACAATGGCTTTCCTCAGGTCAAGGTGAAGACCCATGTGGAAGACGATTATCGCGGGACAAAGAATTATGAAGCAGTGTCCATTCAAATTGCCGAGGGGCAGCAAACTCTGGTTGGTGCTTTTCAGGTCACCGGGAACCTCACCAAAATTGACGACCCGTTCCCCTCTCTCAATACCGGACCGGGGGAGCCGTTCTCGGATTCGCGCATCTCTGAGGACCGCGACATTCTATTGAACTATTACTTCGACAGTGGATTTCCCAATGCCACGTTTGAAGCGGCGGCAAAAGCGGGGGCCGACGGCCGGATGGATATCACCTACAGCATCCACGAAGGGGAGCGGGTTTATGTAAATCACGTCCTGGTGTCCGGCCGCGAGTACGCCCGCCCCTATGTGATCGAGCACGCCTTGCAGATCGCTGCAGGCGATGCATTGAGCCAGAGCGACCTGCTTGAGACCCAGCAGAAGCTTTATGACCTTGGGATTTTCAGCCAGGTGGAAACTGCAGTGCAAAATCCGGAAGGAAAACAAGATCACAAGAATGTTCTAGTGCAGGTGCAGGAGGCCAAACGCTATACGTTTAATTATGGGGCCGGATTCGAATTTCAAACCGGGCAAACCGCAATCAATGGAAAGCAGCCGTTGGGATCTTCGGGGGTAAGTCCCTTGGCTTCGTTCGACGTGACTCGCCTCAATTTTTTAGGGCGGGCCCACACCATCACGTTTGAATCGAGGGTCGGCCGCCTGCAGCAGCGGGGCCTCATCGGGTATGAGGCGCCCCGCTGGCTTAACAATCCCAAGTGGAAGCTGACCTTCACGGGGTTTTTTGATCACACCCTCGATGTCGCGACCTTCACTTCGCAGCGTCTGGAAGGGACGGTGCAGGCGGGCCAGGTAATCAATAAATTCAGCACCATCGATTACCGCTTCAACTACCGGCTGGTGAAGGCCAGCAACATTCAAATCGATCCCAACCTGGTTCCCCTACTCTCGCAACCAGTAAGGGTCGGCGAACCAGGCTTCGGTTACATTCGCAACCGGCGCGACAATGACCTGCAAACCACGCGGGGAAGTTACAGCACATTGGATGCGGGCGTGGCCGCCCATTATTTTGGCTCGGAAGCTGACTTTAGCCGGCTCCTGGTCCAGAACTCCACCTACCATCCCTTCGGAAAACAGCGCAACTCCACCAAGGAGATTGTGTTTGCGCGCTCCACTCGAGTAGGTGTCGAAAATGCGTTCGGGAATACCGTGATTATTCAGCCGGGGCAGTTGCCAAGCGCGGCTGAGAGCTTGATTCCTCTGCCTGAGCGTTTATTCATGGGGGGCGGTAACTCCCATCGAGGATTTGGATTGAATCAAGCCGGTCCACGTGATCCGAAAACCGGTTTTCCCACCGGAGGTTCCGCCCTTTTCCTTAACAACTTTGAATTGCGATTCCCTCCGCCGGTGCTTCCCTTCGTGCAGGACAATATGAGCTTCGCGATATTTCACGATATGGGGAATGTTTTTACCAACGGGACAGACATGTTGCACAGCCTGCTCAGGTGGCACCAAAACAAGCAGGTGTGCAACCAGCGCCTCAATTCGCCTCTGTTGATGGGACAAGGAGCGGCGCAATGCAACTACAACTACATATCGCATGCCATCGGAGTCGGTGTTCGTTACAAGACGCCGGTAGGTCCGGTGCGGTTCGACTTCGGATATAACTTGAACCCCACTGTCTATCCTGGCTTCGACCAAACCACAGGCGCATTTTTAGGTACGAAGCAGGCCAGCCCTTTCAACGTTTACTTTAGCATCGGACAAACGTTTTGATGATTGGTCAAATCTTGATCGCCGCATTGCTGTTGCTCGCTGCCCTTGGATTGCGCGCAGGGCAAGTGCTGGATCGCATGGTGGCCACAGTGAACCATCAAGTTATCTTGCAAAGCGACGTGGAAGACGAGCTCCGGTATGAGATGTTCCTCGCCGGCCGCCCACCGCATGACGTATCAAGTCATGAGAGGAATGCCGTACTCGACCGGCTCATTGACCGGGAACTCCTGCGGGAGCAGATTCGGAACGGCGAGCCAAAAGCCTCGGACACCGAGCAGATTGAAAAGCAGATCGAGACACTGAAAGCGGATTACGCGAAGCCCAGCGCGGGGGTTCCCAGTGCCAATGACGGGAGCGTAAAAAGCTGGGAGGCGGCGCTCTCGAATTACTGGATTACAGAGGAGGGCCTGAGGTCCCGGCTCCTCCGGGAGCTTCAGCAACTGCAATTCGTCGATGCCCGGCTTCGGCCTTCCATTCAGATCGATGCCGCGGCGGTGGAGAAGTACTACCAGGACCAGCTTCTGCCCCAGCTGCTGGCCTCGGGTGCGCAGCGGGTAAGTCTAGCCGAGGGTGCTCCCAAAATTCGCGAGCTACTCACCCAGCAAAAGATGAATCAGCTGCTGATCTCCTGGCTGGAGACGCTGCGTACGCAAGCTGAGATCACGATTACACCCCCGTACTCGCTGGATGCTGCAGGCCCGCCACAATGAAGAAGCGCCTGGCTGGTTTACGAAAATTTGGGCGATATTTCTTTCTCGCGTTCCAGTTGGCGCTTTTGTTTGTTGCGGGGCTCGTATGGTACACGACCACCGAGTCGTTTCAACAAATGGTACGAGGACGCTTGACGGCCGCTATCCAGCGCGCGACCGGTGGGCGAGTTGAACTGGGCAGCTTCCATGCGGTCCCATTTCGTTTCGAAGTAGAAATTCGAGACTTGACGATCCATGGCCGCGAAACCCGCGGCATCCCTTATGTCCACGTGGACTCAATGCTCGCCACCGTGAATCTTTCTGCGGTGCTGGGCGCTAAAATCGGATTCCACACGCTGACCCTGCAGCATCCGGTCGTCCACATTATTTTTTACCCCGACGGGAGCACGAATCAGCCCAT
The DNA here is from genome assembly GCA_038254805.1 of Terriglobales bacterium. GTDB lineage: Bacteria > Acidobacteriota > Terriglobia > Terriglobales > Acidobacteriaceae > Gp1-AA145. The sequence goes on from JBBSFW010000029.1 coordinate 33,136, forward strand.
GCCGCGATTACAAGGAGGTGTTGATTTTGAGCAGCTGTTCGCGATCTCTATTGACCAACTAAATGTCCGCCGTGGCGAACTGTTGTGGCAGGATCAAGCGTTGCCTTTGGACTTTACCGCGAATGATATTTCGGCTGGCATGACTTACTCGTTTTTCCATCGCAGGTATTCCGGAGATCTGGCGATCGGAAAGTCGGAAACGCAATGGGATGGCTTTCGTCCAGTTGCCTGGGCAGGGCGGGCAAACTTCGCGATTGACCGCAATGGGGTTGAAGTACGCTCGCTGAAGGTCGCTTCCGGGGCGTCACAACTGCTGGCCAGCGGACTGGTGGTCGACTTTCGCAGTCCTATCTTCAAAGGAAAGTATGACCTCACACTGGATGCTCAGCAGGCAGGTGCGGTTTCTCGACAACCACTCAAAGCCGGAACGATTAAGATCAGGGGAAACGCTTCCTGGTCTCGCCAGATTTTCGCTTCGTCGGGGACCTTCGATACACGAGAGCTGGCATGGGAAGGCAAGGATTTCTCCAGTAAAGGCTCATCCGCGCGCGGGCAATTTTCTGTTGATCCGCGGAAAGTCACGCTCTCGCAAGTAACGGGGCGATTTCTGCGCGGAAGTTTCACCTCTGACGCGGAGATTGTGGGGTGGCGAACCGCGTTGGCGGGGACACAGAGCGCACGCGCCGAACACCAGGGAACTGTCAAAATAAAAGCCAAAGACGTTTCCTTGGCTGAGATCCTGGAAAATTTGGGGCCGCGATTTCGCCCGGTCAACAGGCTCAAGTTTGCAGGCGATGTCTCGGGCACCTCCGAGATTCACTGGCATCAGCCGGTGCAGAATACCGAAGCGGTGGTCGCATTCGATGTCAGCCGGCCTGGCCGGCCGCCGTCCGGTTTGATTCCCCTGACGGCCAGTGGCCGAGCGAGCTACAGGTGGCGGTCGAGCGAGCTGCAGATTGCTGACTTTGCAGCGGCAACGCCCGCAACCGAGATCCGCGCCTCGGGGGCGACGGCCCCGCCTTCTTCTCTGCGGATATCTTTCACCTCAACCGATCTTCGCGAATGGTTGCCGGTCACCTCTTGGCTCTTTCCTGCGGGAATACCCTTCGACGTTTACGGGCGAGCGGCCTTCAACGGAACCGCTACCGGACAAATGTCGAACCTGACCCTTGCCGGCAATTTGCAGGTCCGGGACTTTGATACCTTGCGCCCGGCCAGCGCGCACGCGGCAACGGAACACGATCATTGGGACTCTTTGACCGCGGACGTACAAATGTCGCCGCGGGGCCTCACCGTCCGCAACGCTGTGCTAAACCGCGAAAACGCGAGCCTCAAATTTGACGGCGGCGCCGGCCTGCTCCAATGGAAACTCTTCCCGGAAAGTCCGATCCGTCTCCGGCTGGATGTGCACGAGGCAAATGTGGCGGACCTGCTAAGGCTTGCCGGGCACGACTCCGATGTTTCAGGCCGGCTCGATAGCACGGGCAGCCTTTGGGGGACCGCATCACGTCCGCAAGGCGAAGCGCACGTCACTCTGTCTCAGCCGTCAATTCGCGGCCAGAGCTTCGATTCGATAACCGCGGCGGTAGGTATTAACGGCACCCAGGCGACCATTAAAGACCTTCGGATGGCGCGCGGAGCTGCGCGAATATCCGCCGATGGAACCTACGATCTCTCCTCCCAGGCGTTCGCGTTCAGCTTTAGGGGGACTGATTTCGAGGTTGGGGATATTGCGCCGTTGCAGCGTTCGCGGATCAAGATTGCCGGTAAGCTGGATTTCTCGGGGCGCGCCTCTGGTACCCCCGAGCAGCCGGATATTGCGGCAGACCTGCACTTGCGCAACGTCGGCATGAACCAGGAAATGTTGGGCGACCTTCTCCTGAACGCACACTCTCAGGGTCCCAACCTGCGGCTGACGGGACGTTCAAACTTCAAGAATGCCGAATTGTTCATGGACGGAGATGTGATATTAAACCAGCGCTGGCCCGCGCGCATCGATTTCCGTTTTAACCATCTGGATGTGGACTCCTTCCTGGAAAGCTATCTTCACGGGCACGTGACCGGACACTCCGCGGTGGCCGGCGCCCTTCAACTTAGGGGGCCGCTGCGTGACCCCCAGCAACTGAATGTGACCGGGAATCTGACCGAGGTTCAGGCAGAGCTGGAAAAGATCCAGCTGCACAATGAAGGACCGATTCAGTTTGCCATCAAAGACCAAACGCTGGACCTCGAGAACGTCCATATAGTCAGTGATCGCGCGGAGTTCTCGGGAAGCGGCTCCATGCAGCTGGCAGGTGAACGCGGCCTCAACTTCCAAGGGCGCGGGAAAGCTGACCTTCGGGCGATCCAAGACTACGATTCGCAGTTCTCAAGTTCGGGAACGATGACCGGAGAAGCCCACGTAACTGGGACTCTGGATTCGCCGCTGGTCAAGGGAAGGCTAGAGATCGAAAACGGCGTAATCTCGCATGTCAATCTCCCCAGTGCTCTAAGTGAAGTTAATGGCGCCTTTATTTTCAGCCAGAACCAAATCACAATTGGAAGTCTAACCGCCCGCACCGGAGGCGGCACCATAGGATTTACCGGCCACGCGGAAGTGGGAAAGCAGTTCAATTTTGATCTGACCGCGAGTGCAAATACGGTTCGATTGCGCTATCCGCCGGGGGTAAGTTCCACCGCGAATGCCGAGCTTCACTGGGAGGGCAGTTCTGCAGGATCAACGCTCTCCGGCGATATCACCGTCATCAAGCTGGGAGTTACGCCGGGATTTGATTTTGCCGCCTACCTGCAGCGGAGCGCACAGGTTTCCAGTCTGCCTCAGACCGACCCGGTGCTGAATCGAATCCGTCTCGATTTGCACCTGGTGACCGCGCCTGAGTTGCAAATGCAGACCAGCGTCATCCGCCTGCAGGGCGACGCGGATCTGCGTATCCGGGGAAATGCGGCCAAACCAGTACTGCTGGGACGCGCCGACGTCCTCGAGGGCGAAGCCTACTTTAACGGGACCAAATATCGCTTGGAGAGGGGAGGAGTGACCTTCAACAATCCCGCAATCACGACCCCTTTCCTCGATCTGGAAGCTACGACGCACCTGCGCGATTATGAGATCACGCTTTCACTGAGCGGAGAAATAGACAAACCCAAGGTCAATTACCGTTCGGAGCCGCCGCTGCCCACAGCCGACATTATCGCGCTACTCGCCTTCGGGCAGACCACCGAGCAATCTGCGAAGTTACAGGAGAGCAGCCAGTCTGCGTTCAGTCAGCAGGCATCCAACGCGCTGCTCGCTGCCGCCTTAAATGCGACACTCAATAACCGCACCCAACGTTTGTTCGGGGTCAGCCGTATCAAGATCGATCCGCAGGGACTGACCACGGAGACTTCGCCCACCCAGAGCGGCCCGGCGGTGACCATCGAGCAGCAAGTAAAAGACAATCTCACGATCACCTACACCACCAATGTGGCACAGGCCTCGCAGCAGATTATCCGCGCGGAGTATAACGTTTCGAAGAACGTATCCATTGTTGCCATCCGCGACCAAAACGGAGTAGTTAGCTTCGACGTGAAAATCCGGCGCCGCAAACGTTAGCTTGCGGCTCGCGCCGAGCCGTGCAAGCATTTAACCACCGCCATGGCCTGGTTTTCGCCCAATGCGCCAGGAAGCAACCCATATGCGCGCGAACGCCAGCAGATGGTTGAGTCCCAGCTGGTAAAGCGCGGCATTAGGAGCCGGGCCGTATTGGACGCGATGTTGAAAATCCCGCGGCATGAATTTGTTCCTCCCGAGCATCGCGCGCAAGCCTATGGCGACCATCCAATCCCGCTTGCAGAGGGCCAGACGATCTCGCAACCCTTCATCGTCGCGCGCTCCCTGCAGGCCCTCGCCTTGAGCGGGTCAGAGTCGGTTTTCGAAGTTGGGACGGGGTCTGGGTATCAGACAGCATTGCTGGCACAGCTGGCGCGTGAGGTGTATTCGATCGAGCGCTATCCCACTCTCGCGGAGTCGGCCAAAACTATCCTTGGTCATCTGGGTTTGAACAATGTGAAGGTGATAGTTGGGGACGGAAGCAATGGGCTGGCAGAGTTCGCGCCTTATGGCGCGATTCTAGTCTCCGCGGCCGCGCCCGCGATTCCGCAGAGTCTGCTGGATCAGCTCTCTGACAACGGAAGAATGGTATTGCCGGTCGGCCCCAGGGAAGCACAAGAACTGCAACTGGTTCGCACGCTGGATGGCAAGGTTACAGTGGAGGTGCTCGAGGGATGCTGCTTCGTGCCACTCATCGGCGCTGGGGGCTACTGAGCCGCCAGTACTCCGCCATGGGGCAACCCTTCACCTGATTTTGCACTCTTGAGTTGCGGCTCGGATCGAAGAAAAGGAAGGTATGGCAAATGAAAAAGATACGGTTATTGGTTCTAACGATGCTGCTCGCGATGTCTGCGTGGGCGCAGAACGCCCCCAGCGGCAACGGACGGTATGACCAGCAGATTCAGCAAGGGGTTAGCAAAATCCTCGCCTCGAAAGACAAGTGGCAGGGAATTACCGCCTCCACTGAAGACGGCATCGTTACTTTGCAGGGCAAATCCAAAGTGCTGATCGATACCCTGGACGCGCAGAAGAAAATCAGCAAATTGGAACACGTACAGGGTGTGCGGAATCAGGTGGGAGTGGCAACTGAGGTCCCGGACGAGCAATTGCAGAAGGAGCTCGCCGACAAGTTGCGTTATGACCGGGTGGGATATGGAATTGCGTTTAATGCACTCGCTCTGAGCGTGCAAAACGGCGTAGCGACCATAAGCGGCGACGTGCGGGATTATCCGGCACGCGATTCCGCGATTGCCATTGCCGAGACAACTCGCGGAGTGAAGGAAGTGGTTGACAACATCAATGTGCTGCCAACCTCGCCTATGGATGACGATATCCGGCTGCGGGTCGCGCGTGCCATTTATGGGAATTCTACGCTGTCGAAATATGCGCTGGATCCGCAGAAGCCCATCCGCATCGTGGTTGATAACGGACACGTCACCCTCTACGGAGCGGTGGACAGCCAAATGGACAAGCAGATCGCGGAGATGCAGGCGAAGTCTGTGCCGAACGTTTTCAGCGTGGATGACAAGCTGATGGTGGCCGGCAGCGGCAAATAAGCGGCGGGGACGCACAATCAGAACCGGGCGGATCCCAGTTATGGGAACGAGGCCCGGTTTTTATTTGTTCGCGATCCTTTAGAATTATGCAGTGGCATTCCTGAAAAATCTGTACGTCACCCTGGAAATGATCAAGTGGGAACACTCGATCTTCGCCCTGCCGTTTGCATTGTGCGGAGCCATGCTTGCGGCGGGTGGGTTCCCGACGCTGCACCAGCTTTCATGGATCGTGGTAGCAATGGTGTCCGCACGCTCGGCAGCGATGTCGTTTAACCGGCTGGCGGATGCGGAGATTGATTCGGCGAATCCCCGCACCCGGACGCGCGCCTTGCCCGCAGGAGCGCTCTCCGGCGCTTTTGTCCGGAATTTTGTGGCGGCATCGGCCGGCGTTTTCGTGCTGGCCGCCTGGGAATTGAACCGGTTGGCGTTTCTGCTCTCGCCTGTCGCCCTGGCCGTTCTGCTGCTCTATTCCTATACCAAGCGCTGGACGCGCTGGTCGCACCTGGTGCTGGGATTCGCACTGGGAGTGGCTCCAGCGGCAGCCTGGATTGCCGTTCGCGGATCGCTAGATGCCCGAATCCTGTTACTGACGGCGGCGGTCACCTTCTGGGTAGCCGGTTTTGATGTGCTCTATGCCTGCCAGGACCTCGACTTCGATGCGGGGGCTGGGTTACATTCCATCCCGCGGTATTGCGGTATCCGCAAGGCACTGTGGATTGCTCGTTTCTTTCATGGGGTCATGCTCTTCTTGCTGGCAGGGATGGTACGGGCATTTGGCCTCGGGAAATTTGCCATCTGCGGCGTAGTGGTGGTTTTTCTCCTGCTTGCCTACGAACATTCGCTTGTAACCGAAGATGACCTGAGTAAACTGAATGCCGCGTTTTTTACCATGAATGGGATTATCGCGGTGGTGTTCTTTCTTTTTGTGGTGATGGACTTGCATTTTCGCTAACACGTGATGTGAGGAGGGCGCTGAGGAACATGAAAAACTTTGTGCCGGTAGCACTGGCATTGTCAGTGGCGGCTCTGGCTCAACCCCCTGCCCGGGTGGTCTCTCCAGAACTCCAACCCGATGGGCACGTAACTTTTCGTTTCTCTGCCCGCAACGCGCAGAAAGTCGACCTGCACCTCGAAGGTCAGGTGGATCCGGCTTCCATGGAAAAAGATGATCACGGACTGTGGAGCGTCACCATTGGTCCGTTGCAGCCGGATATTTACGGCTATTCATTTGTTGCAGACGGTGTCAGCCTCATTGATCCGTCGAACTCGCTGATGAAGCCGAATCTTTTATCTACCCAAAGCGCGGTTCACGTGCCCGGGCCAGCATCGCTGCCCTGGGAGGTGAGCGATGTGCCGCGCGGCGAACTTCACCACCACTTCTATCGCTCGAGGTTGGTGGACGATGATCGCGATTTTTACGTTTATACGCCGCCGGACTACGATCCCGGCGCCAACCAGGAGTATCCAGTTTTGTATTTACTCCACGGCTTCAGTGATGCCGCCAACGGCTGGTCGTCTGTAGGCCAGGCGAATGTGATCCTCGACAATCTGATCGCCCAAAGAAAAGCCAAACCCATGATCGTGGTGATGCCGCTCGGCTACGGCGATCCGGGAATTGTCACTCGCGGCTGGACCGCCTGGGGAGACAAGGAACTCGCGAAACGCAATTTTTCCCGCTTCACCGATGCTCTGCTGTCGGAAGTCATGCCGCAGGTTGAGAGATCCTACAAGGTGAAGAAGGACCGCGAGTCTCGCGCCATTACCGGACTTTCCATGGGAGGATCGGAGTCACTGCTGACCGGTCTGAATCACCTGGATAAGTTTGCCTGGGTCGGCGCCTTCAGTTCTGGGGGACTCGATAACCAGGAATTCAGCGCAGAGTTTCCGGCCGTGGATGCCAGCGCCAATAAGAAACTGAAGCTGCTCTGGATCGCTTGCGGCACCGAAGACGGCCTGATAAAGGTCAATCGCCAGTTCAAGGCTTGGTTGAAAGATAAAGGGGTACAGTACACCGATGTGGAAACACCGGGGATGCACACCTGGATGGTGTGGCGGCGCAATTTGGCAACGTTGGCGCCGATGCTGTTTCGCTAAGTCCGGGCGAAACATCCGCGCCGGTGATCTGAGGCCGGCTTACGCAGCTACCGTCTCCGCTGTTCGCCGGACTGTGGTACCACCATTCACCATGTTTGTAAATTCGCCCCGGAAAAAGTTGTACGGATAAAACATTTCCGGAGCGCTAATCTGGTGCAAACGCTGCGAAAGTTCAGCGGGGATGGCAAAATCGAGCGATGTCAAGTTGTCGTCCAACTGCTGAAGTTTCGTCGCCCCAATAATGGTCGAGGACACAGCCGGCCGGTTAGTCACCCAATTTAACGCCACTTGGGCCGGCGACCGCCCAATTTCTTTCGCCACTTTGACCAGCTCGCCGGTAATCGCCCAATTCCTTTCGGTCAGCAGGTTACCGAATGCGGGGTGCTCGCGTACGGCGTGCAATCTCCCCTCGCCACTCAATCCGCCTTCGGATTGATATCGTCCCGTCAGCAAGCCGCTGGCCAGTGGACTCCAGGGAGTGATCCCGATCCCTAGTTCCAGAGCCGCCGGAACATGCTCGCGTTCGATGTTTCTTTCAGCGAGAGAGTATTCCAACTGCAATCCGACGATGCGCTCGTAACCACGCAGCTCAGCCATGGTCTGGGCCCGCCCCAGATACCAGCCCGAGCAGTTTGAAAAACCGACGTAACGGACTTTTCCCGATCTGACCAGATCATTCAGGGTTGACATCAGCTCTTCCGCCGGCGTGAGGGAGTCCCAGTTGTGAAGCCAATAGAGATCGATGTAATCGGTCTGCAGCCGCCGCAGGGAGGTGTGCAGCGCGTCGTAAATGTTCTTGCGTCCGTTTCCCCCGGCGTTAGGATTGCCTTCTTCTCTTCCGAACCCGAACTTGGTGGCGACCACCACCCGATCTCGGTTACCGCGCTCCTTGAGAAACTTTCCGATCAGAGTTTCGCTGGTGCCGTTGGTGTAGCCATCGGCGGTGTCAATAAAATTTGCGCCGGAATCGAGGAACCGGTTGAAGATTTGGCGGGACGCATCCTCGGCGCTCCCCCAACCCCATTCAGTGCCGAAGGTCATTGTGCCCAGGCAAAAACGTGAGATACGCAAACCGCTGCGGCCCAAGAGAACGTACTCGCTCATGACTTTCACCTCAGAAACGAACTGGTATGTGGATGGCCGGGAAACTGGCGACCGCGAAACTTGTGTTAATGCGTGCTAGGTACCATAGATTCCGCATTGGCATGAGGCGATTCAACAATGAGTAGTTTCATTAGGTGCTCAGGATGACAGGGTTGCTGAGGATGACAGTTTGAACAAAACTGAGCCACTACCCAAGAATGAAGGGTTTTGCACCCAAGTTGTGAAACTTACCGAACTACTAGCCACTGAGCACTGGCCACTTGTATCATCTAAAGAGATGGCTCCGACGCACTGTTTCCAAACCGACGACCCGCGCCTCGCTCCCATCCACGAAAAAGTGCTTGCCGGAGAGCGCATCGATAGCGACGAGGCCCTTACTCTGTATCGGACAGCCGATATTCTGGCCTTGGGATGGATGGCGAACTACGTTCGCGAGCGGATGCACGGCGATAAGGCCTACTTCAACGTCAACCGGCATATCAATCCCACAAATATTTGCGTCGCAGCCTGCCGCTTATGTGCTTTTGGACGGAGAAAAGATAGCCCCGGCGCATACACCATGGCGCTCGAAGAGGCATTTGAGACGGCGGCTACCGGATACAGCGAGGCCGTTACGGAGTTCCATATCGTCGGCGGTCTGCATCCCGATCTACCCTTTCAGTATTTCCTGGACCTGGTTTCTGGCTTGAAGCAGCGATTCCCGGACGTCCATCTGAAAGCCTTCACCATGGTGGAAGTAGCATATCTGGCCAAGCGCGCGAAACTTCCCATTCGCGAGACGCTGGGAAAACTGAAAGCAGCCGGTGTGGACTCTCTGCCGGGCGGCGGCGCCGAAATTTTCGCGGACCGAGTCCGCCACATTATTTGCGACCACAAAATTGACGGCGATCAATGGCTCGACACGGCCCGCCTGGCGCACAACCTGGGGCTGAAATCGAACGCCACCATGCTCTACGGACACGTGGAAAATGACGAGGACCGCGTGGACCATCTGCTGAAGCTGCGCTCTTTGCAGGACGAAACCAAGGGATTTCAGACCTTCATTCCGCTGGCCTTTCATCCTGACAACACACCCCTCGAACATCTACCCAAGACCACCGGAATGCTTGACCTCAAACAGATTGCCGTCAGTCGACTGGTGCTTGACAACTTTCCTCATGTCAAATCGTACTGGCAGATGGTGACGGCCAAGATCGCGCAGGTTTCCCTGCGTTTTGGCGCGGACGATATGGATGGGACGGTGATCGAAGAAAAGATTTATCACGACGCGGGCGCGACCACTCCCCAGGGAATGCGCCGCCAGGAACTGATTCGCCTGATTCAAGAAGCTGGCCGCGAACCCATCGAACGCGATACGCTATATCGCCCAGTGACGCGCAGCGAGAGCTCATTCACTGTGGCCGTTTAGGCCCGTCCATTTTAGAAGAACTCGGTCATATCGGTAGCGCCCGCCGCAAGTCCGGGGAAATCATTCACTCCCAGCAATTGCATGGTGAGTTTCAGGGCGCTCTGGTGCTGATACATCGTACTGGATTGAAAGCCAGCTCTGACCTTGGGGCTTACGAGGATCGTGGCTATATGTCCGCCCTGGTTCGTAAAATCAGTGGAATTAGATTCGTCCCAGGTGTAGATCAGCAGTGAATTTTGAAAGGCGCTGCTACTGATCAGGGGCCCAACCTTTGTTTTGACCCAGTTGTCAATATTCGAGAGTTTCTCGGTGTCCGTGCAGTATGAGACTTGGTTGGGGCAGTCATGCCCATCATTCGAGAAGTCGGGGACAATCATCGCGTATGCAGGCAAAGTGTCGTTTTGAATATCTGTTGCGAGCTGGGTGAAGGGGACGACATTCCCTGCTTGCGAACTGCTGTTTATGACATCGGAAAAATACGCAAACGGATTGTGGTCCTTTCCGTACGGTAGAACCGTGGGCCCCAAATAACCCGCGCTGGGCAGGCTTTCGGCGTAAACCTTCCAGCTCTTGCCTGCTGCCGTGAGCGCTCGAACCACGTTATTGGCAGTCACGGTCCCGGTGTAAAGGTCGTCGGTAGTCACCAGATTTCCCACCGTCAGCATGAAGTAATTGGGAAGTGAGTTGTGGCGGTTTGCATAGTACGTGGTGGCCAGAGCATAGGTTTGCGCCAGTCCATTAGTGAACGGCATGGCGGCATTGCCTATCACCTGGTTGTAGGCGTGATTCTCCTCTACCAACACAAAGACATGGGCGACCACGGGGATTTTCCCGGAAGGCGGCGGTGGGGGGGCGGTACTGCCACCTCCGCAGGCAATCTGGAGCGCCGCCAGGCTAATCAGCAATGGAATACGCGAGAATGATGTGCGAATCCCTGAACCTTTTTGCATGGTCGCATTTAGAAGGCGGTTGCCGGTTTCAAGTTGCTTGCTTGCTGGTCGTTGGGTCACGTCCGTGAGACTCACTAGTGCACAGTTGTACTTGCGATTCCAAGCAATTCACTGCCTGCTTCAGGCGTAACGGGTGTAAAATCGGGTGTTTTGCGAACGCTTCACGGGACCTTCTCCCGCGTCCGAGGCCGGAATGAATGTCAATATCAGCTACAAACTTCAGCGCACAACTGACATCGACAGGGAGCTGCATCACTGGACAGAGAAGATCCAGAAACGGCTCCAGGTCTTTCGGCCGGAGTTGGTACATCTCAAGGGATCAATGGAGCAGAACCCGGCGCGGGAGGGCGCCACGGTATCCCTAAACTTGCGATTGCCATCCGGGCAGATGGCCGTGCAACGATCGGCGCCGGTTCCCGTTGTGGCACTGAAGGCCGCATTTGGGGATCTGCTGGCACAAATCAGCAAACATAAAGATTTGTTGCGCAATTCACGTCGCAAGAGGCGCCAGGCCGGAGAGGGCCCCCCTGCGGCGGAAGTTCCCTTTGAGCAGACGATGGCCTCTATTCCTCCCCTGACGGCCAGTGCCGATGACATCCGGTCGTTTATCAACACAAACTTCCGCAGGTTGACTCTCTTCGTGGAGCGCGAGCTCTTCTTCCGTGAGAGTTCGGGGCAGTTCCGGCGGGCCGTAATCAGCTCGCAAGAAATTGTGGACGAGGCGGTCGCGCGCGCTCTGGATGAAACTATTGAAAAACCCGACCGGCTGGGTCTTGAGCCCTGGATATATCGGCTGGCGATACGCGCGATGGATGATTTCGAGGCGGCGCTGGGCGAGGTTTCGCGCGAAGACGACCCCAGGCACTCGCGTGCTGATGTAAATGAACAGGCCAGCGATGAGCAGCAGCTTCAGTTTCACCCGGCAGAGGAATCTACCCGCCTCGAAGACTTGATACCGGACGACGCAACCGCAACCCCGGAAGAGATTGCTTACAGCGATGAGATGATTGCTTTGGTCCACTTCGCTTTGCGGGCCGCGGACCGGCAAGACCGCGAGGCGTTTATCCTGCACGCGATTGAAGGATTTTCTCTCGACGAGATCGGCGCTATCACCGACCGCAGGCCAGAGCAGGTTCGCGACTCCATTCAACTCGCACGCGAAAAACTGCGACACTCCTTTTCCATTAAGAATTCGTTTAGCCGCGCGGTGTTTGTAAAGACAGGAACCGATTAGCTCCCGTCCCACCCAACGACCTGCTTAACGTGCAAGAAATATAGTTGCCATGCTGCGATTCGACTGGGGCCGCAATACCAACGGCGCCACCTTGACCCCCTGTCTGTTATAACTTCTCATCTTCGCACCTATCATTTCCATTGGGGGATGTAATATGAGTTCCCGACGCGATTTCCTCGCCACCACTCTCGCCGGATCATTCTCGCTGGGATTATCGAAGTCTTCCTCAGCCGCCCAGCTATCGGAACCGGCTTCGCGCAGCGGCGAATTGAA
>JBBSFW010000030.1:0-44492 GCA_038254805.1 Terriglobales bacterium
CAGATCCTGCCCTCGAACATTCCGTTGCCGGCGCCCTTCTTGGGCCTTACATCGAAGACCAGCGTCCGTACTTCGCCCACGAACTCGCGGTGAACGTACTCGAACTCATAGTGACTGCGGTCGAAGTTCTGACGGTCCGCATAGATCATCCAGGAGAAGCCCATGGGCTGATATTGAATCCCGAACAGCCTGGTGACGCCTCCCATCAAGCTTTTCTGGAAACTGGTCTGCTTGGCCAGGTAGTCACGGCGGTCGATTTGTTCGGACATGTCCAGACGCCCGAGAAAGTAGTGGTCTTCTTTGGGGGCCATTCCGAGTTGTGGATTGGCGGCGAAATTCTGCAAGTAGGTTTCTACCAGCGGTGTCCGGTCTCTTAAGAAAGTGATAAGCGCGTGCTCGCGCTCAATGATCTGGTCCACTATCTGGTCAACGCTAACCGGTATCTTTGCCGGCTGTGCCAGCGCGATACCAGGTGAAGTCGTCGAAATTGAATGCACCGCCGGAGGCTGCGTGGCGGCTGGTTGGCCCGAAGATGCGGGGACCGGCGCCTGTTGCGCGCTCGCCCATGTGTTGAACAATACTGCGGCAAAAAGCCATCCGCCCCGTCTCATATTCTGACCTTCCTTTAAGCCCTTAAGAAGCTAGCTGAAACATCACATGTACGATTGTGGTCGCATCTACCGCGGAACCTTTGCGCTGCGCCGGCTTAAATTTAATCTTGTTCGTGGCCGCCACCGCAGCTTCATCCAGTCCATGCCCGAGTCCTCGAACCACCCGGTTCACGTGTAGATCCCCCGTCGCTCCGAACACGACTTCGAGCAGTACCTCGCCTTCCAGGTTCATCTGGCGAGCCTCATTCGTGTACAACGGCTTGGGCTTGAAAAGGATTTCAACCTGGACCAAAGCCGTCGGGGCGTTATCTACGTTGTGCCTCCCGGTGTTAATCGCCAACTGCTGTGTCGCGAAACCGGAAGCCTGCACTCCTTGGCCGTTCGCGCGCCCGTCCCCGTGCCCGGCCTGCGCGATGCCGTCTCCGAAGCCTGCACTGGCGATTGTGCCCTTGATTCCGCTGGCCCCACCAGTGCCATTGCCGGTTCCAGCGCCCCCCGGCAGATCAAAAGATCCCAGCTTGGCGGCGCTTAATTTGGCGCCTTCCTTGCCTTGACCAGACACGCCGTCCGGGTCTCCAAATCCTCCGGTCTGCACCGTTTGAACCGCGGCATTCACGGTGGGAGTTGCCGAGCTTCCAAATGAGCCCGTGTAGACCATCTTCACCGGCATGGCCCCGGAGACAGGCTGCAATTTTGGCGCGCTAAAATTTACCGGCTGGATTTTCGGTGGCTCGATCTTTGCCTGCTCTACCTTCGGTTGCCGGATTTCTTTGGGAACAATCAGCTTCGGGGTTTCAAACTTCGCCGGCGGCAAAAGTTTCATCACCCTCGGCGTAGCCTTGATCGTACGTTTCTCAGGAACCAAGTCTGGCCGCGGGATAATTTCCGTGACCGTGTACTTCCCCCATATGTTCATTCGCGCCGGCCAGATCAGGTGCGATAGCAATAGGAAGAGAAGTAAGAACAGAACTATCCCATAACTGAGCACGAATGTGCGCCAATCCCGCTTTTTCTCTGGCAGCAGGCCCAGGGTGAGCAGTTCACACGACGGCATTTTCTAACTCCAAGGGGGTACACAGGCCTGGGAGAAACAGACCAGACGAATTCCCAGGGTAGGCGAGAATCGTAGGTGGGTAAACGTTCCCACAGATCGTGTACTTCGGTAATCGCCTATGAGCCAACGGGGGGAATTCCGAACATGAGTTCTGACGCTCATACCTTGCGACGAAGAGCGAACAACAAGTAAATCGGGATCCCAGCCAGAATCACCAGACTTCCCATGACCGAGTAGCGTAAGTTGCTGATGAAAAGTGTAGTAAAGCAAAGCTGCTGAGGCCAGTATAAAAAGAGCCGGTGCGACTGGGTATTCCCAAAGTGGATAACGGGGCTCTAAACGGATTCTCCACCTGGAGCGACACCTGCCCGCAACCCTGGCCACTTCGCTCTTGATATCAATAATTCCTGCGGGACGAAGATAAGCCCAGGTGAATTCTTCTTCGCGCGTCCAAACGACCTTGACCGGCTTCCCCGCTGCTTTGGCGAGTCGGGGGGCTTCGACGGCTGCATCGCCAGTATGCTTGCCGCCGTACGCGGAGCCGGTATCAGGCATGATGACGCGAACAGAATGGGATCCTCACTGGATGATTTTGCAGTTCTTCTCAGGTGCTCGAACAACCCTGAATCAGAAACTTGCTGCGGCGCGTTCCACTTTGGTGACCTTTTCAGGCCAGCCGAAAGCCCGCAGGACACACAACCTTGCGAGACAAAGCCAACTGGCTCGGACGACGAGGGTTTGCGAAAGGGCCCCTCACAGCATCGCGCTGATAAGGCAAAGATCGGACGACATATTAACGGGGCCAGTTGAGATGGACGTTACGGGAGGGGACTAACCGTTTTCGCGCCACATACGAAGCCAACAAGTAGGATGTTTTCATGATTATCTGCGTGTCGCTGCCAACATGGAATTTTTCGACGCATTCACGCGAGCTCAATCGCCAATTCTTTAAGAATACGTTTCAGTTCAGCCCGGAAGTAATGGAGTTGCCTTGCCTAAGCGGCAGCATCAGCGGGCTCAAATCGCGCGCGGACCGTTGATTCGTCTGGCAACGTGATCGCGGTCGGTTACTCTTCCGCGACGGCGTTGAACTTTTTCTCTTCGTAGCGAAATCGCCGGCGTATAATCGGTCGAACTGAGGAGACATCAACGATGAAAACCTGTTGGCCACGCCAGGTGCTAAGCATTATTCTCGTGCTTTCATTTTCTTGCACCACTTTCGGTGCGGATGGCCCGAGTACCCGCGCAGCAGTTTTGCACGCTAGTGGCAAGGTTCAAGTGAACGGAGCTGGCAGCCGTCCCATCACCACCTTGTTTTCGGGCGATTCGGTGCAGACCGACGGCAACTCGGTGGCTAATATCATCGCCGGCGGATCGTCGGTTTTGATCATGCCAAACGCGTCTGTCAAATTTCTGGGCAACGCGATGGAAGTCGATCAAGGAACCGTGGCCATCGCGACCTCCGCGGGAATGTCCGCGCAAGTGGATGGTCTGACCGTTACGCCGGCATCTCAGAAGTTATCGAAATTCGAAGTCGCGGACGGCGAGGACTCCGTATTGATTGCTGCCCGGCAAGGAAACGTCGCCGTAAGTGACGGGCAACAAACCTCGACCGTTCCCCAAGATTCGCAAACCACCCGAAAGAAGAAGAAGAAGGCTGCGGGCGCCGAGCCGGCGGCAAAGGGTGGTGCCTTTCCCGCCAAAAAGGTTGCTCTCATCGCGGGAACAGCGGCAGCAATAGCGGTAACGGGAATTGTGCTTGCCAACACCGGCGGCAAAAAGTGTGTAAGTCCCTCGGCGGACAACAAGAAATGCTGCACGCAGGATCAGCAAGGTAACAACAACTGTCAATGAAGACGGCGCGGGCCGTCATGTCCATTTTTTCTTCATGGCGCGGCGACCTCGCACATCCTAGGTCGGATGAAGAATGCTAGAATTGGTGCTGAGCTAGGTTAACAAATGCTGAACTAACAGCTCATCTCCCAGACGGCCTTCTGTCGGGGCTGCGACCAGAAACCCTCAATATTTCCCATCTGGCGTCTGTCGTGTCGTACCCATCTAGTTTAATATTTCAGTCGCTTTGTATCCAATTGGGCCCAAGCCGCCCGCCACTTCCCGGCGATCACAGCCCGTGACCGAGCGCCGTAACAGTGCGCGCCTCCGGGTGCATAGTCCTGCTTACGTGAGGTTGAACGGATCGTCGTCCGCGAAAGCGGGTTTCCTCAGCGAAATTTTGAACATCGGTGAAGGTGGCATATCCATCCGGACATCATTTCCGCTGGAGATCGATCACAATCTGGATGTGCGTCTGGATTTTGCGGAGACCAAGACGCGCATCAGCACTACCGGGCTGGTGGTCTGGTCCACTCACTCGGGACGAGCCGGAATCCGTTTTTCGAAACTACCCAGCCAATCTCTGCTCCAGCTCAGGGAATGGCTTTTTGTGAACGTACTCACTGCCTTCGATCATGCTCGTGGATGGACCACATTAGCGAAGGCTCATACGCCGGATGAGGTAATCCCTGCTCCGGAGCCCACGGACAATCGCGAAAGTCTCGCCGAGCTGAATGCTATCCGGAAAGAGGTGGAGGCCGGTGGGTACGATCGCGAGGCCGCTCTTCAATTGATTGCGGAGCGGGCGCTGAGGCTCACCCGCGCCACTGGAGCTGCAATCGCGCTTTCCGTGAGCGACGAAATGATTTGTCAGGCTAGCGCCGGTTCCGATGCACCGCCGCTTGGCAGCCGGTTGCAGGCGAGTTCGGGATTTTCTGGGACATGTGTCCGATTAGGCCGCTGCTTGCGCTGCGATGAGTCTGAGACGGACGACCGTGTGGATCGCGAGGGCTGCCGTGCCTTGGGCATTCGCTCGATTGTAGCTGTACCGGTTCAGTCAGGTAGCCGTGTCGCCGGGCTATTAGAAATATTTTCATCTCAGCCGTATGCATTCAGTGACAAAGACATCAGCGTGCTTCAGGGGTTGAGCGGAGCCGTTCTGTGTGCTCGGCAGCAGGGCGCTGATACGTCGGCTTCGTTGCCCGACAGCCATGAAAGGCCCCCCATACTTCGGCAATCGACGCGAATCGAAATCCAAGCGCCTCTAGTCGAGGAGCAACCTTCTGCAGAGCTTCTGGGCGAAAGCAGGACTCCGGGGTCTTCGCCGCGTTCGAGTGTACGCAAGGTGATGCTCGCGTTCGTTGTCATGAGTTCCGTTTTTGCCGTGCTGTGGTTGATTGCGCCCTGGGTCTCAAGGCGGATTAGCGCCTCTGGTCAAGAAGCCTTTCAGGTCCAGAAGCCGCGGGTCCCGGTTTCAGAGGAACTCAATACGCGCGGCAATAGCGATGATTTCAACAATCTGGCGAGCTTGCTGCGGATGGCTCAGCGCGGCGATCCCGGGGCGCAGTTCGTTTTGGGCGCGCGCTATGCGACGGGAGAAGAGGTGAGGCAGGATTACAGCGAAGCTAAGCGCTGGTTCACTCTGGCTGCGGATCAGGGACATATCCTGGCCCAGGCCACTTTGGGCGCCTACTACTGGGCGGGCAGGGGTGCGTCGCCCGACCTGAGCAAAGCCTATTTCTGGGCTGCGCTGGCCCAGGCGGGCGGCGACCAAGCCAGCAAATATCGGGTTGCGGTTCTTACCTCCCGAATGAGCCGGACTGAAATCCTAGCCGCGCAACAGCAAGTCAATGACTGGCTTCGTAACCACCAAATGGATGACAAAGTTCCCCCTTCACGCTAGTGCGCACGCGTAGCAGGGCTCCCAATCTCCTCACCTCCGCCTTTGCATTGCTCTGGCCGGCGCACTTCAGCGCATCGCGACTGAGCATGTCGAGTTTATTCCGCCGCTCAAAGCGCGGCACTGTTTTCGGCGCGCGTGAGTTGACTGTATCCGCTAGAACCAGCGGCGATACTTTGCGGCCGAGCAAGCTGAATTTACTTTTGATCGTCTTCATTCCGTCCAACTGCTAAGAGGAAACTTTTCCCATGTCCGTTCGGCTTTCCAGATCTGATATCCACTTTCTTTCGCTGCAGACCGCAATTTTCTGCGTGCAGTGCGAATTAATCGGCGCCAACAATACTCCCTCCTGCCTGGCGTGTGGCAGTAAGGCAGTTCTCGGACTATCGCGCATTCTTGGTGGCTCTCAGCGCCATCATCCATCGGCGCGTCTGATCGAAGATAATGAGCTCAACAAGCTCGTGCGTGAACTGCTGCACACCGTGCCCTCCCAAGCGGATGAATGGGAATCCCTGGTTCCTTCGCATGCGCCGGCGCGGCATCACGCGAGGTTGGCCGCCGAGCCCGTTTCCCCTACGGCCAACCTGCTCTCGGTGAATACTATTAATCTTGAGCCGGCAATCGGCGTCATTACCGAACGTGCCCAGGCGCTCACCCGGGCCACCGGTGCAGCGATAGCCTTGAGGAGGGGGGACGAGGTTATTTGCCAGGCTCGCGCTGGTCGCACCGCCCCCGATCTCGGGGTACGCTTGCAGACCAACTCCGGAATCTCCGCCGATTGCCTGCGCACCGGCGAAGTAGTGCTCTGCAACAATGCCGACGACAACCCACGCACCGACCTGGCCAGCTGCCGGCGGCTGGGAGTGCGTTCGATCCTCGCCGCCCCCCTTCGCCAATATCAAAGGACCCTGGGCATCTTCGAGGTGCTCTCCGCCGCCCCGAATGCCTTTAATCATCACGATGTGGCCATCATGCAACTGCTTTCGAGCATGATGGTTGCGGCCCTGGTCCGGGTTTCCAGCATTGCCGGCCCTCCAGCCTCCCCTTAGGCCTGCCTGCCTTTGAAATGTACTAATGCCCGCCTTTTGGCATGTACTAATGCCCCATAGTCGGGGCTTGCGGCCTGGGTTAAAATGTAACCAATTCTGTATGGATAGCCGGGAAGCTAAACCGGACTTCAGCCCGGGAAATTCCGCTTTTGGCCGCGAGCGGCGACGTGCTACTCGTCACACGGTCCATTCCCCTGCCTATGTCGACCTGAATGGGAGTTCTCAGAAAAAAGTTCTCGAACTGAGTGAAATTCTCAATATCAGTGAAGGTGGGATGTGCATACAGGCGTCTGCGCCGATGAAGGTGAATCGCCTGTTGCCGCTTTGCATTGATCTTTCCGAGACGCAATCGCGAATTTATACCACCGGCCACGTGGCATGGACGGAACCGTCCGGCAGAACCGGCATCCGGTTTCCGGAGATGCCGGATTCCGCACGCCTGCCATTAGCGCGCTGGCTTACGGTAAATAGCAGGTTGTCCGAGACAAATCAAGCGGCCGCGGCCCTGCTACCACCGGTTGCTGCGTCGCGCCCTGTTCATTCGCGTCCATCCTCCGTGTCAGCATATATGTCGCTCGCCGTCGAATGGGCCGAGATGCAGAAAGAGGTGGAGCTCCTGGGGCCGGATTTAGAACCCGCACTGCACCTGATTGTGCAGCGTGCCCTCGCTCTGACCTGGGCCAGTGGCGCAGCGATCGCGTTAGTCAATCCATTAACCCCATCGGAAATGCTCTGCCGGGCGCGCGCCGGAGGTGATTCGCCGGAACTCGGCGCTATTTTGCAAGCCGGCTCTGGTTTCTCGGGAGAATGTATTCGCACGGCAACAACGCTGAAGTGCGATGATGCCGAAACTGATGCACGCGTCGATCGTGTAAGTTGTCGCGCTATGGGAATCCGGTCGATCCTTGCTGCGCCGGTGCAGACTCGTACCGGGGTAATCGGCATTCTGGAAGTGTTTTCTCCTGACGTCGCGGCCTTCTGGGATAACGACATCACCGTGCTGAACCGGCTTGCACGCATGGTGGCCAGCTCGGTCACACGGGCCCAGATCAGCCGTCCGCCTGCATTCGCCATTCGTGAGCCCCGGGAGCAACCCAGCCTTTTCGCCGCCACTCTCCGCTCCTATGAAAATCAGGAGCTCGTGACCAGAAAGCGGTCGCTGCTTCGCCGAGCGATCCTGCTTTCGATTGGAGCTGCCGCGCTCGCTGGGGTGGTTTGGTTAGCCAGGCCATGGATCATTGGGTCGGTAGCGGTTTCCCGTTCTCTTTCTCAATCGGCTCAAGCTGCTTCGAGGAATGAGGTTTATGTCAGCGCGGATTTGAAGGAATTGAAGAAAGCCGCCGTGAAGGGCGATGCTGCTGCGCAGTATTTTCTGGGCGTACACTACGCCGTGGGCGACGTGGTGAAACAGGATTATCGCCAGGCCATGGATTGGTTCCTGCAGTCAGCCGAGCACGGCAATATTCGCGCCCAAGGCAAGATGGCGGCTCTGTTGTGGGCGGGAAGAGGGGCGCCCCGGGACTACAGCAGGGCTTATTTTTGGGCTCTACTGGCACAAGCCGGCGGCGACAAAGATGCTGAAATCTTCATAGCCAACTGCGCGCCTCATTTAAGTCACTCCCAAATCGTGGCGGAGGAAGAGCGGGCCGACAAATGGCTTCACTCCCACCACATCGGGAAGTCGTCCACGGAGCCGGGGCGATAATTCTTCCTCGTCTGGTTTTAAAATGGATTCGGAGGCACGTGTGTCTTCCCTGCGCGAAGTATTGAACCAGCATGTCCGCGAAGGCGACCTTTACGAGCCCATCGAACGCAATCGGATTCGTTGTTTTGCCTGCGGACACTGCTGCCCTATTCCCGAAGGCCAAGCCGGAGTCTGCAAGGTCCGCTATAACCAGGGCGGAAAGTTGTACGTGCCCTGGGGATATGTTGGAGGGGTGCAGTGTGACCCGATCGAAAAAAAACCCTTCTTTCATGCTTATCCTGGGGCGCTTGCCTACAGCTTCGGCATGCTGGGATGTGACCTGCACTGCGGGTATTGCCAGAACTGGGTAACGTCGCAGGCATTGCGCGATCCGCGCGCGGTATCGCAGGCGTTGCAGGCTTCCCCGGAAGTGCTGGTGCGCGATGCTGTCCGCCAGGGTGCGCAGGTGCTGGTCAGCACTTACAACGAGCCACTTATTACCGCCGAATGGGGCATCGAAATTTTCAAAAAGGCCCGAGCCGCTGGATTGAAGACCGCATTCGTCTCGAATGGGAATGGCACGACCCGGGTGCTCGATTACATTCGTCCCTGGATCGATTTTTACAAAGTCGATTTAAAAAGCTTCGATGACCGCCACTATCGCGAGCTGGGCGGCCGCATCGCGCCGATCCTCGAAACGATTCGCTGGATTCACCTCGCCGGCGTTTGGCTTGAGATCGTCACCCTGCTAATCCCTGGATTCAACGACTCTGATGACGAGCTACGCGGACTGACGGAATTCCTGGTCAGCGTATCGCCGGATATTCCGTGGCACGTCACTGCGTTCCACAAAGATTACAAAATGGACGCTCCTGAAAATACCAAGCCTGAAGATCTGAGGCGCGCGGCCGAAATCGGAAGAAACTCCGGGTTACGTTTTGTCTATGCTGGAAATTTGCCGGGTAGAGTTGGCGGCCTGGAAAATACCAATTGTCCGAGCTGCGGTATTTGTTTGATTCGCCGCCACGGCTACTTTGTCGCGGAATATCATCTGACCCCAACTGGCGGCTGCCCCGGCTGCGGCCTCGTTGTTCCCGGAAGATGGCCGCAAAAGTTGGAAGCCCAAATCGCGGATCGACCTTTTGTACCGCCGAGCAACAATAACTTCGTCCACATCAGTTGACGATTTTGGCAATCCTAGAGATTTTAGCGTGGCTCACTCCCTGGTAATACTTGGCGACTCCTTGATAAAGCGCCTGCGCGATCTGCTGCCGGTACTCGGAGCTCTGCAGCCGATCTTCATCGGCGGGACTGCTTACGAATGATACCTCGGCCAGCACTGCTGGCATTTGCGTGCCGGTCAGCACCACATACTGGGCCGCTTTCACACCCCGATTTCTGATCTCGCGATTGCGAGCCACCAGTCCGCCATAGAGGGCCTGTTGCACGTCGGTGGCGAGGCGATGGGAGTCCATGACCTTGGCGCGAATATCCACGCCGGTCCAGTTCACGGTTTTCAGCATTGGGTCATCGTCTCCAGTCCGCGCCTTCAGAGAGGAATAGGTGTTGGTATAGTACGTCTCGACGCCGCGAGCGGTTGCCAGATCGCTGTAGTTTGCGTGTACGGAGAGAAAAAAATCTGCTCGCGAAAGATTCGCGATCTGGGCCCGTTTTTCGAGCGGAAGGTAGGAATCGTCCTGTCGTGTGTACAAGACCTGCGCTCCCAGTTGGCTTCCAATCAGCTGGCCGAGACGCTGGGTGATATCCAGCACCAGATCTTTTTCCAGGAGCCCTTTCCTCCCTACCGTTCCCAGGTCCCACCCCCCGTGGCCGGCATCCAGCACAATCTTGAACCCCGCCGAATCCGGACGCGCTGCGTTCTCCGCGGCCCGATTGCCACGCTCGACTGCCGGGGAAGGTCGACTCGACGTCAGGGAATTCGTTTCGGCTTCTGATGCCATCGCGGGCTTATGCACATTAATCGTTAACCTGTAAGGATTCGGGTCCAGGCTAACGGAAAATTGAAACTCCGCCTTGGTTTCCAGCACCACGCGGGTAATGCCATCCACCGGTTGCGCCACCCGGATACGCTTCACAAAAGCATCGTCCACGTCGATGCTCTGGCCGAACAATTCCGAGGTCATTTTCGTGTCGTGCAGATCAAAATAAATGCGTGGTGGGTTTTCAAGAGAATGTGCCTCGTACTGCACCTGGTCCTGCAGATCAATCACCACTGTGCTTGATTCCGCCGAGGACCAGTGCCGAATCCCAGTCACCCGCGGAGTCGTGCCCGGTTTGATGGGGGCCGGTGGCAACACGGTAGCGCCCTGTGAATTTTGCATCTGCGCCGCGGGGGAGGCAGGCCGTGTGCTCGCGCTGATAGATTGCTCAATATGCAGCGCCTTCCATATTACGGCCCACCCAAGGGCCACAGAGATGACCAGCAGCGCCGCTATCAGCGCAAGTCGCGGGACAGAGCGTTCCTCGCCAATCACCTCCGGTCCCAACTGCGGTAACAGTCGGGGTTCCGGCGAAGTGTCCGAGCCAGGGATTGTCTCGGCCGAGGGCACATCCTGGCCCTCTATTTTTGGGGGAGCGGAAAACTTCTGTACCGAAGCGGATGCAGGCTTCTCCTCAACCGTTATTTCGGTGGGGACGGTTCCGATTGTCCTGGCGCTGGAGTCCTCCTCAAGATTATTTTCGGTGGTCGTGGGTTCCGGAACTACGATTTTGCTGGCGAGTTCGGCAAGTCGATCTTCTTCTTCGGGACGAATCGCGGCCAGAATTAACTCACCTAGAAGATCCAGGTTCTTGACATCAGCGTCATTGAAGCCGTAAGCCTCGGTCGAGAACGCCTCAATCAGTCCGATGACACGCTGCTTTGCGGCGAGCGGCACTGCGATCATGGAGCGCGCGCCGAGCGCACGGCAGGCTTCGGCATTTACGCGCGCATCGGTATCGGAATCATCGCAGCGAACCGTCTGCCCGCGGCGAAGGCACACGCCGGAAAATCCCGAGTTCGGATCGAGTCTTACCCCCGGATCGGGGGCGATTCGGCCGGTTGACGCTCGACACTCGATCGCATCATCCTCGGCCAGCGCGATTGCGACTCCGTCTGCCCCGGTGATTGAAAGCGCACGCGCGGCAACCAGGCGCAGCACTTCATCCAGCCCGAAATCTTGTTTCTGGGTTTGACGCGAGTCAGGTGATCCACGCTGGATTGACGCCTGCTCCTGGACGCAGGCAAAAGCCAGCAATGCTTCGAGCGCTTCACGTCCGGCGCCGCTCTCCAGGGAAACATCGCGGCCTGCGCGCTCGGGCTCTGAGGCCGAGCCTATCCAAGCCGATCCAGCATTGTTTGGAGTTGCACTCATTGAATCGTGATCCGCAAACTAAATCGCTTCCACCGTTCTGTTTGCGCCCGTTTCCTCAATAAATACTGCGGCAGCTGCCCAACTTGTGATGCTAAGTTGTACGTTACAAGGGATTTCCGTCAATCGCAATATCTCTCTTTGAGCCGAGGTGCCTTTCGTGCTGCCCCATCCGGCGCTTGCCCAGGCTGGTAGAATAAGGAACTCTGGTTCTGTAATGGCAGCCGAAAAGAAATCACGGTGGAAACTACCCTTGGGAGTGTTAGCTTCCGGCATGGCCGGAGCGGCCGTACTTGTCCTGCGCGGTTGTTGGCACCGTAAAATGAGCTGGCCCGTCCGCTACCAGCAGCATTCGTATCAGGTCTGTCTGGGTTGCGGAATTAAGCGTTTGTTCGACGAGAAATTATTTCGCGCTTACGGCCCCTACAGCTACGACCTGAATCACCTAGTTACCCAGGACCGGCCGGCGCGCGATTCCGAAGACTACCCTGTGCAACGCCCTGCTTGAACTTCGGCCCCATTGCCCATGCGTTCTGGTTTCCTGTTTTTGAAATTGCAGGCCCGGCTGCACCATCGAAACGCGGAGGAGTATGCCTCTCACCTCAACCGATTGGATTGTGATCATCGGATATCTACTGGTAAATCTTGCCATCGGCATCTATTACCGGCGGCGGGCCAGTGGCAACACCGAAGAATTCTTCGTCTCCGGGCGCGATGTTTCCTGGTGGCTTGCCGGCACTTCCATGGTGGCGACAACTTTCGCCGCCGACACCCCTTTGTTTGTATGCGGGGTCGTGGCGCGCCAGGGAATTTCCGGAAATTGGATTTGGTGGAGTTTCTGTGTCGGTGGCATGCTTACCGTTTTCTTCTTTGCAAGGTACTGGCGCCGGGCGGAGATCCTCACCGACGTGCAGTTCGTGGAAATCCGATATGGAGGAAAGCCTGCCGCTTTCCTTCGCGGATTTAAGGCGATTTACCTTGGACTATTCATGAATTGCTTCATCCTCGGCTGGGTCACGCGGGCCATGATCAACATTCTGGTCGTGGTCCTTGGGCCGATGATTGCCGAGGGTCGAGTGCTGCAATTCGGCAGCTACCAATACACGCTGGGCGACCCCCACCATACGGCTCTGGCGATCTGCATCTTCGTGATCATTCCGTTCACGGGTGTGTACACGTTCATCGGTGGCCTGTGGGGCGTCCTGGTGACCGACTTGTTCCAGTTCGCTTTGAAGATGACCATGATTATTGTGCTGGCCTGGGTCGCGGTGGCCAGGATTGGCGGCATGCATGCCCTGGAAGCGCGCTTGCAAACAATCCAAGACAATGCGCATGCCACCGGGGCCGCTACTGCAAATCCCACCGCATTTCTTCCTGACTTCAGTCATGGTCTGGCGAGTAACGCTTTGTGGACCTTGCCGCTGCTGACTTTTTTTGTCTATTTAGGCATGCAGTGGTGGCTGGCATGGTATCCCGGCGCGGAGCCGGGGGGTGGCGGCTATGTGGCGCAGCGTATGTTCAGCGCCCGGAACGAGAAGCATTCGCTAGCCGCGACATTATGGTTCAACATCGCGCATTATGCGCTTCGGCCCTGGCCATGGATTGTCACCGCACTGGTGGCAGTCGCGGTTTACTCGCCCAATGGCGGACTTCATCCCAGCGCCGCCTTCGCCCAGAATCCTGAGCAGGGATACGTGATGGTGTTGCGGGACTATTTGCCTCCTGCCCTGCGCGGATTGATGATTGCCGCCTTCCTGGCCGCGTTCATGTCCACCGTCGGCACTCAACTCAACTGGGGATGTTCGTATCTGGTGAATGATCTCTACAAGCGGTTTCTGGTACGCAGCTCGACCGAGCGCCATTACGTTCTGGTGAGCCGCTTGTTCACTGTGCTTCTTGTGCTGGCCAGCGGATACACAGCGGCACAACTCACTTCCATTGGCGCCGGGTGGGAGTTAGTTTTGAATGTCGGCTTCGGCACGGGAGCGGTCTATATTCTGCGCTGGTACTGGTGGCGAATTAATGCGTGGAGCGAAATCTCGGCGATGATTGCTTCTGCCGCGGTTACGTTATGGCTGGAATTCTGGCTGCGCGGATCCCCATTCGCCGGAAATGACGCGCTGGTTTATGCGAAGCGCACATTGGTCACGGGGGGGATCACCACTCTGGCATGGCTAATTGCTACCTTTATCACCCCGGCGGAGTCGGACCACACTCTGACTGCATTCTACAAACGTGTTCACCCCACGGTTTATGGATGGAAACCAATTGCCAAACTTGTACCTGAGCTTCCCGAAGTGCGCGATGTGGCCGGCAATGCGTTCAACTGGATGATGGGGGTAATTCTGGTCTACGGTTGCCTTTTCGGTATTGGCAAGCTGGTGTTCGGGCAATGGGGATCAGGCCTGCTGCTTTTGGCATCGGCCGGCGTGGCCGGCTATCTGATTTTCTGGGATCTCTCTCGCCGCGGCTGGTCAAAGCTCTCGGGCGGGGAGGGGCTAACCGGCGCGCAAACCATTGGAGCACGCTAGCAGCAAGAATGCTAACTGGCATGGCAACAGTAAACACGACGGTGGAGGTTCCACCGGCCGTTTCCGCCGTTTCCATGGTTGAGTGCGGGCTAATTGACTCCCGCGGTCAATGAGTTAATGGTCTGAATATCAGCGCCAACATCTCAACCGTCGGTCCCCGCGTTGACGTACGCGCTTGCAGCGGTAGTCGCCGCCGCAACGAGGTTGTCTGTAGCCAGATTACCCTTTCCATTGCAAGTGGCCTCAAAACTGCCCGCTCTGGTTGCCGGTTCGGGGGTGCCCGGTGGCTTACGGTATGAGTATATTAACCGCCCTCTGTCTCCGCCTATCGAATCAATTCCCTTTTTATCAGTAGCTTACGAGGTACGGCGCTGGTGGCGGCAAATTACCGGAGTACCAGGACGGGTGAAGAAAAGATTTCCATTTCCCGCGATTTGGTATA
Source organism: Terriglobales bacterium (assembly GCA_038254805.1). Classification (GTDB taxonomy): domain Bacteria; phylum Acidobacteriota; class Terriglobia; order Terriglobales; family Acidobacteriaceae; genus Gp1-AA145. The sequence goes on from JBBSFW010000030.1 coordinate 14,476, forward strand.
TCTTTACAGAGTTGCTCCCCCAAGGTTCAATTTCCTAAGTCGCTGAAAACAAGCAGTGCAGCCGGTTCTGAATCTGGCTACACAGGTCGCACTGTTCTGGCACCAGCCGTGCTGAAAGAAATTCACTTTGCCTTTTTCTCTAACCCTTGCAGACATAGGGTTCCAGCTGATGGAACCAGATTTCTACGGGCAGGATTCGAGGTTTCAGAGCGCGAAAGAAGCATACTTGTCAGTAATGCATTTCTGGCGGCGGTGCGGCCGAGTATGAGAGCTGTGGAAGCGGTAATTTGGGAGCGTCCCCTGCGCAAGCGGAAAGGAGATGTTGTCTCCTTGATGGCTTTTTTTTGGAAGGGTACTTCCGAGTCAGTTCATCGTGGGATTCCTTCTTTAAGTCCGTCCACGGAGCAACTCTTTCAAAATTACTGATGGTTGGGAAATCTCCGCGAACTAGACGCCGCGGCCCGGGCAATCGTCGCGGAGGGAGATGAATCTGTGGTGCGCTCTCTTTTCTGACCCGCCCCGGACAGCCGCGTGTGGCGAAAAGGTATCGCTGAAGCAACTCGCGCCGTATCACGGGAAGCGGAAAGAAGCTGATCCTGAGGCGCTGACGCGGATGCGATGGAACCGGCGGCGGGGCGGCCCAGGAAATCAGTTATGAGGCTTTACAAACTCAAGCAGATAGTAACGGGAAGTATAGAGGTACGTAACTCCTGCGAATTGGAGAAAAGATGAACCGCATTTTTGGATTTCTGTTGGGGGCCGTCTACCTACTCAGTTGTTTGCCTGCGTCAACGCAGAATACTGCGCCAGACAAGGACACGACGCCGGTTGCCGATGCTTCCAAACAGCCGGCTCCGCAGGCGGGCCCTTCATATCAGATCGGAGCGGATGACACTCTGTACGTTTCCGTGTGGAAAGAACCGGATTTGACGTCAACACTGCCGGTTCGCGCCGACGGCATGATATCCATGCCTTTGTTGAACGATGTTCAGGCAGCTGGGCTTACTCCGATGCAGCTGGCGGCAGCTATCACCGACAAATTGAAAAAGTTCGTAGCCGATCCTCGCGTGACTGTGGTAGTGACCCAGATGAATAGCCAACGGGCCTACGCGACTGGGGAAGTACTGCACAGCGGACCAATAAATCTGACTCCCGATATGACCGTCTTGCAGGCGCTGGCGACCGCGGGCTTCACGCAGTTCGCTAATACCAAGGGGATCTATGTTCTGCGCAACGAAGGTGGCACGCAGAAGAAATTTTTCGTGAACTACAAGAAGTTGATCAAGGGCGAACGCGGTGATCAGAACATTCTGCTCAAACCAGGAGACACGATTGTTGTCCCTTAAAACTCTATGAACATATTGAATACTAGAGTGGTGAACACACTGGTAGTAGCGACAATGATCGCCGCGTGGCCACTCGGCTTGCGCGGGCAAAGCAGCTCTGGCCAAGACTCCAGCGCAGCGGTGCCGGCAGCAACCGGGCCGGATACGGCGACCCAGGTCATCGAGGATCCACCCCTTTCCGGGTTGGATGAGCCATCATTCGAGCCGGGCTTCGGGACGCGCAGTTATTTGCTTCCAAAAGCGCAAATCAGCGAAGCGGTCGATTCAAACTCCTCGTCTACTCTCGTATCGAGCACGGCCGTAAAGGACGTGACTCGTGGACTTGGATCGCTCACGTTACAAAAGGTATGGAAAGTTCATCCTTTGGACATCGATTACACCGGCGGGGTCTCTTGGTATCACGGAAAGAATGGCAAAATTTATCAATCCCATTCTTTGGGGGCGACCCAGCGCCTCCTGTGGCGCACCGGACAAATGGCGCTCCGTGATTCATTCAGCTATCTGCCGCAAGGATCTTTTGGCTTCGATTCGTTTGGCGGCGCCAGTAGCGGGGTTGCAGGCGGACTTGGGGGTGGCATTACGGGAGGCGGTGCCGGCGGCGGACTTTTTGGCAGCGGCCAGTTCGGCTCGATCAGCAACCAACCGCGAGTGACCAACATGTCCATCGTGGACGTAAGCCAGGCATTCAGCCCTCGCACTTCGATCGTGATTGCGGGAGGCTATGGCTGGACCGATTTTCTGAACAATCCGCAGGGGTACATCCAGAGCCAGAAAACCGTCGGACAAGCAGGCTATAACTATAAACTTTCCAAAAGGGATCAGATTGCTCTGTCTTATGCATTTCAGGAGTTCCATTTTCCCAAAGCTGGCGCCGGCAACGTCAATGTGAACGTTTGGCAAGTGTTTTACGGGCATCGCATTTCTGGGAAGCTCGATCTTTCTGTCGGTGGCGGTCCGCAGTGGATTCATAGTTATAGTCCGCCGTTTCTGTGTAGCGTATTTGTGCCAAATACAGGCACATGTGCGGTTTACGGACCGAATCCAACGCCCAGCCGCGCCTTTGTGTCGGCAGCCGGCCGGGCCGTATTGAATTATCGCAGCTCCGCACGAACCAGTATGAATTTTGCTTATTCGTACTACGTGACTCCCGGTTCAGGCTTTTTTGCCGGGGCCAATACGAATGCGATCAGGTACGCAGTCACTCACAAGCTGACGCGGCATTTGAACGTAAACACCGATACTGGGTATTCACGCAGTTCAAGAATTTTGTCCGTACCCACAAGCACGGCAAACAATGCCAAAAATTACAGTTTTTGGTACGCGGGTGGAAGGCTGCGCCGCCAGTTGGGCCGGCAGTTTGGGGCCTTTGCCAGTTATCAATATGACGCTTTTGATTTCGGTTCCGGGTTCTGCTCTAACGCCAACCCGGGTTGCAGCCGGAGCTATGGCAGGCACGTAGGACTGATCGGGTTGGATTGGTCGCCGTCCCCGATTCGTTTGGATTGATTTTGGCCGGCCAATGCCGGCAGAACGGGAACAATAATGATGGAAAATCGCGAATTGAGCATGGATGACTACCTGGCGATGCTGCGGCGGCGCCTGAAGGCCGTTCTGATTCCAACCCTGCTCGCCCCAATTGTGGGTTTTGTTGTGTCGTATGCATTCCCGCCGAAATACACTTCGCAGTCAGTGGTCTTGGTGGAGGAACAGAAGGTCTCGGAAGGATACGTCAAGCCGATGATCACTGACGACATTAGCCAACGGATCGCTGCTCTTCAAAACAGAGCCCTAGGCGCGGAGCGGTTGCGTCCCCTGATCGACCGGCTGCAACTGGCGCGGGACGGCCGCACTGTGGACGAGATCGTTGGTCAGATCCGCGAGGGACTTTCAATTGTTCCGGTACAAGTATCGAACGTTGCGGGAGCTGTCGGCGGCAAGAAGAAAAACCAGAGCGAAGTCCCCGGTTTTAACGTCACTTTTACCGCGCGTAATCCTCGAGAAGCACAAGAGCTTTGCGCGGGTCTTACCGATGTCATCCTGAAAGAGAATATTACTAATCGCACCCAGGCGGCGCAGAGCACGACGGACTTTCTAGGGCGGCAGCTCGAAGATGCCAAGCGTAATCTCGACGATTTGGACAGCCGCCTGGCGAAATTCAAGAAACAGTACATTGGCCAGCTCCCCGGGGACGAAGACAATAATTTGAAGATCCTCATGGGAATGAACTCCCAACTCGATGCCAACACTCAAACCCTGAACCGGGCGCAGCAAGATAAGGCGTACACCGAGTCGTTGCTGTCCCAGCAACTGGCGGCATGGAAATCCTCGCAAAACGCAACTAATCCACAGACGCTGCAGCAGCAACTAGCGGCTTTGCAGTCTCAGCTGATTACCTTGCAGGCGCGTTACACCGACGATTATCCGGATGTGGTGAAGACCAAACGAGACATTGCTCAGATGGAGAAACAGCTTAATAACATGAATTCAGCCGCGGCCAACCCTCCCTCTGCCCCGAGCGACAAGCAGAACCTGGCGGAGCCACCGGAGATTCAGCAATTGCGGCTGCAAATTTACCAGTACCAGCAGGTGATCACCCAGGCCTCGCGTGATCAGCAGAAGCTGCAGGAACAGATCAAACTGTACCAGGGCCGGGTAGCATTCAGCCCTGGGGTGGAAGAGCAGTACAAGCAGCTGACCCGCGACTATGACACGGCAAGCAAAATCTACAATGATCTGATGTCGAAGAAGTCTCAAGCGGAGATGCAGACGGCGATGGAACGGGAGCAACAGGGAGAGCAGATGGGCCTGCTGATTCCGGCCGACCTGCCGGGCTCGCCAAGTTTTCCCAACCGTTTCATGTTTGCGGGGGGCGGATTGGCAGGTGGTCTGGCCCTCGGCTTCGGCTTGGCCATGTGGCTGGAGATGAGGGACAAATCGCTACGCACTGAAGCCGATGTTGTGGCCGCACTCGACCTGCCGGTACTGTCAATGGTGCCATGGGTGGGCATTGACAACTCAGACAAGAGCGGAAACGGCGATCGCAAGCCAGGGGGCAAATCGCGCTTCAGTGAAAACAAGAAAGAAACGGTCGAGGTTTAGATTCGAATGTATAAGGAATTTTTTGGGCTTCGAGCGAATCCGTTCAACGTAAATCCGGATCCGCGTTACCTATTTCTGACGCGCCACACGGAGGAAGCGCTGGCGTGCCTCACGTACGGCATCCAGAGCCGTAAAGGGTTCGTGCTGTTGACCGGAGAAGTGGGAACCGGAAAGACAACCTTAATCAACAAGCTGATGGAGTGGCTGCGCGCCCAGCAGGTGCCGACTGCGTTCATCTTTAATTCCCGCATGAATGTTCCCCAGTTCCTGGACTATATGATGGCTGATTTTGGGATCCCCTGCGATACCAGATCAAAGAGCCAGATACTGCTCCGGCTTTATAACTGGCTGCTCGAGCGGTATCGAGCGGGTGAAACCGCGGTTCTCATCGTCGACGAGGCGCAGAATCTAGCCGATGAGGTGCTCGAAGAGATCCGCATGATGACCAACCTGGAGACCTTCACCGAAAAGCTGCTCCAAATTGTGCTAGTGGGACAAACCGAACTGGAGCAAAAGCTCAAGCAGCCCAATCTGCGGCAGCTACGGCAACGCCTCACGCTCCGGGCCAAAACTCATCCCCTGACGCCGGAAGAAAGCCGTGCATACATCCAGCAGCGGTTGAGGATCGCCGGATCCAACGGACAGGAGATTTTTGAGGGGGACGCACTGGAGGCGATTCACCGTTACTCTACCGGCATTCCGCGCGTCGTGAACTTGATTTGCGAACACTGCCTGGTCAGCGCTTTTGTAGACCAGCAAAGGGCGGTGACCCTGGCAATTGTGGAGGCGGTGGCCCGCGATTTTGATCTGGGAGACAGCCACAGTCAGACTTCTCAGGTCTTGCCCACGCCCCCGCCGCCAGCCGGGCCAGACAATTTCGATCTGGTGAATGCGCTAAAGACGCTCTCCAATCTGGCAGAACGCTTGCGGGATTCTGATCGCGAGTAAGCAAGGAAGGAAAACTATGAGCCGAATTCATGAAGCGCTGAAGAAAGCAGAGCAGGAACGGGCAATGGGACAGTCGAGAGCGGGAATTGAGCCTTCCGCATACGAAGCGCCGCTGGACGCCGAGAGCGTCATTGCCACCGCATCCGCATTAGGGGCGGCTCCGGGCGCACCATCAAACCAGCAATCCCTGCTAGCGCGCAGCCGCCAGACCCACTGGGCCCCCGACTCCAAGAGCATGCTGTTCTTCGGCGATCAGGAGCACGCCTCAGGGATGGAGGAGTTTCGTACGCTGCGCAACCGCCTTTATCAGATCCGCGAGAAGCAGCCGCTGTCGAAGCTCCTGATTTCGAGCGCGCTGCCCCAGGAGGGCAAGTCGTTCACCTCCGTAAACCTTGCTTCGGTCATCGTCCGCCAGCATGGCAGGCGGGCATTGTTGATTGATGGCGACCTCCGTAATCCGAGCCTGCATTCGTTATTAGGGGCTGAGTCCGGCCCCGGTCTTTCAGAGTATCTGCGGGAGGGAGGCGATGAATTTTCTATTATTCAGAGCGGACCGATGGAAAATCTGTTCTTCATTCCCGCAGGCGGCAATGCGGGGAATTCATCAGAACTGCTGGCCAATGGGCGAATCAAGGTACTTTTGAGCCGCCTGGAGCGGATGTTTGACTGGATCATCGTAGATTCGCCGCCCGCCGCGCTGGTCTCCGACGCCGGCCTGCTGGCAAATAACTGTGACGGTATTCTGCTGGTGGTGCGCTCGAACAATACGCCCGCGGAGGCCGTTCGCAAGGCCATAAGCGGCTTCAACAACCAGCCGGTTGTAGGCGTGGTGCTGAACGGAATTACGGCGGATCTTGCGCCCTATTCGCAGTATTACTACCCATCCTACGGCACTGAAGCTAAGGCTGCGGCCAAGAACTGAGAGCAAGAGGTGATCCGCCTTTTCAACGTTTACTATCCCGTGCGCACCCTGGTGCTTTTAGCTGGAGAGGCGCTGCTCGTTTGGTCTTCATTCCTGATTGCCACGCTGTGGCAGCACCCGGAAGACGGTTATGTGGTGCTGAACTATGAAGGTGGGTACTGGAAGATACTGGTCGCGTCTGTAGCGGTTCTGATCTTCTCCCATCTTTTCGATCTCTACGAGCCTGCCCAATGGAATGCGAAAGGCGAGCTGTATTTTCGCCTGCTGCTGGTGCCCGGGGTCCTGGCCTTGGCAATTGCAATTCTCGCATACATTTTTCCGCGAGTGCTGATCGGCAATAACTCGGTGGTCGTAGGCCTGGTCCTGGTCACGGTTGCGCTGTTCGGCTGGCGAATAATGTACGCGTGGCTGGTGCAGAAGCCGTATTTGCGCGAGCGGGTGTACGTTCTGGGCATAGGAGAACGCGCACAGCGGCTGATGAATGGGTTGCGTTCACGGGCTGAACTGGGAGTGGAAGTTGCCGGTTGGAGCGGGAACATCGAAGGCGCGCCCACCCGAGAGGCCATCGCGGCGGACCTGATGGGACTCGTTCAGGACCATCGGGTGCACCGGGTCATCGTGGCCGTCGCAGACCGGCGGGGCACGTTACCGGTCTCGGAAATGCTGCAGCTCCGGCTCAGTGGCATCAAGATCGAGGAGGCGACTTCCTGGCTCGAGAAGATTTCCGGCAGGATCGAAGTGGACAACTTGTATCCCAGCTGGCTGATCTTCGGAGAAGGATTTCGCTTCAGTGCGGGTTTCCTGCTGCTGCGCCGCATAATCGCCATTCTGGTGTCAGCCGTTCTTTTGCTGCTGGTTCTACCCGTCCTTCCTTTTGTGATGCTAGCCATCAGGCTAGACTCCCGCGGCCCGGTGCTTTACCGGCAGAAGCGGGTAGGTCTGGGTGGAAAAGTTTTCTACTGTTACAAGTTCAGGACCATGCGGCAGGATGCTGAGGTCGACACCGGAGCTACCTGGGCGACCGATGACGACCCGCGCATCACGCGGTTCGGGAAGTTTCTTCGTACCTCCCGGCTGGACGAGATTCCGCAGCTATGGTGTGTGCTGAAAGGCGATATGAATTTTGTCGGGCCCCGCCCTGAGCGCCCGGAATTCGTCAACATGCTGGCCAAGGAGGTCCCCTTCTACCGGGTTCGCAATGCAGTAGCACCGGGCATAACTGGCTGGGCTCAGGTTTGCTACAAATACGGCAACACCGTCGAGGACGCGAAAGAAAAGTTGCAGTACGACCTTTATTACATCAAGAACATGTCACTCGGCCTCGATGTGATGATCATGGTCCAGACCATTAAGATTGTGCTGCTCGGCCGGGGCGCACAGTGAAATGGATTTTTTGGGCCTCGATTGCGGTGCTGGCGTACACCTATCTGGGATACGCGGCATGGCTGTGGCTGCGTGCCTGTTACCGTGGCCGTCCGGTGCGGACTTCCTCACACACCCCGTCAATATCTATCGTGATGGTAGTGAGGAACGAAGCTGGAGTACTGGAACGCAAGCTGAACAACCTTCTCAGTCTCGATTATCCGCGAGATATCGTCGAAGTTGTGGTCGTCTCGGATGGTTCGACCGATTCAACCAATGCCATCCTTCGCGGGCACGCCTCTGATCCACGCGTACGCCTAATCCTGAACGCTGAATCGCGCGGGAAAGCTGCCGGGCTGAACGATGCCATAGCGGTGGCCAGCAATGAAGTGGTGATGTTCACGGATGCGCGTCAAAAGGTTGAAGTGGGTGCCCTACGATTGCTGGCGCAGAGCTTTGCCGATCCCGAGGTGGGGTGCGCCAGCGGTGAATTGATGCTGGGCGATCCGGATTCTGGCGAAGCCAGTCGCGGCGTCGGCCTCTACTGGCGCATAGAAAAAAATATCCGCGAGATGGAGTCGTTGTCGGGCTCCGTGGTCGGCGCGACCGGCGCGATTTACGCAGCCAGACGGAATCTGTTCGTGCCTCTCCCCCAGGGTACGATTCTTGATGATGTTTACATTCCGATGCATGTGGTCAACCAGGGGTTTCGCGTGATTTTTGTTCCCAGCGCGCGCGCCTGGGACCTAGCTGACCAGGGCACAGGGCATGAGTTTGCCCGGAAAGTGCGGACGCTCACCGGCAACTACCAACTGGTGCAACTTGCGCCCTGGATCCTGAGCAGCTCCAATCCACTGCGCTTTGAATTTATTAGCCACAAACTGCTGCGCTTGTTTGCGCCGTTCGCTTTGGCGGCCGCATTCGTGGCATCCCTGAATCTACAGCAACCGATTTATCGTATTGCGCTGGCACTGCAGATCGCGTTCTATTTGCTGGGTTTGGTCGCAGTGATGAAGCTGGCGAAAGGGCCGCTGGGACGCGTCGCAGATGCTGCCGGCACCTTTGTGGTGTTGAATACGGCGGCAATAGTGGCCTTGGCAAAATTCGTCACCGGGTGCAGAGTCACATGGTCCAGTGGCCCGCGAGAAAGGAGTCACAGTGACGGAATCGCACAACAGTTACCGCAAGACCGAGACTCGACTCCGCGCTTTAGCGAAATGCCTCTAAGCGGGCCACGATACTTTGCCGGCGCGGAGACTTTCGTACCGGAGCAATGCGGTCCACTTCCAGCATCGCTCACCCACGGCCTCACACAAAGCCATTTGCCCTGGCTGGACGGACTTCGAGCAATGGCAGTCTTCTTGGTCGTTTTTTATCACATGCACGTGCCCGGCATTAACGGTGGCACTGGAGTTCTAATATTCTTTGTTCTGAGCGGGTTCCTCATCACCTGGCTGCTTCTGACGGAAGAGGAACGCTTTGGAGAGATTTCTCTTAAGGCCTTTTATCTTCGCAGGACTCTCCGCATTTTCCCCGCGTTTTATGTGTACTGGTTCTTGCTGGTCGGCGCCCTCGTCCTCTTTTCCAAAAGACTGGTGATCGGTCAGGCTATCTGCTCTTTCCTCTATCTAAACAACTATTACCAGGCCATTGTGGGTGATCCCAACACCGGGCTCAGTCACACGTGGTCGCTGGGAGTTGAAGAGCAATTCTATTTGCTGTGGCCAGTCACGTTTCTGATGCTGAAGGGCAATCGGCAACGCATACGCTTCCTTTTGATCGCCATCGCTGCGGTATGGGTATACCGCGAAATGCTGGTTTTTGTGTGGCACGCTCCGCAAGGCTATATATACGAGGCATTCGATACACGAGCTGACCACCTGATGATTGGCTGTTTTTTGGCGGTCGCCCTGCGGGAAAGAGTTTGGATTCGCCTGTGGAGCTTTCTGGTGGCTTCTCCGTCCATGATTTGGGTAACCTTGGGTTGTTTATTATGTTCCTCGGTAGCGGGATATCATTTTGGATCGCTCTACCGGGACTCAGCTTCCTTTATCATTGATCCGATCCTGACTGCAGTTTTTATGGTCCAGGGGATCGCCCTGCGCTCGGGTGCTTTGAACGCCATTTTCAATTGCAGGCCGGTACGATATCTGGGCGTGCTCTCTTATTCGATTTATCTGTACCATCAAATTACGATTGGCGCCGTCCAAAAATTGCTCAGAAGCTGGCCGTTAATTTCGCCCATCGCGAGTATTCTGGCGGTAATTGCTGTCGCCAGCGCTTCCTACTGGCTGGTCGAGAGGCCGGTCCAGGGGCTGAAGGCGCGATTCTCGGCGAACAAGCCGAAGCGCAACCCGCGCGCGGTGCAAGCCGGCGATTCTGCGGCTCTTGTGTCGAATATTCCGGTTGTCGCATCCGCCTTCTCTTCCGCCAAACTCGCGACTCACTCCGTGGAGGAGGCCGAGGGATGAATAGAGCTGAACAGCTGAGTGCGATCCTGGGCAGATCAAGGCGGGCGCAGAGTGATTTGGGAGCGTTAGGCAGAGAAGAAAATTGAAAGTTCTATGGGTCAAATCGAACAAGTTACTGCCGGTGCACAGCGGCGGCGACATTCGCTCTTACAATATCGCCCGCCAGCTTACGCGCCGGCACGAATTGACCTTCCTTTCTTATTACGACGGGGAGCCCGATCGCGATTACGAGACGCAATTGGCCGAGCATTTTCCGGGCGCGGTTTGCATATGCACTGGCAAGGCCGAATCGTCTTCGGCGGCCCGCGGAGTGGATTATCTCACTCATGTGCTTTCACCTTGTCCGTACGCTGTAGGACGGTTCGGCTGCGCAGAAGTCCGGGCGAAGCTGGCCGGCTGGTTTCAGAAACGCCGCTTTGATATGGCAGTCTGTGATTTTCTCGATGCGGCGGTCAACTTTCCCATGGAACTGACGACTCCCTCGGTGCTCTTTCAGCACAACGTGGAAAGTGAAATTTGGCGGCGGCACGCGCAGACCGAATCGAACCCGGTCAAGCGCCAGGTGTATGCGCTCGAGTACCGGAAGATGCTGCGGTACGAGCGCAATGCGGTGCGCAACTTTCACCGTGTGGTTGCGGTTTCTGAACATGATCGTAGTTTGATGGAGAGCTGGGTCGAGGGATCGCGAATCACGGTAGTGCCTACTGGGGTTGATCTCGGCCAATACCGGCCCGATTTCAGCCACTATCCCACTTCTCCAGTCGTAGTTTTTGTCGGGGCGATGGACTGGGAGCCGAACGTGGACGCGATGGAGTACTTTTGCCACGAGATTTGGCCGGCGGTGCTTGGGGACGTTCCGCAGGCGAAGTTGCGCATTGTTGGCCGGAACCCCGGCGATCGGGTACGGAAATTATCGTCCAAGTCGGTCGAGATTACCGGGCGCGTGCCTTCGGTAGCTGAGCACCTGCGGGAAGGCACGGTTGTGGTGGTGCCTTTGCGCATCGGCGGCGGTACTAGGCTGAAGATCTACGAAGCCATGGCGGCTGGGAAAGCGGTGGTTTCGACCTCTGTGGGAGCGGAAGGGCTTGATGTTCACCACGGCCGGGACATTGTTTTGGCGGACAATCCGCGATCGTTCGCTGAGGCGGTATCGACTCTGCTCCGCAACGAGAATCTGCGGCAAAAATACCAACATGCTGCCGCGGCGCAAGCTGCGCGGTACGACTGGTCCGTGATCGGCGGCGTCTTTGCCGACGTTCTCGAGATCACTTGCGGACAATTTCAAGCAGCGCCTCGGGCGCACGCAAGCATGGAGGGGTGAGTTTGGCGACGGCAGCGGCAACACGGAACGGGGACCAGAATATTCGGGCCGAGTCGGGAGGCATGGGTTTTTTTTGGCTCAGCGCTTTCTATCTCGTTTATTGCGCCCGGCCAGAGGATTGGATCCCTGGGCTGACGGTCGTGCCGTTGGCAAAAATCACCGGGGTTGGAGCCGTTCTTGCGTTCCTGTTTAGCGCGGGAAAAGGCCAGCGCAAGTTCCGTGACTTGCCCATTGAATCCTATTATTTGCTGGCGATGATCGTGGTTCTGATGCTTTCATCGGTGATTTCACCGGTTTGGCGCGGCGGCGCTATCCCCCGCACACTCGACTTTTCGAAAGTCTATGTGGTCTGGGTGCTCACGTTTCTGTTGATGACCGACCTTTCGAAGTTCCGCCGTATCGTCTTTATCCAGAGCGCCTCGGTTCCAATTATTTGCCTGCTCTCCCTCATTAAAGGGCGCTCCAGTGCGCGTTTGGATGGGGTCCTGGGGGGGATCTATTCCAATCCCAACGATCTTGCCTTCGCAATTGTGCTATCCCTTCCGTTCTGCCTTATGTTTCTCCTAACTGCGCGCAACCTGGTCCGCAAGCTGCTTTGGGGTGCAGGCATGCTGATAATGGCTACGGCTTTATTCAAGACTGCCTCCCGCGGCGGGTTTATTACGCTGCTGGTAGCCGGGGCTGTGGTGCTATGGCACTTCGGGATAAGAGGGAAGCGCTTTCATCTGATCGTGGCTACTGGTCTTGTCGTTATAGTCCTGTTCGGTTTTCAAGGAGGGCAGTTGAAGGAGCGCCTCGCCACCATGTGGACCGAGCGCGCGGAACTGGACACTCGGCAAGAGAAGACGGCCTATAACTCGTATGAGCAGCGGCGCTTCCTCATGCAAAAAGCGATCGAGGGTATCGTGCACCATCCCATTCTTGGGATTGGAACTCGCAATTTCGAGACGTACTCCACCGTTTGGCGTGAAGTTCATATGACCTACCTGCAGATCGCGGTGGAAGGCGGGATTCCCACGTTGCTTTTATATTTGATGTTCTACGGACGAGCGTTCCGGAATCTCAGGCGGTTGCTCAAGCGCAAAGATTTGCCTTCGGATCTGAAATTGTTTAGCGGAGCGCTGCATAGTTCGCTGGTAGGCTTCGCCGTAGGCGCCTTGTTTGCACCGGAGGCCTACCAGTTCTTCCCATTTTTTTCGGTGGCATATACGTCAGCGCTGATCGCCTATGTCCGGGAAAACGACCGCGCCGCGGCTGCTGCGCAGGCGCATTTTGCCGGTTCCCCCTCGGCGCTCATAAGAGCAGTTAGAGTTCCTATGAGCACATAATCTTCGCTGACGCATTATGTTCCGCAAGCGAGACAAATTTCTCATGATCACTAGCTATTTCTGTTACTGTCGGCGGGACTGGCGCTTCTATGGCTGATGATCGCGGCAAGCAGTTCAGGATGAGCGAGGCAGTCCAGAAACATCTCGCAGGCGGCAAGCTGATTCGCAAGATGAATTATGCTTCGAAGTGTCTTCCAGGCTACGGCTGGCAGAGACTGACCCGCACACCTCACCGCGGGCGTGTCCACGTAATCATTGCATTGGCCGATCACTTCGAGCCGAGCAGCATGCCAGGAGAGGGCGCGGGATACGCTCCTCGGCAGGTCCAGGAGAAGCGGATCGAGACCTGGTGCGCGGAGTACCCCAAGAATTTCGAACAATTTCGTGACAGCGAAGGCCGGCTATTCACGCACACCTACTTCTACCCTGCGGAACAATATGATCGCGGTCTAATACAACGGTTGGCCGGATTCTGTCACGCCGGTTGGGGGGAGATCGAAATTCATCTCCATCACGGGGTCACCAAAGCCGAGACGGCGGACAGCACGCGCCGCGAGCTTGTCTCGTTCCGCGATACTCTAGTAAGCAGGCATAGGTGCTTGGCTTACGAAGAGGGAGACCGCGTCCCCAAGTATGCTTTCGTACATGGGAATTTTGCGCTGGCGAATTGCGCCGGCGGATATGCATGTGGTGTGAACAGCGAAATGCAGGTGCTGGCCGAAACCGGATGCTACGTAGACATGACTTATCCAACGGCGACATTCCATCCAGCGCAGATCGCTAAGATCAACTCGCTGTACGAATGCTCGCTGCCGTTGGGAGAAATAGCTCCGCAACGCCGGGGTCGCGACCTGAAAGTTGGCCGTAACGTTTCAAAGTTCCCTTTTATCATTCAAGGTCCATGGATGCTCGACCTGGATTGGTCGTCGCGAGCGGGATTCGGACGAATTGAGAATGCCTCTTTAACCGGTGCCCATCCACCCACTCTGCGAAGATTAGGGCTCTGGAAGAAAGCCGGGATCACAGTTGTGGGACGGCCCGACTGGCTGTTTATAAAACTGCACACTCACGGGATGGATCCCACGCAGACCGATACAACCCTGCGGGCCCCCATGCAACATTTCCTGAAAGAACTGATTTTGGGTGCGCCAGGGCGTGGCGAGATCCTGCATTTTGTTTCAGCGCGGGAGATGGCGAACGTGATTTTGGCTGCGTGCGAGGGTCGTGAGGGCTCGCCAGGCGATTATCGCGACTATCGTTATAAGCTTTTGCGTACCGCAGGTGCGAACCCGAGTGCGATGAGTGCCGAACTGACGGTGAGGGAATAAGCATGTGCGGGATTGCAGGGGTCGTGAGCTCGAACCGGGCAGAACGAATCGAAGAAGCCACGATCCATCGCATGTGCGAAGCAATCGTCTATCGCGGTCCGGACGATGAAGGCATTCTCGCGAAACAGAACACCGGCCTGGGAATGCGGCGGCTCAGCATTATTGATTTGGCAGGTGGGCGCCAGCCGGTATTCAATGAAGACCGATCCGTTTGGGTTGTATTTAATGGCGAAATCTATAACTTTCCACAATTGAGGCTGGAACTCGTCGCCAGCGGTCATCGCTTTTCAACCAACACCGACACTGAAGTCATCGTTCATCTCTACGAAGAGATGGGTCCTGAGTGTGTGCAGAAGTTGCGGGGAATGTTTGCCTTCGCTCTGTGGGATGAGCGGCGTCAGTGCCTGCTGCTTGCTCGCGACCGGTTGGGTAAGAAGCCACTCCACTATGCATTACAGCAAGGGAAATTGTATTTTGCTTCGGAAATCAAATCGATCTTGGCGGTTGCTCCGGAACTAGCAGAAGTGAACCGGGCGGCTCTGCTGCAGTACATGTATTTCGGATATATTCCGGATCCAGCGACAGCGTTCGCTCGAATCCACAAACTGTCGGCGGGCCATCTGCTGGAATTCGAGGGCGGAGAGTTGCGCATCCGCAAGTACTGGGACCTGCCGGAATACGGCACTTACCACCCCAAAAATGAGGAAGAGTGCCTGGAGGAATTAGAAGAAAGGTTGGCGGAAGCCGTGAAAATTCGTCTAATTTCAGACGTTCCCCTCGGAGCGCTGCTCAGCGGCGGAATTGATTCCTCGACGGTGGTCGCGTTAATGGCACGGGCCAGTTCGAATCCCGTCAAGACGTTTGCCATCGGTTTCAAGCGGAGCGATTTCGATGAGTCCAAGTATGCCCGCATTGTGGCGCAGAAATTTGCCACCGACCATCATGAACTAATTCTCGAACCGGATGTCGTGGGAACCGTGCACAAACTCACCCGATCGCAGGAGGAGCCATTCGCTGATTCCTCCATGCTGCCGACATATTTTGTCTCCTGCATGGCGCGCCGGCAGGTTACCGTGGCGCTTTCCGGCGATGGCGGAGATGAACTCTTTGCGGGATACGAGCGATATGGAATCCAGCAGAAGCGGGAGGCCTACGCAAAAATTCCTGAAGGCTTGTCGCGCTTTTATCGTAAGGTTCTGTTCCCGCTCGTGCCCAAAGGCACGCGGGGGCGCCAGCTTACTTACAATCTCTCCCTGCCCTGGAGGGAGCGGTACGCCGATGAAATGTCCTTCATCCCAGCATTCGAGCGCGAGATGCCGCTGCTGTCGCCGGAGTTCCGGGCAACAATCGCCGACAGTGGAGATCCGCAGGGCCTCTTGCTTAACTATTTTGAGCATGCCCCGGCGCGCGATCCTGTCAGCCAGATGCTCTACGTGGACACGAAAACCTACCTGGTGGGAGACATCCTTACCAAGGTCGACCGCATGAGCATGCTGACCTCGCTCGAAGTTCGGGCCCCGATCCTTGACCATTTATTTGTTGAGTGGGTAACGCGGCTTGGTCCCGAGTGGAAGATGCGTGGAGGCAAGCAAAAATACATCTTCCGCAAGCTTGCTGAGAGAGTAGGAGTTCCGAAGGAAGTCCTTTACAGGCGTAAACAAGGTTTTGCGCTTCCCCTTGTGCACTGGATGCGGCATGAGCTGAAAGATCTGATTATGACCGTACTGCTGGAGTCCCGGACCTTGCAGCGCGGATACTTCGATTCCCGAGGCGTGTGCAGGTTGTTGGATGAGCACTTCAGCGGAAGGCGCAACCACTCCGGACCTATCTGGAGGCTCCTGATATTCGAACTGTGGCACCGCAATTTCCTGGAGGCCTTCAGGAATGCGGAGTGGTGCGTTCCCGATGGGCGGATGGCGACAGTTCGCGGAGACTCGGCATGATGGCAGGGGCCGAAGATCAAGGAATTACGAGCACTCAAGAGCACGACCCGGACCTCAGTGTTCGTGATCAGGCACGTGTCTTCCTAATGATCAACAGCTTTGAAACCGGCGGCAGCGAGCGCCAATTCGTATCTCTGGCGCAATCGCTCGACGCCAAGAAATTTGCGATTTACCTAGGATGCATTCAAACCAAGGGTCGGCTGCGCGAATTGTTTGGGGCCATTCCTCGTTTCAAATTGGGCGGCAGCGCGTATGGATGGAAATCGTGGCACAGCCGGTGGTTGTTGTCAGGGCACTTGCGGAGAAAACAAATCCAGGTTGCCCACTCTTTCGATTTTTATACCAATCTGACGCTTGTCCCGGCGGCACGATGGGCCGGAGTTCCAGTCGTAATCGGTAGCCAGAGACAGCTAGGCGACCTACTTTCGCGCGCCCAATCGAAGGCGCAACTCGCGGCATTCCGGTTTTGCGATGCGGTGGTTTCTAACTCCGAAGCCGCTGCGGCCAGGCTGGTTTCGACAGGCTTACCGCGAGCAAAAATTCGAATCATTGGGAACGCGCTCAGCCCAACGGCTTTTGCCGACACTGCACCGCTGGTTCCACGACCCCACGGGGTGCTACGGGTTGGCATGATTGCGCGCATGAACGCGCGCCACAAGAACCACCACGAATTCCTCCGTGCCGCTGCCATGCTGCACAGATCATTTCCGTGTGCGGAATTTCTGCT
This sequence comes from Terriglobales bacterium, assembly GCA_038254805.1. Lineage (GTDB taxonomy): Bacteria > Acidobacteriota > Terriglobia > Terriglobales > Acidobacteriaceae > Gp1-AA145. Next base: position 31,271 of record JBBSFW010000030.1, read on the forward strand.
GGCTGGAGACGGGCCTTTGCGCCATGAACTCGAAGTTGCGGCGAATGCGCTGGGGATTGCAGACCAGGTCACGTTTTTGGGAGACCGGCCTGATGTTGCGGCAGTGCTGGCGTCGCTAGACGTTACCCTTGTTCCTTCCGATTCTGAGAGCCTTTCAAACGTCGTCCTTGAATCCATGGCTGCCGGTGTTCCCGTGGTCGCAACCCGCGTCGGCGGCAATCCCGAACTGGTCGGCGCTGATCGCGGCCTTTTGGTTCCTGCGCGGGATGCCGAAGCGCTGGCGGTCGCGACGATGCAACTGCTGAATAATCCAGCAAAGCGCGCCGAAATGGGAGCAAATGGAAAGAGCTTCGCTGACAAGAATTTTTCAGGCGAGAGTATCACGAGAAAATACCAGAATCTCTATACGGAATTGCTCTACAAGAAAGGGAGCCGTCCGGCAACACATTGTATCCCCGGAGATCGCATCCGGGTGGCCATTGTTGCGCCGTCCCTGCGCTACGTAGGAGGTCAATCAGTGCAGGCGGACTTGCTGCTGCGGCGTTGGCATGATGACCCGGAGGTGGAAGCCCGCTTCATTCCCGTGGATCCGCAGTTTCCCGCCGGATTACGCTGGGTTGCGCGAGTACCTGGACTCCGTACCATCGTGCGTACTCCCCTCTACCTTACCGGGTTGTGGCGGGGCTTGCGCCACGCGGACGTGGCCCATGTCTTCTCGGCATCGTACTCGTCCTTTCTGGTGGCAGTACTTCCGGCTTGGATTGTGGCAACAATCAAAGGTAAGAAGGTGCTGATCAATTATCATAGCGGCGAGGCCCGCGATCACTTGCGGTCCTCGCCGATTGCGCGTGCCGTCCTGCGGCGTGCGGACCGCGTGATAACACCCTCCAGACACTTGGTTGACATCTTCCGCGAGTTTGGATTGCAAGCCCACCCGGTGTCGAACATCGTCGATGTTTCCCAGTTTGCTTACCGTGAGCGCAATCCCTTGCGCCCGCATCTTATTTGTACACGGGGATTTCATCGTTACTACTGCATCGACGTGGTCGTCAAGGCTTTCGCGAAGGTCAAAAGTGCTTTTCCTGAAGCGCAACTTGACCTGATCGGCGGTGGATCGCTGGAGTCTGACGTTCGTCGGCTGGTTTCTGACCTGAACCTTTCAGGCGTGAATTTCTGCGGCGTCGTTTCGCGCGACGAAATTGGCACGCGCTATGACCAGGCCGATATTTTTATCAACGCGTCGTACCTCGACAACATGCCAGTGTCTGTCTTGGAAGCCTTCGCCTCGGGTACGCCGGTAATTAGTACATCCCCGGAAGGCATGCGATATTTGGTGGAACACGGTCGAACCGGGTTGCTTTCGCCTCCCGGCGAACCCGACGCATTGGCTGACAATGTCTTGCGAGTGCTGCGCGATCCGCAACTGGGTCTCACCCTTGGTTCGAAGGCAGCTGAGGAATTGCGCCGATACCGCTGGCAAGCGGTACGAGAGCAGTGGCTCAGTGAATACCACGCGCTAGTCCCCGCCAAAGCCAAGGCGGCGAGTAGATCTATGGCGATGCCTGATCTCAGCTAATGGAATCTACGGTACGAAATTCGTCCCTCCGGCATGATACGACAGCCGATGCTGCCCGCTCAAAAGCGCCGGTGTTTGTGCTGGGTTGTCCCCGTTCGGGTACTACGGTCCTTTATCATATGTTGCTCTCGGCCGGTAATTTTGCCATCTACCGGGCTGAGTCAAATGTTTTCAGCATCCTTCAGCCGCGATTCGGAAATCTCAAATCCTCAGCTAACCGGCGGGAGCTCCTTCGCTATTGGGTGAATAGCAAACTGTTCCAAGTCACCGGGCTCGAGGCTGAGCAGATCACAAACGAGATCATGCGCGACTGCAAGACCACCGGAGATTTTTTGCGGATTGTCATGGAAGAAACCGCGCGGCGTCAGGGTGTCGAACGCTGGGCCGACTGTACTCCGGATCATCTGTTGTACATTCCCCAAATTAAGCGCGAGATTCCGAATGCGTTAGTCGTCCACATCATCCGCGATGGACGTGACGTCGCACTCTCTTATGTGAAGCAGGGATGGGCGTATCCGTTTTTCTGGGATAAACATGAACACCTTTCCGTCGCTGGACTGTTCTGGGAGTGGATCGTAGGCAAAGGGCGAGAGTTCGGCCGCGGGCTTGGTCAAGACTATTACGAGCTCCATTACGAAGACTTGGTACAAACGCCTCACGAGACTCTGAGAAAGCTGGGCGAGTTTGTGGGGCAGAAATTACATTACGATCGAATTCAGAAGGTCGGAATTGGATCCGTCAGTGAGCCGAATTCTTCTTTTACGTCCGATCCGTCTGGGGGCTTTCATCCGATCCGGCGCTGGGAAGCGAAAATGAGCAGCGCCCAGCTCGCAAGCTTTGAGGCGCTCACTGGAAATTTTCTGCAGGAGCTTGGGTACCCGCTCACCTCAGCCCCTAGAAAGGCTGCTTCCCATGCCGCCCGGCTGCGCTACACCTATCGTGCATGGTTCGGGGTTCGGCACTGGATGAAGAGCAGGACTCCGCTGGGCCGCTTTGCAAAAATTGGCCGCATGGGAATTGCAGAGGGTCGCGATACTTAGAGCATTTATTCGGCTGACTGGCTGGCGGGCGACACCAGCGAACCTTTGTCCTGATAAGCGACCCCTTCCCATTCTCCCTCGAGGCAGACGCGATGCCACAATTCCAGATTCAACAGGCGCCATATGCGGTCATAGTTGTCGCGATGTTTGGCGCGATGCTCGGCGAACAGCCGCTGGATGGCTTTCTTCCTGAAATATCCGCGTTGCAGGCTTCGTGCCTCCAGCAACAACTTTTCGATACCGTCGAGCCTCGCTCCGGCGAGCCAGCCGCTCCACGGCGTCGGAAAGCCCAGCTTTGGCCGATACAGAATGGAATGAGGAAGCAGGTCTTGCACGGCTTTCTTTAGGATGTTCTTTCCCGTTACCCCCTTTAGTTGTACTTCGCGCGGAATGTTGATCGCGAACTCCACCAGCAAGTGATCGAGAAACGGCACCCGGCTCTCAATGGATGCTGCCATGCTCATGTTGTCTTGCTTCATAAGTAGCTCAACCATGTAGGTTTTGATGTCGGTGTAGAGCAGCCGCTGCAGCAGCGGCCCCTTAGATTTCTCCCAGTAGGCCAGCACGTGTTTGTAAGCCGTCCCTCGCGGAAGTCCTTGAAACGCTTCGTCGGTGAGAAGCAGGGTTTGCTCCGCCTCGCCAAAAGCTGAAAAGAAGTTGTCGAAATAGAACGACGACCACGATGTTGAATCGAGTAGAAGAAAAGTATGGGCCAATTTGCGGCGAAGTTTCGCGCCGATCAGTGGCGAATTCGCGATCATATCCCGCACCTTGCTACGAACAAGCCCCGGCACGATGCGCCGGTAAATTTGATCAAAAGCCTGGTTCTTTAAAGTGAACGCGTATCGAGAATAGCCACCCAGAGTTTCGTCACTGCCTTCGCCAGTCAGGACCACCACCACGCGCTCGCGGGCGAGTTTGGCGACAAAATACAGCGAAACGCTCGAAGGCCACACCACCGGCTCATCTTCATGCCAGATCAGTTGCGGAAGCGAGTCAAAAAATTCATTTTCGCTGACCAGCACCTCGTGATGAACGGATTGCAGGTGCTGCGCGACCTTGCGCGCATACGGCAGTTCGCTGTAAGTCTGCTCCGCGTATCCCACCGAGAAGGTTTCGATGGGGGACTTCCTGATCTTCGTCATCAGCGCCGCGACCGCGCTTGAATCAATGCCCCCGCTAAGGAAAACTCCGAGTGGGACGTCGCTCATCAGATGGCTACTGACCGCCTGCTCCAGCATTTCACGATAAGTATCGACATAGTAGCTTTCATCGCGGGGCGCCTTGCTGCTTGAAATGTCGAGATCCCAATACTCCTCTATTTTCATTTCGCCGCTCACGCTCATTTCTATCCGGTGGCCGGGCATGAGCTTTTGAATTCCGTCGTAGAACGTCTCGTCGCTCGAGAGATAGCCGAAGGCCAGGTATTCAGGGAGCGCGGCGACATGAAACTCAGGACGCACGCCGCCGTAGGCGAGCACGACCTTGATCTCCGAGCCGAACAGGAATGATTCCGGCGTTATGCGATAGTACAGAGGCTTGATGCCGAGCCGGTCGCGGGCCACGAACAAGGAGCGCTTTTCACGGTCCCAGATGGCGAAGGCAAACATCCCGCGCAAGTGATGCACACAATCGCGTCCGTATTCTTCGTAGAGATGAACAATCGTCTCGGTGTCGCTGTTGGTGCGGTAACGATGTCCACGCGGCTCCAGCTGCTTGCGCAGTTCGGCGTGGTTGTAGATCTCCCCGTTGAATACGATCCAGATGGTACCGTTTTCGTTGCTGATTGGCTGGTGTCCGCCGGCAACATCGATGATGCTAAGGCGGCGCATTCCGACCGCAGTCGGCCCGTCGGCGTAAATGCCCTCGTCATCGGGGCCACGATGGGTCATGGCGGCACACATCCGACGCACCGAACTAGCGTCGGCGAGCGCGTCTGTCCCGAATTTCATTACCCCGGCAATTCCGCACATGTCAGTTGCTTAGGCCGATTCCTGAGTCTTAGCTCAGCGTACAGGAGTTCCGTGCCGGAGTGCCCCCTCATCGAAAAACTCTAGTGACTGTGGTTTCGCTGCCGGTGTAGGCGCCCCAAGGATCCACTCGATGCAAGCGGCTGCCTGCGGAGCGGCAAAGACCAGACGCCCATCGAACTCGACGAATCTTGCCGAACAAAATATCAGTGACGAGATTTCCCCGGCCTCCCTGCGGCTGAACAATAGCGTCGCATCGCTGCGGAAAGCGCCGATGCTCCAGGGCTGTCCGTCCCCAAAGATGATGGAATCGTCAACTTCGCCCTCCGTGTAAATATAGCCGGTTACTCCTTGTGACGGTGTGGTGCCCATCTTTTGGAAGCGCCCGATTGCATCAGCGGAATGTAAAGGCAGCACCAGCGTTGCGTGCTCGGCGGGCAGCGGGAGACGCGTCTTAAACACCCCGACCGAGGCAGGCTGCTGCTCTCCGTAGACAGGCGACACCGATCCTTCTTTCACCGTCGCGCTCCAGCCAGAGCTCGCGCTAAGAAGAACCAGCTTTTCCTCCTCGCTGGTCGCAGTTAAACAATTTTCAGTAGAGGAGGCGCAAAACCCGGGCGCGAAATGCCAGAAAACTTCAATCTCATGATCTTTATTACCGAGCGCAAGATCTCGCACTAGCCAGTACTCACCATGCAAGTAGAAAATCATTCTCCGGTGCAATACCGGGTCCGGCAGGCGTCTATAGCCGTTATGGCTGCCGGAGAAGAAAGTAAATTCAAAACTGGTGATCCACTCTTCCACCCGAACTTCAGGCAATGAACTCCAGGAAAACGGACCTTCGGGAACAGCCTGATCGAGCTGGTCGATGCGCACCGTGTTGTGCGCAGCGGTCCCGCGAAATTGATTGCGTTCATTGGGTCTATTTTGCGAAGAGACATACACATGTGAGCCCGGATCAACGAGCCACTGCCGCCCATCCATCGACAACTGCAGGCTGAGCGCGTCGCCGTGGCCGTGACCACTTTGGCCGATTCCGTGCGGACCGGCGTCAATCAGCATTTGAGTTGCGCGTTGACCGCGACTCGCGATTATGTACAGCCCGCCATCCTCAAATGCCGTCGAAGAAATGAGCTGCTGCTGGTCGGCGGCTGCGACCACCGCACTTTTTCCGAAGAGCCATATTGCTTCTTCGGTGACATTCGTGAAACGAAACTGCTCGCTTCCAAAGAGCGTTGCGCCGATTGCCAGCGGATCCGAGAGATGCTTCACGCGATTGCGCCGAGGGTTGAACAAGCGTCCACCGTCGTCGTCTCCGAAGCCCGGTGGCGGCCCGTTAAGCGAGAGAACTCGCACGACCTCCAGCATTTTCTTTAAAACGGAGTCGAACGATTCGGACACCTCGATTCGGTTGCAAGCCGCCAGCACTCGGGTGTAAAGGAAAAAGTCCAGTGCGTAAACGTGATAGTAGAGGGATTGCTCGAAATAAACGCCGTCCGTGCGAACCTGGCGCTGCGCTTCAGCTAAAACAATTTTCAGGCCCTTACGTTGCCATCGCCGCGCCCCGGGAATTTGCGGGCACAGCATGCCGATAAAGAAGAGTGCAACCCCTTCCCCGATTAAGTGGGTGTTCGGAGAAAAGTAAGTAGAAAGATAACGCTCGATGTAACGTCCGTTCAGCGCGAGGCTCTGCAACATGTCGCGATCAAACTGGCCATTTAGATTCGGGTTCTTCGCAAGCAAGCTCCGCACCCACAGCCAGGACAGACTTCGGAAGGCAACTTCAAGGCTGCTGCCCCAATTGATCCCCATGGGATAAGGATTGGCTGTTCTCCAGGAATGAAATTGCCGGGTGAGTTCTTCAACGTACTTGTCATCGCCCGTAAATAGCGACGCTTTGGCCAGGGTCACCAGATGCTGATGGCGGTTCAGTTCCCACGTCACTTTGTGATCGCCGACTTCGTCAAAATCTAAAAAGTGAATTTTGTACCAGGGCTTCAGCGGAGTCCGCTTGCGGTGAACGGCGTCCAGATGCCAGTCGATTTCGGAGCCGTAATCCAGGTCACGATAGCCTAGCAGGCGGAAGCGGTGAGCCATAATTTCGTCGGCCTCAGTAACGGTCTCCGTAATAGCAGACGGTAAGTGTTCTTTAAGCAACGCCACGCGGCCGGGAATCTCGTCTGGCGAGAAGAAAAAGCGTCCGGGCTCGGATGAATGGGGAGAAATTCCGGACGGTGCACGCAGGCCGATCTGGTGCAAGGCATACTCCGCACGCTTCCCCAATTCCTGCGATAGCCGGGTACGGAATTCGTCAAAGCTCATCCGCGACAGCTTGTTCAGGGCTTTGCGTACGGGTAGATGCACCAAATGATCCTATCTCTATGTGCCGCTTAGGACAAATTACTTTCAGCGCTCGGCGACTGGGGGTGGGCGGTGCACCAGCAAGGTCAAGTGACTGTCGTAAGTCCTGGTAAAATTGTATTTAAGTAAAATCGGAGTGGGGATTCTCCTCGTTCAAGGGAGCTTGCTTGTGAGCCTTTCTATCAGTCTTTTCGGACTGGGATACGTTGGATCGGTGAGCGCCGCCTGTTTCGCCCACATGGGCCACAAAGTCACCGGCGTAGACATCAGCCAAACCAAAGTCGAGATGCTGGATCGAGGGAAAAGCCCGATCATCGAAGCCCGCATGGAGGAGTTGGTGGGGGAAGCCCACAAGTCCTGCCGGCTGCATGCGACCACGGATTCAATTGCGGCAGTTCTCGCTTCGGACATTTCGTTCGTCTGCGTCGGCACTCCCAGCCTGCGCAGCGGCAAGCTCGATTTGAGCCACGTTGAGCATGTCTCGGGAGAAATTGGTACCGCCCTCAAGCAGAAAAAAACCTTTCACACGCTGGTGTTGCGCAGCACGGTGCTGCCGGGAACCACTGAAGCCCTGATGATTCCTACCGTCGAAAAAGCCAGCGGGAAGAAAGCTGGAGTAGACTTCGCGGTCTGCTACAACCCGGAGTTCATGCGGGAGGGCAGCGCGGTCGCCGACTTCCTGCAACCCCCGTACACAATTTTGGGATCGTTGGGCTCGCAGCACCTTGGACCATTGCGCGAACTCTATAAAGACGTTCCGGCGGCGACATTTGAAACCTCGATCCGTGTCGCCGAAATGGTGAAATATGTTTCGAACCTTTATCACGCCGTGAAGGTCGGGTTCGCTAACGAAGTCGGTACGCTTTGCAAACACCTGGGAGTTGAAGCCGATCAGGTCACAAAAATTTTCATGTCGGACACCAAGCTGAATATATCTTCTGCATATCTCGCTCCGGGCTTCGCCTTTGGCGGCTCGTGCCTCCCTAAGGATGTGCGCGCGATTACGCATCGTGGAAAAGAACTTGATCTGCAATTGCCCCTGCTGGAGTCGCTGATGCCAAGCAACGCGCTGCATGTGGATCGCGGCGTAGAGGCAGTTCTGCGCACGGGAGCGCGCAAGATCGCCATGCTGGGCCTGAGCTTTAAAGCGGGCACCGATGATCTACGCGAGAGCCCGCAGGTGCAATTGATCAAGCGCCTGCTGGGCGAAGGTTGCCAGGTAAAGATTTGGGACAAAGACGTTTCACTAGGTCGCCTCGCCGGATCGAATCGCCAGTACATCGAAGAAGTGATTCCGCACATTGGTTCACTGCTCTCGGCGGAGATGCCAGAGGTTATCCGCGGGGCGGAATTGGTGATTATTGGGACCAAGATCGAACAGGCGGAACTGGCCGGACTGCTTGCGGCCGGTCAAATTGTGATAGATCTGATCAATCTTGATCCCGCGCGTCGGCCCCAGGCGGCCGCGTACGAAGGAATTTGCTGGTAGGAATGAAGCCTCCCGTTTTTACCGTCGCCTGCCCCCGTTCGGGGTCGAGCTACCTGTACCACCTGCTGCTGTCAGCGGGGGGTTATGCCGAATTTCACACGCAGATGAATGTGTTCGATGTGCTTGAACCCATATATGGTGATCTGGCATCCCGCAGCGCCCGGCAACGCATGATGAATGACTGGCTCCAGAGCAAGGCCTTTCAGGTGTCAGGACTGGACGCGAATCAAATTGAAAACAAGATTCTGCAGGAATGCCACAGCGCTGGAGATTTCCTGCGCCTCGTGATGGAAGAGGTGGCGCGAAGTCAGGGAGTCGACCGCTGGGTAGACTCGACGCCCACCAATGTTCCGCACATGCTGCGCATCAAGCGTGATTTCCCGAACGCGAAGTTCATTCACATCATCCGCGACCCTCGGGATGTAGTACTTTCGCTGGACAAGCGCGGCTGGGCGCGGCCTCTCCCGTGGGACAGGGACAAGAGTCTGCTGGCAGCGGGAATTTACTGGGAGTGGATTGTCCGCAAAGGGCGTGCATTCGGCAAGCAGCTGGGCGCGGATTATATGGAAACGCGTTACGAAATGCTGGTGCAGAGGCCCGCGACCGAACTGGCAAAAATAGGCGCCTTTCTTGAATGCGATTTGAACTACGAACGAATCCAGGCCAATAGAGTGGGCTCGGTAAAGAAACCGCTCACTGCATTCAAAGAAGATTTGAATCACGGAGAATTCAATCCCGTGGGCCGCTGGAAAAAGAAATTTCCCATAGAACAACTCGCCCACTTCGAATCGTTGATCGGGCGCTACATGCAGGAACTCGGTTATGCGCTTTCGACGTCCACACGAAATGGGACCTTGGGAATTAAAACCACGCGCGGAATCTATGGCGCCTTTTACGGTTTTAAACAATGGGCCAAGGTGAACACACCGCTTTCGCGGATGATGCTGAACTACTCGGATATTTTGATCGATAAGTAAGCGCGCGGAAGTTTGGGTAAAAGGAAAGACAGTTCTGCATGAAGTGCGAGATTGTTAATTTCGACAGCGCGGACCAGAAACAGCTGGATTCCTACGCCGACAGGACCGTCTTCCAGACGCGGGAGTGGGTGCGCTTTGTGGCGGAAACCCAAAACGCCACGCCGGTACTGGCGCAACTCAGCGATTCCGGCCAGATCGTCGGCTATTTTACCGGTCTGACGTTCACTCGTCTGGGAGTGAAGATTCTGGGCAGTTCTTTCCCTGGCTGGAGCACTCCCTACATGGGTTTCAATCTTGTGCCTGGCGCTTCGCGCGGTGCAGCTCTGGCCGCCCTGGAAAAAACCACATGGGATGATCTGAAGTGCCTGCACATGGAGGTCTCCGACCCCCACTTCATTGACGAAGATGGCAGTTCGCTTGGTTTCCAGACCAGCCACTACATTTCCTACCGCACTGATCTGACGAAATCAGAAGACGAGTTGTTTAACGGCATGGACAGTGCGTGCCGGCGCTGTGTCCGCAAGGCCGAAAAAAGCGGCGTGACCATTGAAGAAGCGCATGACCTGGCGTTTGCCGACGAATACTACGAACAACTGAAAGACGTCTTCGCCAAGCAGGAACTTGTGCCTACCTATGACGTAGAACGGGTGCGTGCTCTGGTGCGGAATCTGGAACCATCCGGCAATGTACTGCTGGTGAGGGCGCGCGATCCGGAAGGGAAGTGCATCGCCACCGGAATTTTCCCAGGGTTCAATCGAATTGTGGAATTCTGGGGCAACGCAAGCTTCCGCGCGAGCCAGGGCCTCCGGCCGAACGAACTCATTCAGTGGTATGTGATGCGTTACTGGAAAAAACGTGGAGTCGAAGTTTACGATTGGGGCGGTGAAGGTACCTACAAAGAGAAGTATGGCTGCGTTGCACATCGCGTTCCGTGGTTTATCAAGTCGCGATATCAGCTTGTGACAAAGCTTCGCGATGGGGCCAAGAAGATATATCGCGGCAAACAACGTCTCATGGGCTGGTGGCAGACAGATCGCACCCCCGTCGCCAGCGAATAGCTTCTACATCACATTTGCCAGCATCTGATCAAGTTTCTTAAGATCAGCCCCAAGGTCCTTTCCATCTGTGCCCGCATGCAGGGCAGGAGAGGTCTTTCTGCATTCTCCGCCATCTTTCTCCTTCTCCTTGCAGAGTTCATAAGGCTTTCCCGGCTCGTGCGATTCGCGAATGCCCGCAGAACGCACATCTTTGGCGGATGGGTTTCCTGAAGGCCAGCCGCCCTCACCGATCATGAGGTTGTGTGTGAAAGAAGAGTTTACAAAGCAGTTCTTGAATACTTTGTCCGGATCAGGCTGGTAGGCGCAGTTTCTTGGGCCTCCGCCAGCAGAAAGTACGGCATATTGCCCAGTCGAAAAGATATTGTTCTCGATCGTGAAGTTCGTGAATTTGTCGCCATTCATCATCGAAAAGATGGCCCGCGGAACGAATGCGGTAACATGCCGGATTTGGACATTACGCAAGGGAGGAGCAGCCACCAGCAACTGTGCGAATAACCCCGCCCCCCCGTATTTCTCGCCCTGGACGGTCTCTGCGATCACATCATGAATGCTGTAGCGTTCACCGGCAGTAGTTTCACCTCCCGCATCGGAGCGAATGTTGGCAATCGAGAATACTGCGCCCACGTTCGATATCCGGCTGTAGCGAATAGTTATGTCTGTTACTCGACACAAAGGACATTGATTCGACTGATTTTTAGGGGTCAGCAGGATCGCATAGCCATTCTGACTGAATCCACCCCAGCAGTTTTCAAGCAGGTTGCCTTCGAAGAGAACACGTTGCGCATTCTTGAGCTCAAACAGATTTTTCACGATAAATGGACGTCCTGAAGCCCCGGCAATAAAGCCGGGTTCTCCCGCTTTCCAGATCATCGGCTTGAAAAAGTGGTTGCCGCGAATCTCGATATCGGCTGGCGTTTTTGTTGCCGGTCCGCCCCCGAAAAGAATGTTCTCGCCAGCAGCTTCGAGAAAATTGTTCACGATCTTGAACGGCCCGGTTGACAAGCTGCCGCCTCCCGTTCCAAGCACCTGCGAGTCGGTGCAGGATCCGCTAACGGCGACGCAGTGAAAATCCGTGAAAAAGGAATCTACTACTGCCACGTGCGACATTCCGCCGAGATTGATGGCGCGAGTGGTTTCGTCCTGCGCCGTTCCATGCATCCATACGCGATCGAAGACGAGGTGATTCGCGGGACCTCCTTCCGAGGTGATCACCAGAGCGGAGTTCAGCGGACCCGCTGTGCGGGTTATTTCCAGCCCAATGAATCGGTAATGGTTCGCCCCCGGCTGAAAAATAAATGGACCAATATCTGACTTGGAGTTGACCTCGATCCTAGCCATCACGTTCTGAGTCGCGCTACAGCGGAAGTCCGGGCGACCGGGCAGAGATGCGACGCCAGCGAAGCATGGTTTCAGCCGCGTGCCCTCGGCGGGCAAGGCTGCGTCCGGTGCGCTGGTGCGCAGAATAATCCAGTGCGAATCATCGCACGGTTTTTCGGGAAAATGGACGGCTCCAGTGAAGACCGCGCCGGCCTGCAGCTCGATACGGTCGCCGCAATCTGCGCTGTTGACTGCGGCCTGGAGATTGTCATCAGGGTGAACAGCGACGACTTTCCCTGGAGCTGCAGTGTCAGCCACAGCGCTTCGCACGTACATTCGCGGTAGTTCTGCTGGGCCATCAAATTGTAGCGGTTGCGCGGTAGCTAAAGACGAAAATAGCAGCATGAATGCGAGGCAGGGTTCAAGAGAACAAAAGCCGGGGCTCTGAGAGCGGATCGTTTTCAAATGCAGACCGTCTTGAAAAAAAAAGACCTTCCTGAAGAGGATAGCATGCGATCGTTGCAATGCAGGCGGTCCGATTCGGGTCACCACTTACCAAATATGCCAGTGGCCCCGGAAAGGTGAACCATGAGTGCCCACCATCCGGGAACCGGCCGAATATTCGATCTAAGTCAGTACACGCCCGAGGTCAGAGACAGAATGGCATCAATGTCCGCGCCAAGATCGTTCCCGTCGCTAGCTGCGTTCTTGTACGGACTGGAAGAGAGGAGATGATAGTCCCCGCCGTTTCCATTGTTGAAATTCAAGAACTGCACGGCGTTTACGCTGGACGGAAAATAGTTTCCAGCAGGCCATTTTGTCGAAGGGTAGTTGCTCGACGTTGCGATGATCGCGTTCTGGCTAAAGCTGTAGGTGGACCAGCAAGTATTTAAGCTCGTCAGCGGCACATTATAATATGCACAGTTAGTGGTTCCCCCAGTGGACCATACTGGGTAAAGTGCCTGGCCGAGGATGCTGTTTTTCACGGTAAAGGCATACATCTGGGGGTTAGTAGTCGCGTTGCCCAGAGAGATGATTCTGCTTCGCGGGTCGGGGAATCCGGTTACGTGATTGATCGAAATATTGTTCAGAACGTTTGCAGCCCACCAGTTTGCTAGCTGAAACAGCGTTCCGCTCCCGGTGTAAAAGCTGGAATCGATGTCATCCAGCGTTATGTCGTGAATGCTGTGCCGTCCGCCAGCGAGAGCCATACCGCCGTTGTCAGAGAGTGCATTGACAATTGCTATACCGGCTCCGGCATGACTGATCGTGCTATAGCGAATAGTCACGTCTGTTACCGCGCAAATGGGACAAATGTTTGTGGTCCCGGAGGCTTGGTTCTTCGGGGTCAGTAGAATGGAGTATCCGTTCTGGCTGAAGCCTCCCCAGGTGTTCTCAAAGATGTTGCCTTCGATGAGGACGCGTTGCGCATTC
>JBBSFW010000031.1:0-43869 GCA_038254805.1 Terriglobales bacterium
CTCCCCGTTTCAGCAACCGCGCGGCCCGCAAGCGCCGTTGCTCCAATGCCTGAAAGTCTCGCCGTACCCCGACCGGATTTCCCATGGGCTGACGATAGCACAGCTAGGCAGGAATGTCACTATATTGTGCAATAGTTAATAAATGGCCATGACCCAGTCATTTCACCTTCCCAGATTTTTGCAGACTGTAGTAATCACGCATGTAGTCGCGTCGTTTCTTCTTAAATTCCTCTGTCCCGGTAAAATGTTTAACGCGACAGGAGGTCTTGCAAAACTCTTGGGGCGGGAAGCGAGCGAAAAACCATGACGAGCATTGCTTACATTTGCGGATTTTCAGAGTTGCGCCTTGCTCGATCAGCTGTAGTACCCACCTGAATTGCAGAGTGCGAAGAAAGACGATCAGGGTGCACTTGTTCGCCATGGTGAAGATCCCGACGGAAGCTCCTTCGACGCTCGTTCCATGCTTTCCGACGACGGTAACACAATGACAGATGAGGTCACGGCGAAATCAAAAGGACGGCAAGGAATCGAAGCAGAATACGTGCTGCACCGCGCGAGCGGTGCAAGCAAAGGCGGGGAGAAGAAGCCGAGCGCATAGCTGACATAAGGACGCGGGTTCGCTGCACTCGCACTGGATAGAGACCCCCGAAACTGGAGGCATCCCGAATCTCATGGGAACTGGCGGGCAAGTCGGTGGTGGAGAGTGCATCGCTGTTTGTCGCGCGTCGTTTGCCAGCGGCGGATGTCAGCATTCGGGGGCGGCTCTGAACCCGCGATTTCAACCCATGATTCGTATGTTTATCACTGTTTCTCAATAACTTAAACTTAGGCGGCCGCCTGGAGGCTCTTAGTTTGTTGAGAATACAGCTTATCGTAGCCCTGAAAATGTGGCGTGTCGGCGGGAATAGCAGGTGGTTTGATTATACGTCATCATTACCATCACAAGGCCCAACAGGAACTCAAACGAATTCAGGAAATTAAGACTTCGCAACAACCTATCCCTGCGGAGGGTACGAAATTGACCGGAACAGCTCCGGAAGTGAAGATTGGGTAGAAAGGGGCTTCAGAGGAGTAGAACTGTTGCGGGTGTCCAAACAGAGCGCCGCTGATGTTGCGGGTCTGCATGCTGGCGATGTGATTAGAACTATAAATGGCAAAGGCGTCGGTTCAACTGAAGAACTGGCAGCCACGGTGGCCCAAATAGAAGCGGGGAGCACCGTTAGCATCGTTTACCTCATCAAAACTCAACTCGGATGGATGCCGAAAGAAACTGTCATTGCGCTTGCGAAATGAACCAATTGTCGTGATGTTCTGGCGGCAACATTTGCGCAACCAATTTCCGGAATTCTGGCTAAAGAAAGGCACGGCGGCACAGGAGGATCCGGCTCTGTACGAAAGCCCTAAAACGAACCGTCCAAAACCTCGAAAAATGGCCGATCCGCACAAACGAAGATTGCTGCAATCGAGTGCCGACAATGACAAACGTATCCGCGCCAAGTTGGTGCGCAACCTTTACTTAACGTTGCGACGAGTTTGCTTCTCGTAATAGTCGCGCATGTACTTTCGCCGATTGGCTTTGAACTCCGCTGAAGACTCAAGAAATTTACGCTGGCACGAGGGCTTGCAAAACTTTTGATCTGAGCGACCCGCGAAGAACCACGTTTTGCACTGCATACATTTCCGGACTCTGAGAATTGTTCCCTGCGCGATTAGCATTAGCACCCACCTGACCTGAAGACTCAAAAGGGCTACTGGCGATTCCTGGGTGATCACCGACCAGTCAAGCGGCCCATCAGGAAGAGAATCGAGGTATATCTGGGGAGCGCAAGTGAATGTTGCAAGCGTCTCATTGAGCCTCTGATGAGAGTTCCAGAACTCCAGAGGCAGCTTTTTCTTTTTTCTAGCGACATTTAGGGCGTGCAGGCTTTTGTATTCTGCTACCCACCGAAAGACATTTTGAGCGTCAGCCAGCAAGTCTTCAACAAATTTCGAGCTGATATCAGGTTCATTTAGCCATTTAGCGAGGGCTTGACCGGGTTTTAGCCTCCCAAACGGCCCATTAATATCTAACCACGTCTTTGTATTCTTAAGCACAGTTAGAAAGTTATAACACCATGTCGGTTCTGTCAACTACCATCCGCATAGTGGAGCTTGGAACGGGAGGTAGCAGCTTGGATGAATTGATATCGGTACCCGAAGCGGCGCGAAGGTTGGGTGGGATTTCAACCGCAACAATACACGCATGGTTGAGTCAGGGAAAGCTACGCCGCACAAAGGTCGGTCATCGCACAATGTTGCGGCAATCAGAACTGCAAAAGGTCATCGAGGATGGGGGAAAATCTCCAGCTCCTCGCCACGGAAAACGTCGTAAACCGCAGGGATAAGCTGCTAATTCGACGGGCTTCGTTCACTGGATTCGCGCATAGTGCCTTGGCCACGCTAGGGTTGATTTCGGATTGTGGCACCTTGAACCAGGGTAAACGATTCGCGGCTGAATAGAGAAAGGGCGGAAGTGTGCAATGGCTATGAGTTTGGAATCTTACGTTTCTGCCGACGTTGTGGCTGACTACCTGAAGATTGAGCGACGTCAAGTGTTGGCGCTTGTTCGGAAAGGGAAGATGCCAGCACATCCGGTAGACGCGAGCGCCACACGCAGGCTCTGGCGCTTTCGACTGAGCGAAGTTGATGCGGCCATAAATGAAAATAACGCGAACACAGCCTTGTCCAAAGGCCCAGAGCAGAGCAATAATGCGGCTGGCAGTCCTCGGGGCCAGAGAGGATGAAGACTCAAATGGCACGAGGGTGGTTGAGACGCAAAAAGCGGAAAGGTGTCATGTTGTTTTGTTATCGCAATGCGGACGGCTTGGAACGGTCGAAGGTGATTGGCCCTGACACGCAGTCCGACAGAGAAGCGTGGGTGAGAGTTGGCGAATTGGGCCTGGACAAACTGATCGCGAACTCCGACCCTGCGTTTCTCACATTCGGGCAGTTAGCTGAGAAATACTTGGTGCACTACCCTTTCAACAAGCAATCAACGAAAGAACTGTACGTGCAGATCGTTCGGAGAGTTCTCATGCCTCAGTGGTCGGATTCAACTGCCGTCAATGTTGATCCACGCAAGCTAAAAGCGTGGATGGTCGGCCTTGATGTCGAATCACCGACGAGAGGTAAGTACAAGTCTATTATGTCCAGTTTGTACGCGTGGGGTCAGTGCGAGAGCCTGATTCCGCGAGGAGAGGAGTACAACCCATGCAACTATGTTAAGGGCCGCGAGTTCTCGCAGGTGTCGAGCTACGAAGCTATGGCGCTTGGAATCGAGGACGTGTTTGCGGTTCTTTCTGAATTGCGACAGCCTGAGTACGAGTTGACGCTGCTGGTTGTCGCTTGCCAGTTGCGAATCAGCGAAGCACTTGGTCTGAGGTGGAGGGATGTGTTGTGGGAACGTGGTCTCATCGCCATTCGACAAACGTTCGTTCATCTCAACATTCAACAAGGCGCAAAAACAAAGTTGTCGCGTAGCCGAGTCGAAGCGCCAAAGCTGTTGTTGGATACCCTGGCTGCATGGCGGAGAGAAACCATGTACGCCGTTGACGAGGATTATATCTTCGCCTCTGAAAAGCTCGACGGTGCTCAGCCCCGCTCAGGCTCTCAGTTGGTTGAGGACTACATTCGCCCTGCTGCAATCGGAGTGGGCGTCATTCGGGTTGAGAACGGCGTCACGTATGACCGTGATGGTGAAGTCGTGAAGCGGTTCGGGTTCCATGTCCTGGGACGGCACTCAATCGCAACGTTCCTCATGGACAATCAGGAGAACCCCGCCGTAGTTCAGGCCGTCATGCGTCACAGCAAAATGGACATGACGCTGTACTACAGCCACAGCCAACGTTCTGCCAAACGAGCAGCGCAGGAAAAAGTGCTCCAGCATCTGGTTCCCGCAAAATGCGGGTACAAATGCGGGAACCACGAATGATTCAATGAGAACTTAAGCGGTTCGGGAACTCGCGTGTTATGATGGATTTACCGCTATTTTGTGGGCGCTTAACTCAGCGGTAGAGTGCCATCCTCACACGGTGGAAGTCATAGGTTCGAATCCTATAGCGCCCACCATCATATAGAGGTCCCTACTATAGAGGTCCCTCGGCTGGGCTCGGGATTTCGGCTGCGAGCTTGGACGCCCGAAGCGCCTCAAGTTCGAATCCTATGGCGCGCCACCACCAAATAGAGGCATAGCGCTCCCGCACCCGACCGAGCACCACCCGGCGAAACTCCGCCGTATGGGGCTCGATTCGACCTCCGCCCGCAGTTACCATGCTGCAAGGCTTTTGCCCCGCCACCGCGATACCTGGCCCACACTCGCTTAGCCTGCCGATAACTCAGCTCCAGCAACTCCGCCGCTTCCCGCAATCGCAAGCTGCCCGCCTTCACCCGCCCCATCACTTCCGCCCGACTCAGTTCCTTCGCGCTCAAGCTCGTTCTCCAATCTGAGTGCCTCCTACCGAAAGCATCTCCGAAATGGGGACATTTCTACTGGGGTCGACAGGGATTTTTAATGTGGTTCAACATCACGGCTTCATCGAACCCAGCGGCACCGCTCGTCCCCACATGGTTCGTGCTCGTTCCCACATGGTCTCCTAGATTACAAAAGGGGCGAGGGTAATTAGAATGACTCGCGATGCCGGTAACCGTTCGATCATTTTCGAAGATTAATCTGGGCCTGCGCATTGGCGCGCTCCGGCCGGATGGTTTTCACGAGCTGCGGACGGTCTACCAGACGATCGCGTTACATGATGTGGTCCGCGTATCTGTCACGCGGGGCTCGGGGATTGAGATTCGCTGCGACGATGCGGCGGTGCCAAAGGATTCCACGAACACTTGCTCCCGGATTGCTGAACTGGCCATGCCGGCGCTGAAAGCCAAGGGCCGAGTGGTGATCGAGATTGAGAAGCGCCTGCCGGTTCAAGGAGGGCTGGGAGGGGCCTCGGGCAATGCGGTGGCGACGCTGCTAGCACTGGAGAGCGTGCTGAAGAGAAAGCTGCCTGGAATTGAAGAGTTGCGGCTTGCGGCGGAAGTGGGATCTGATCTCCCACTGTTTCTGATTGGGGGGACGGTGCTGGGAGTGGGGCGGGGGGAAGAAGTTTATCCGCTGGCGGATTTGCCTTTCATGCCGTGTGTGGTGGCGATCCCTGAAATTGCGGTGTCAACCCCCGGGGCGTTTGCGGATTGGGACAGATGGTGTGGCGCGGCCCCTTCGGCAGGCTCAGGGCAGGCCCCTTCGGCAGGCTCAGGGCAGGCTTTTTCGGCAGGTTTCGGGCGGGCTCCCGCTCGTGAACTTGCCGAGCGTGGCTCGGCCTGGACGGGCGAGGGCGCCCGTCCCCACATGGGCAGTGGTGAGCGCGTGGGCAGTGGCGAGAGCGCGGGCATTGGTAAATTGACGCCTCCTGCTCCGTCCGATAGAATAATGAAGTTCAGCCGTGAGATTTCCGCGTGGCTGGGTGCGGGGCCGGTTGTTTCAGGGCGCCGCAGATCCGGTGTCTCCGTCAGGGGCGGAGGCCGGGCCGAGAACCCACTGCTCGACCTTGTCCGAACCGGGATTGAAAACGACTTTGAAAAGGTCGTCTTTCCGAAGTATCCCGAATTAAGCCAGGTCAAGAGTGTGCTCGAAAGGGCAGGGGCGAAGTATGCGTCGCTCTCGGGCTCGGGTTCGGCGGTTTACGGCCTGTTCGATTCGCAAGAAAAAGCCGCAAGTGCCGCCAAGAAGCTGCAGAAGAGCGGCACGGCGGCGGTGATCACGAGCACGTTGACCCGGCGGCAATATTGGAAGAAGTTTCTAGTTTCTGGTTTCTAGTTTCGAGTATTCTGTTTGCGTTTCGCGATATCGGAACTCGAAACGTGAAACTTGGAGCGGGGTTAATGGGCCGTCGACTAATGGTAGGTCAAGTGCCTTTGGAGCACTTTGTCTAGGTTCGAATCCTAGCGGCCCAGCCAGAAAGGCTGTCGTTGGTTGTTGGTTGTTGGTCGTTGGTGAAGAGCTTTTAGCTATTAGCCTTTAGCTCTTGGCTGCGAAAAAGCGAAGGCTACCGGATCTGGCTAAGAGCTAAGAGCTAAGGGCTAAGAGCTTCTCTTATGGCTACTCTTGCTACTGCGACGGAAAAGAAGAGCGGAATGAGCGCAGAGGAAAAGCACGAGCGCAAACCGCATCGCGCGCGCGTGGATGACAAGTTCAAGATTTTCTGCGGCACCGCCAACCCGTTGCTGGCCGACGAGGTCTGCGCTTTTCTGGGAATGACGCGCGGCCAGGCTCTGGTCACGCGATTCAACGACGGCGAGGCTTATGTTCAGATCCAGGAGAATGTGCGCGGGGCCGATGTTTTTGTCATGCAGCCCACTTGCCGTCCGGTCGATCAGCACCTGATGGAACTGTTGCTGATGATTGATGCGCTGAAGCGGGCTTCAGCGCGACGCATTACGGCCGTAATTCCGTATTTCGGATATGCGCGGCAGGACCGCAAAGATAAGCCGCGGGTGCCGATTTCCTCGAAGCTGGTGGCTGATCTGTTAACCACTGCCGGAGCAGACCGGGCGCTGATTGTAGACTTGCACGCCCCGCAGTTGCAGGGTTTTTTCAATATTCCCGTGGACCACCTGTTTGCATCGCCGGTGCTGGTGGACCACTTTAAGAAGTTGAATTTGCCGGACCTGACCGTGGTATCGCCCGATGCCGGCGGCGTGGAGCGCGCCCGGTTTTTTGCCAAGAAGGTTGACGCCGCGCTGGCGATTGTCGACAAACGCCGGGTGGAGGCGAACGTCGCCGAAGTGATGCACGTAATCGGAGACGTGGACGGGCGTACCTGCCTGGTGCTCGACGATTTAATCGACACCGCAGGCACGCTGGTCAAGACTGCAAGCGCGCTGATGGAGAACGGCGCCACCAAAGTTTATGCGTGCTGCTCGCATCCGGTGCTGTCGGGGCCGGCCGTCGAGAACATCATGAAGTCATGTATTCGGGAGGTGGTGGTCACCAACACCATCCCGTTGTCTGAGGCCGCGCAGGCTGCAACCACGGCGTGCGGCGGCAAGATCACAGTTCTTTCTATCGCTGGACTGATCGGACGCGCGATCCAGTCGATTCACGAAGAGACGTCCGTGAGCAAACTGTTCTTATAGGAATCCATATATGGCTACAGCAACGACGGAACAAAGCATACTCGAAGCGCAGCCGCGCACCGCGGGCACCAAGAACGATGCCCGGCGGGTGCGCCGCGAGGGAAAGGTTCCGGCCGTGGTTTATGGAGCGGGCAAGCAGGCCCTCTCGGTCAGCGTGGATCCGCGGCAAGTGTCGCGCATCCTTCATTCAGAAACCGGACATAACACGGTTTTCGATCTGACCATGGATGGGGAGCGCACCAAGGCCATGATCGTGGACTGGCAGTACGAGCCGATCAAGGGAGCGCTGCTGCACATCGATCTCAAACGCATCGCCATGGACCAGAAACTCAAACTCAATGTGCCGATCGAGCTGGTGGGCGAACCGGCGGGCGTCAAGCAGCAAGGCGGCATCCTGGAGCAGATCACGCGCGAAATCGAAGTTGAGTGCCTGCCGGCCGACATTCCAAACTCAATCGAACTAAACGTTGCTGAACTTACCTTCGGATTGGTGCTGCGCGTTTCCGACCTGCCGAAGAATGAAAAAGTTAAATTCCTCACCGATCCGGACCAACCGGTTGCCCACGTGATCAGCATCAAGGAAGAAGAGGCGCCGGCTGCGGATGCGGTGGCAGGCGAGGCGGCTGCGGCCCCGGCTGAGCCTGAGGTCATCAAGAAGGGTAAGCAGGAGACTGGTGAAGAGGGTGCAGAGGCAGCAGCTGAGAAGCCGGAGAAGAAGGAAAAGAAGTGAAGAAAGGCGTCATTGGTCGTTGGTCGTTGGTCGTTCGCCAAAACCAAGATGCGGGCGGCAGAGGATTTTGCCAACGACGAACGGCGTACGACGTACGACGACTTAAAACGGCGTGAAGCTGATTGTCGGGCTGGGCAATCCGGGGATTGAATATCAGTTCACGCCGCATAACCTGGGCTTCTTGACCGTGGATCGAATTGCCAGCGATCACGACGTGGAAGTCGGAAACCGGCAGTGCCGGGCGCTCACGGCAAGAACCGTAATCGGGCAAGAGCAGGTGGTCCTGGCTAAGCCTGAAACGTTCATGAACTTGAGCGGAGTAGCTGTCCGCGAGCTGGTGGAAAAGATCGAGATCAGGCCCGAAGCGGACTTGATCGTCATCTATGACGAGCTCGATTTGCCGATGGGGGCGATCAGGATTCGGGAGCGCGGCAGTTCAGCCGGGCACAACGGAATGAAGTCCATTATCGGCGCGCTGGGCACGCAGGAGTTTTTGCGGATACGGATCGGCATTGCGCCGGAAAAAAAGATTCTGAAGCCGTTTCGCAAGTCGCAGCTGAAGCAAGTGGATGAGATGCTGGAGACAGCCGCGGTAGCGGTGAAAGTGATTTTGACCGAAGGCAGAGCGGTGGCCATGAACCGGTTTAACCGAAAGCCGGAGTCGCCGGAAGAAAAAGCGTAGATCCTTCGGCGGCATGAACGCCGCCTCAGGATGACCGCACAGATAGTTTTTGGAGAGTGCAATGAATCGTACTTATGAACTGATGTTTATTGTCCGGCCCGACATGACGGAAGAAGATCAGGACAAGCTGATTTCCACGCTGGAAACGGCTGTGACCTCTTCCGGCGGTCAGGTGAAGAGCATGGAGAAGATGGGAAAGCGGCGGCTGGCGTACATGGTGCGCCGGTTCCACGACGGAATGTACATTTTGCTTACCTTTGAGGGCGGTGGCGGCCTGGTGCATGAACTCGAGCGGCGGCTGCGGGTGACCGAGCCGGTGATCAAGTTCCTCAGCGTTCGCATCGACGAAGAGCAGAAGCGGCTCGACAAGGTCAAGGCTATCAAGGATGCGCGGCGCAAGACTCCGCCTGCGCCGGTTGAACCCGCGGCAGAAGCGCCGGCAGCGACGGCGTGAGGAACCCGTTATTGGTCGTTGGTCGTTCGTCGTTGGCAACAGCCAATCGCGAACTAATGGGCAACCGATGACGTGATTTCTGAGAGGCCAAAGACCAAAAACGAACGACCAACGACGATTTTGATTTTCAAGGAGCATCATGGCTGACGAGAGTAGAGCAACAGCAACTGCAGGCGACGGACACAGCAGCGAGCGCCGTCCCCAGCGTTCCGGTCCGGGGGGCGGACGGGAAGGCGGCCCCGGCGGACGCAAGTACTTCCGGCGTAAGAAAGTTTGCAAATTCTGCACCGAGAAGATCGAGGCCATCAACTACAAAGACGTGCGCCTGCTGGCGCCATTCGTGGCGGAGAGCGGCAAGATCGTGCCTCGACGGCTTACCGGCGTGTGCACACCGCATCAGCGGCGACTGAGTCTGGCAATCAAGCAGGCCCGTAACATCGCCCTGCTGCCATTCGCGGGACGAACTGGTTAGGACGAGTACTTAGCACCAGGCGCCAGTTGGGCAGAAAGGCTGGCACTCATCAGCTGTCCGCCGGACCAACAGCACTCAATTCAGGAGCAATTATGGAAGTCATTCTCAAGGAAGATGTAGCCAAGCTGGGCTCGCGCGGAGACGTGATTAAGGTCGCCGAAGGATATGGACGCAATTTTCTTCTGCCGCGCAAGCTTGCCATCGAGGCTTCGGCGGGCAATAAGAAAGTCATTGAGCAGATGCGAGCGGCCTCCGTCCGGCGTTCGGCCAAGGAAAAATCCCAGGCGGAAGAACTGTCGAAGCAATTCGACGGGCTGGCGGTTTCGTTCGAGCGCAAATCCGGGGAGAACGATCAGCTGTTCGGTTCGGTTACGTCGGGTGACATCGCCGAGGCGCTCGACAAAAAAGGCTTCAACATCGATCGCCGCAAGGTCCAACTGCATGAGCCGTTAAAGACGGTGGGCGAGTTCACGATTCCGGTCAAGCTGCACAAGGAAGTCACCGCGCATTTGAAGGTTGTGATCGAGAAGGAAGCGGGGCAGGAGTAACTCTGCTGTGCTGCTGCGGCGGCGTGCGCGTCCGCCTTTTTGCTGACCGTTGGGAAGGGCAAGGCACCGGGAAGGGCACGAGTTTCATTTCGTGCCAATGAGAATCACTGGCGAATCGGGCTGTAGCTCCTGGGGCTGCGTCTTGCGAAAGGCGAAACCCAGCGGCTAAAGCCTTGTTCGGCACGAGTGAAACTCGTGCCCTTCCCGGTCTGTTCAATTCAGGAGCTTGCTGGATCATCTGAGAGGACCTTTGCGCCCGACACGAACCTGTTTTCAGCCACGATGTAACGCAGCGGCATTTCCACCGCTTTTTTAATTCCAATTCGTTTTGTGATTACAACGCGCGGAGGTGGTGTGCGGTCGTCCGCGATGTAAAGATCTGACCGTGAATTAGTCAGCTCTTTGCCGTTGTCGCGCTCCCGCGTGATTCCGAATGCCGCCGCCAGTCTCCCCGGGCCGGTTGTGAGTCTGCGCAGGCCGGCCGATGCATCAATCCCTCTCAGCTTGAACATCTCGGAAATTCCTTCAATCGGCTCCAGGGCGCGGAACAGGATTCCTCCAGGAACGCCGTCGGGCAAGCAGGAAACATTCAGACAATAGTGATTGCCGTAGATGAAATATATATACGCGCGTCCGGGAGGGCCAAAGAGCACGGCGTTGCGCGGCGTGCGTCCGATGCAGGCGTGGGCTGCGGGATCGTCAGCCCCCAGGTAGGCTTCCACTTCAACGATGCGACCGGTGAGGAGTTTTCGGCGCTGGCGGCGGATAAGAATTTTTCCCAGCAGGCCGGGACCGACGAGGCGCGGGTCGCGGTCGTAGAAAGAGCGCGGGATAATTCGCAGGCCGGTATTCATTGAGGGTACAGGAGAATGTCCCGTTCGCCCCGAAGGCAAAGCGAAGTGACGCGGGATCCTTCGACTGCGCGGCTGCCTCGCTCCACGAGGCAGCCACTCCGCTCAGGATGACAGGTCTGGGAATGTGGAAGAATTATGCCGCACCTTTCACTGCGGTCTTCAAATATTCGAGCACTTCATCCGCGTGGCCTTCAGGCTTGACTTTGCTGAAAATGTGTTCAATCCTTCCGTCCGGCCCGATGATGAAGGTTGTCCGGGCCACGCCCATCACTTTTTTCCCGTACATATTCTTCTCCTGTATGACCCCGTAGGCGTTGCAGATTGTCTTGCCGGCATCGGCGACCAGGGTAAATGGCAGGTCGAATTTCTTTTCGAATTTCTTTTGTGCCGCGGACGTATCGGGCGACACGCCAAGGACCACGGCGCCGGTTTTCTCCAGCCTTTTAAATGAATCGCGGAAGCCGCAGGCCTGAATGGTGCATCCCGGGGTATCGGCGCGAGGATAAAAATAGAGCACCACCCACTTACCCTGAAAATCCTTCAGCGCGATCTTATCGCCGTTCTGGTCAAGCGAACTGAACTCGGGGGCTTTATCATTGATTTCCATGGCATCCTCTTTCCGTTATCACCGTTCAAGTTTATACCGCAACCCATGGCTTGCCGTTACCGCGGCGGTGATTTCGATGCTGGCGCCGGCATACGCTCAGATCGCGAAGCGCCGTCCTTCGAGCAAGGGACCGCGCGCCCTGGGATTGCTGGAACTTGCCGCGAACGGGAAGGCGCGCCTGCTGCCGGTCACCATCATGATCGACGGCAAATTTTATGATGCCGGGGCTTATAAGGCCGATCCCGTCCCTATGGCTCTGCAGCGGGAAACAGCTTATGAAGTGGTTAAGACTGGGGTTTCACAGGGACTGTTCAGCGTCGCCAATGCGCGGGAGACCGACGCGGACCAAGTAAAGGGGAGGGGCTGGATCGCAGACGGCAAATGGCGCTCCACCGCCGAGATGAACGCCGATAAAGCCCGAGCCAAGGCCGACGCTGACAAGAAAGCGCAGAAGGGGCCACCGCCGGAGCAAGAGATTGGTGGGCCTCCAAAACTGAGACGCCCGGGGGCGAGTTCTCCGGCTGCGGAGACGCATGTGCCGGAGCAGAGTGGGCCGCCGGCGCCGGGGGACACCAGTTCCCCGTCCAACACCCCGAGTTCCTCGGGAAAATCCCACTCACCGGCTGCTGCGGCTGAAGATCCCAACCGGCCGGTGCTGCGGCGGCAGGCCCCGTCGGCAGTCGCCCACGAGCAGACGAAATCGACTTCGGGTACCGAGCCGCTTGACGCGAACAGGGGTCCGATTGAGCTTATTCCAGCGATTTCGGACGCAGACGGACCTGAGCCCCGGCCTTACACGTATCAGATGAAGCCGGAAGCGCAGGCAAGCTTTCTCAAAAAGATGCTGGCGATGGCTGGCGAGGAGGTCAGGGCGCGGGCGCATACGTCCGCAGAGAAAGTCAGGACCAAATCGAAGCCCCAACTGGCGCCACAGTTTGGGGATGTGCAGCTGCATGCTCTCGACCTTTCGAGCAGCAATGAGCCGGTGCTGGTGCTCACGGCAAACGCCCAACTTCCGTCGGCGTCGCAGGGTCTTGAATACATGATTGCGCTGGTGGCCCGCGAGGACATCTACGGAGAGCTGCACAAAGTTTTTGCGCAGACAACCGACAACCAGCACCTGGATGTGTCGGCGCAATATGAATTCATCGACGCCGTGGATGCCGATGGCGATGGCCGCGGCGAACTGCTGTTCCGCCAGACCTCGGACGCCGGTTCTGCCTTTGCCGTGTATCGAGTGATTGGGGACAAGCTGTGGCCGCTGTTTCAGGGTAAGCCGGGGAGCTAGGAGAGACCTGGAACATTCACCCCAGAAATCGCAGAGCACGCGGAGGAAAAGATTTGTGAGTTTCCCTGCGAACTCTGCGTGCTCCGCGGTCCAATGATTTTTCATGACCACTGCATCCAAAAACTTTGAGGCGAAAGCCGAATCGCTACGCGAGCAGATTCGAGAGCACGAGTACCGCTATTACGTTCTCGATGATCCGAAGATCAGCGACGCGGAATTCGACCGTCTCATGAACGAGCTAAAGGCACTCGAAGCGGCGCATCCGGAGTTGGTCCCGCTCGATTCGCCGACGCAGCGGGTGGGAGGGAAGCCGCGGGAGGGCTTCGTCAAAGTGGCGCATTCCACTCCCATGCTTTCGCTCGACAACGCGTACAGCGAAGACGAGCTGCGCAGCTGGGAGCGGCGGGTGCACGATCTCAGCGGGCGCACGGACATTGAATACGTTTGCGAACTCAAACTGGATGGCATGTCGCTGGCGCTACGTTACGAAGGCGGCAAGCTGGTGCGTGGCATCACGCGCGGCGACGGCTCGACGGGAGAGGATGTCAGCTCCAACGTGCGCACGGTGCGCACGGTGCCGCTTTCGATTGCGCCGGAGAAGCTGAAGAATGCGGGCATCCCCGCGGATTTCGAGGTCCGCGGCGAGATGCTGATGCCGCTTGCTTCTTTTCAAACAATGAATGCCGAGCGAGAGAAGCACAGCCTCTCTCAGTTCGCCAATCCTCGCAATGCCACGGCCGGCACAGTGCGCCAGCTGGAGCCGAGCATCACCGCGCAACGCCGGCTAGATTATTTTGCCTACATGCTGCTGGTTGGGGGCCGCACGGTTTTCGAAAAGCACTGGCAGACGCTGAGCGCGCTCGATGCTGCCGGGTTTAAAGTAAATTCCCGGCGCGCGCTCGAAAGAAACTTCGATGAGATCTGGAAATTCATCGGCGAGTGGGAAGAGAAGCGCGAGACTCTGCCCTATGAAATTGACGGCGTAGTGATCAAAGTGAACAGCACGCCCTTGCAGCGCGAGCTGGGCTTCACCGGCAAAGCTCCGCGCTGGGCAATTGCATTCAAGTATGCGGCACGGGCGGGAATCACCAGAATCGAAAACATTCACGTACAGGTGGGGCGCACCGGCAAACTTACGCCAGTGGCGGAGTTGAAACCGGTCGCGATCGGCGGCACCACCGTGAGCCGCGCCACACTGCACAACATGGACGAGATCGAGCGCCTGGGCGTGAAGATCGGCGATTGGGCAGAGGTGGAGCGCGGCGGCGACGTGATCCCGAAAGTCACGCGCGTGGTGGATGACAACCCTAAGCTCCATCCGCGCGGAAACAAGTCATTCCACATGCCGGAGAAGTGTCCGGTGTGCGGAGGACATGTGGTGCGCACCGAGGGCGAGGTGGACCATCGCTGCGTCAACCAGAAGTGCCCGGCCAAGCTGCGGGAGACGATCCTGCATTTCGCCTCGCGCGGGGTGATGAACATTGACGGCATGGGCGAGGCGCTGGTCAATCAGCTCACCGAGCGCGGGATGGTGAAAGATGTCGCCGGGATTTACAAGCTGACCAAAGATGACTTGCTGAAGCTCGAGCGCATGGGCGACAAGTCCGCACAGAATGTTTTGAATGAGATTGAGCGCTCGAAGAAGCTGCCCCTGGAACGCGTGATCTATGGACTGGGCATCCGCTTTGTGGGCGAGCGCACGGCGCAATTTCTGGCCGAGCACTTTGGGGGGTTGGACGAACTGGTAAACGCTGGCGAAGAAGAGTTACAGCAAGTGGAAGAGGTCGGCCCGCGAATCGCGAAGAGTATGGTCGAATTCTTCGGCGAGCCGAAGAACCGCGAACTGGTGGATGAACTTCGCGCCGCCGGTCTGACGTTCCGCGGGAAGAAAAAAGAACGCGGGACCAAACTCGCCGGCAAGACGTTTGTGCTGACGGGAACTCTCACCAACCATACCCGCGACGAAGCCAAGAAAATGATTGAAGATGCGGGCGGAAAGGTGACGGGGTCGGTCAGCAAGAAGACTGACTATGTTGTGGCCGGGGCGGATGCGGGGTCGAAGCTGGATAAGGCGAGGGAGCTGGGGGTGAGGGTGATTGGGGAGAAGGAGATTATAGATCTGGTTAAGGAATAGCTTCCGATATGGCAACTCGCAAGAAGGAATTCAAACCTGAGATCGCCATAAGGGCTCTTTTGTGGTGTTGCGCGTCATTGCTGCAAGAACGATTGGTATCTGGAACCGGCCGAGCGTGAACTGGATATTGCTGAACCGCACTCCTAAGCAACTGGTTCTCAGTTTATTCCTGCACGATCGCTCCCTTAATTCTCGCGTACGTCTGCTCCAGCGCTTCCGGCAGCACCCGGCTCTCTCCTGTGACCGTCATGAAATTGGTATCGCCCACCCAGCGGGGGACGACGTGCATGTGGACGTGGCCGGCCACTCCGGCTCCGGCGGCGCGCCCGATGTTCATTCCTAGATTGATGCCATCGGGCGAGTAAATCTGGCGGAGCACGCCCTCGGTCTTCTGCGAGAGAGCCATCATCTCGTGTGCGGTGGCTTGGGGCAGCTTTAGCAGTTCATCGAGATGCGCGAAGGGGACGACCATTACATGCCCGGAGGTATAGGGGAAGCTGTTCAGAATGATGTAGCAGTGCTGTCCCCGGTAGACGATCTTCGCCTCTTGGTCGGCAAGTTTGGGCAGTTCGCAGAAGATGCAGCCTTCAGGCTTGCCGTCATTCTTGCCGGCGGTGGTGATGTAGGCATAGCGCCAGGGGGTCCAGAGGTAGTCCATGAGAGGGGAGGGTAGCAGAAGAATTGGGTGATTTTGTAATTTGGTAATTAGGAAATTTACATTTGCAGCTCCCAGCCGCTGCTTTCGAGCCTCGGTAGATGTTTGTGCTTGCCAGAGCTTTTGTCTCGGACCTTGATGAAAGGATGGGCCTCCGGCTTCAGGACACCAGGAATCGAGGTTTCCTGAACCTGGGGTGAAACATATTGACTCCAATTTAGCGGTTGCCAAATTACCAGATTACCAGATTTGCCAATTGGTCAATCTCTTCCGTTTGACACCCTTTCAGAGCGGTTGTTATAGTCGAAGAGTTCCCTTTGGATTCGGGTTCGATCTTTACGACCGCTGGGTCAAGTCCATCCGCCAGGGTGGGCTCAACATAAACTAAGACTCATACCAGCTGTTCGCTAACCAACCCGCATCCTTTGACACCCGCTGAGAGGCAATGACTTTGTTCGAGAACACCAACGCTCCCTATTCCGACTCCAACACAACCACCTTGACCGCGACCGAGCAGCCGCCGCCTGACACGCAGGTGCAGCAGCATCGCGTAGAGGCCCAAGACGAGCAGTCCGACGGCCGGGACGACCAGACGCAAACGTCCGCGGCCAGCGACGACTTTGCATCGGCGCTTGAGAGCTTCACCACCGAAACCGAAGAAGCGGCCAGCGAGGACCACGTGCTCAAAGGCACGGTGCTTAAGCTGACGGCGACGCACGTGGTCGTGGATATTGGCGCGAAGTCCGAAGGTATGTTGCCAATTGGCGAGGTCCTCGACCACGAGGGCAAGCCCCGCTTCCAGCCGGGTGATGACGTCGACGTCATGCGGGACAAGGGCCAGACGGAAGAAGGATACATCAATCTGTCGTTTCTGAAAGCGCAGCGGCTTCGCGCATGGGACGAGATTGAAAAGGCCAACAGCGAGGGCCGTCCGATTAAGGCCACGGTGGTGGAGCGCACCAAAGGTGGAGTAACGGTTGACATCCTGGGCGCCCGCGCCTTCCTCCCCGGCTCGCAAATTGAGTTGCATCCAGTGCGGAACCTGGACGCGTTGAAAGGCCAGAGCTTCGAGGTTGCGATCGTCAAGCTGAACAAGAAGCGCGGCAATATTGTTGTCTCCCGCAAGCAGCTTCTGGAGCAGGAGCAGAAGGAAGCGCGGACCAAGACGCTGGAGCATCTGCAGGAGGGTTCGATCCTGACCGGCGTGGTAAAAAACCTGACCGAGTACGGCGCATTTGTGGACCTGGGAGGCATTGACGGGCTGCTGCACATCACCGACATGTCCTGGGGGCGGCTGACGCATCCGCGGGACCTGGTCAATGTGGGCGATCAGATACAGGTCAAAGTCCTCAAGTACGATTCCGATAAGCAGCGGGTCTCGCTTGGCTTCAAGCAGCTCACGCCCGACCCCTGGCTGGACGCCGAGCATCGATACCCGGTGGGTGCCCACGTTAACGGACGCGTGATCAGCGTCACCGATTACGGTGCATTCGTGGAACTGGAGCAAGGGATCGAAGGGCTGGTGCACGTCAGTGAAATGACGTGGTCGAAACGCACCAAGCATCCGTCGAAGCTGGTGAGTGTCGGGGACCAGGTGGAGTGCGTTGTGCTGAATGTAAGCCCCGCGGACCGGCGAATTTCTCTCGGCATGCGGCAGTTGGCGTCCAACCCCTGGGATTCTCTGCAAGAGAAATATCCAGTGGGCGCCAGCGTCGAGGGGCGGGTGCGCAACCTTACCGATTTTGGCGCCTTTATCGAAATTGAGGATGGCATTGACGGACTGGTACACGTCAGCAACCTCAGCTGGACCAAGCGCGTGAAGCATCCGTCGGAGGTGCTGAAGAAGGGCGACCGGGTGAAGGCGGTGATTCTGGCGATCGATACCGAGAAGCGCCGGCTGTCACTGGGGGTGAAGCAACTGGAGCCGGATGTGTGGGAATCGTTCTTCCAGCAGCATCATACCGGCGATGTGCTTCGCGGCAAAGTTCTGCGCGTGGCCACCTTCGGCGCATTCGTGGAAATCGCGGAGGGGGTCGAGGGCCTGTGCCACAACTCCGAGGCGGTGGACGCGAATGGGCAGCAGATCCAGTTGGAGCCGGGACTGGAGCACGAATTCAAGATCATCAAGATGAGCCCGGAAGAAAAGAAAATTGGACTCAGCATTCGAGCCGTGGGCGAAGAAGCTTCGCGCAAGGAAGTGGAAGCTTACAAACAGCCGATGTCCAGCACGGGGTCAACGATTGGCGAAATGATGTCGTGGAAGCGGGCGGAAAGCGAGAACGGGTAAAGCATTCATCGCCAGGCGCCGGAAGCTGGGCGCTGCCGGCTACTTTGTATCAATCTTCAGCACAATATTCACCTGCTTGCGATCGTCGAACTGGCTCATTCGTTTCGTGTCACTGGTCTTTCCGTTCAGCTGTGCGTAAATCTCATAATCCACATTCGCTGCGAGAGCCGGGAACCGGTAGATGCCATCGGCGCCGACAATGTACGTTTTCACCGCGCGGGTGCGAGTGTCGGTGACATAGACCACGGCGTTCACCAGCGCATTCTCCTGCTTGTCGATGACCTTGCCGCTCAGCAGGCGGCCTGGAGACGTGTCTTTATCCTTGGCAAAGGAGGGAAGCGCCGCCACAAAAGCCAGCGCCAGCAAACTCACCACCAGAGTGCGGGCATTTCTCATGTCCAATTCCCTCCAGAGCTGCTGTTATTTTAGATGCACGCCGGTGTCGGCGCGCTCATTGTTCTCAATCCGGACAGTAACCTGGTTACCCGGGCGCAACTGCTTTCCGTTTAACGACTTGTAGCCTTTGAGGTCTGCCCAGACAACGTAAGCTTGCTGGCCGACCGGTAACTGCTGCTCGAACTCGCCGCGGCGGTTGGAATACACCTCCCAGCGGGCCTTGGTCTCGTTTGCGCGGCGAATCTTTATTTTGACGCCGGCTACCGGGCGGTCATCAGGCCCCCACACAGTACCGAAGATGAGGGCATGATCTACTTTATGTTGATCGCTGGCTTGAACCGGCGGAATGAAAGCTGGGATTAATGCAAGGCAGAAAATCAGGAACAGGGGCGGGATTCGCGAAGGTGAACAGGCGGGCTTACGAGTAGTCGCCGTCCTCATTCTCCTCCTCTTCATCGTCTTCAAACCCCTTTTCCTCAAC
Organism: Terriglobales bacterium; assembly: GCA_038254805.1. GTDB lineage: Bacteria > Acidobacteriota > Terriglobia > Terriglobales > Acidobacteriaceae > Gp1-AA145. The sequence goes on from JBBSFW010000031.1 coordinate 18,753, forward strand.
CGCCTTAAGTTCGACCGGATTGATAGTGACGACTTCGAAGTCGGTTCCGCACTCGGGGCAGGAGAGAACTTCGCCTTCATCAATCTCATCTTCTTCAACGTCCAGGCTGGTCTCGCACTCCGGACACAAAAGCATGATAAATTGCCTCCCTTTCAGGCTGCGACTTTATGAAAGGCACCCTGTTATATTTAGTTTCTTCGGAGAGATAGGTCAAGTGGCCACCCGTATTGTGCGGCTTCGGATGGCCGCATGGGGCTTGGGGATGCTTGTCGTCAGAGAAATGCTGATGAGAATTGGCCACATTTCCCGCTTTCGCTTGCTGATATCCATTGGGCTGGCGATGTTTTTGTGTGTTCCGGGAGCGCGGCCGCAGGAACCATCTCTTCCTGCCGATCCCCGGATCAAAGCTGCTCTGCATGAAATCTCAGCAGAACACATTCGTTCGAACATCGAGAAACTGATCAGCTTCCAGACGCGCAGCACCATCTCAGCCCAAGATCCTGCTGCGATTTCAGCCGGCCGGGGAATAGGCGCGGCGCGGGAATGGATCATTCGTGAATTCAAGCGTTACTCTGGCGAGTGCGGCGGCTGCCTGGAGGTCAAGAGCGACAGCTTTAGCGAGCCGGCGGCTGAGCGTATCCCGGAACCGGTCCAGATCACAAATGTGTACGCCGTTCTGAGAGGCACGAATGCGGAAGATGCCAAGCGGATTGTGCTGGTGACCGGCCATTACGATTCGCGAAACAGCGACACCCTGGATAAGACGGGCGCCGCACCCGGCGCCAACGACGACGGTAGCGGGACGGCAGTAAGCCTGGAATGCGCACGCGTACTCAGCAAGTTGAAATTTCCCGCAACTATCATTTTCCTGACCGTGGCGGGCGAGGAGCAAGGCCTCAACGGCAGCAAGCATTTCGCGGGGCTTGCCAAATCTCAGGGTTGGAACATCGAGGCGGTGCTAAACAATGACATCGTTGGCGGAGATGAAAGTCCAGGGCAGGATGCGAAAGTGGTGCGGGTCTTTTCCGAGAGCATCCCTGCTAATGCCGGCGAAGCCCGGATTCGCGAGATCGGCGCGCTGGGAGGCGAGAGCGATTCGCCTTCGCGAGAACTGGCGCGGTACATCACCCAGACCGCGCACATTTATCAAACCCAAGTCACTCCTTTGCTGGAATTCCGGCGTGACCGTTACCTTCGCGGCGGAGACCATATTTCGTTCAATGAAGCAGGCTTCGCCGCTGTGCGCTTCACGGAATTCCGGGAAAATTACAATCGCCAACACCAGAATGTTCGCACCGAAAACGGAATCGAATACGGGGACGTGCCGAAGTTCGTGAGCTTCGATTACGTTGCCAATGTTGCCCGCGTGAATGCAGCCGTGCTCGCCAGCCTGGCGTCGGCCCCGGCGGCGCCGGAGAACGTGAGGCTGCAAACGAAGATGCTTGAAAATAACTCGACCCTACTGTGGGACGCCCCGGCCGGCCGGAGTACTGCCGGGTACCAAGTGCTGTGGCGGGCGACTGCCGCTCCTGATTGGGAGCATTCGCAATCCCTAGACAAGGTCTTCCAGGCAACCCTGCCGGTTTCAAAAGATAACGTAATCTTCGCGATCCAGGCCGTGGACGAAGCCGGTCACAGGAGTTTGCCGGTGGCGCCGTCGCCGGACCGCTAGCCAAGCTGCTACGATATGTATTACGCCCTGGTGGCCAGGGTTCAGCCAGTCAATGCCCAGAAATTCTTCTTTCGAAATGGGATTTCCGCGGTTTCGCGGCGCAGTCCGTCAGATCATTCTCGCCAGCGTCGCCATCTACGTTGTCATTTTGCTGCTCGTCTCATTCGCGCCGGGTGTTGGCCAGGCAATCCTCACGGTCGGAATTCTGGATCCCACGCGCATTCGGCACGGTTGGTTATGGCAATTCGTTACCTACGCATTCGTCTATGTTGACCCGCTGCAGTTCGTATTTTCGCTGGTGGGACTTTATTTCCTGGGTGGTGCAGTAGAGGACCGCATCGGCGCAAGGCGATTTTACTCACTTTTTTTTGGCAGCGTCATTCTTTCCGCGATAGCTGGTTTTGGGCTCTCGCTTACGGGGATCATCGCACAAGGGGCGGCCATGGGTTCGGGCGCCGCCGCCAATGCCATTCTGATGGTGTTTTACCTGTTCAATCGCGGCGCGCCGATCATGCTATTCCCGATCCCAATTCAAATCCCGGTGAAGTGGATCGTGTTATTCACCGCTGCCATCGAAGTGGCTTACCTGCTTCTCAGCCACTTTGCTCTTTTCTATTTCGTTCTGCTGTTGGGTCTGGGAGCTGGATACCTGTGGTATTCGCTCTTTCTGACTCGCAAGAGCTCAGCCAGTATTTCAGAGCGCTTCTACGGACTTCGTAATTCTTATTACCGATGGAAGCGCCGCCGTGCCGCGCGCAAATTCGAGGTGTACATGCGTGACCACGACCGCACTGTTACCTTCGACGAGCACGGCAATTACATTCCGCCGGAGGATCCGGGGAAAAAGAATGGCGGATCAAAGTCGGGCTGGGTGAACTAGGGGAGCGGCCTTCAGCCCCGACGGACGCTGTTGCAGATCTAATCGCATCGTAAGGTCCCTCTCTCGCCCTGGCGGGCGAGCTCGGGATGACATGTTAGACGATGTGATTTAGCCGAAGACTGATAGCCGATGGCGGCTTTACGCGCTCACCAGCGAACCAATCTTCTCGCCCGTCACCACTTTGGCGATATTGCCGCGCTGGTTGAGATTGAAGATGATGATGGGAAGATTGTTGTCTTTGCATAGCGAAATCGCGGTCGAGTCCATCACTTTAAGTCCGCGCTTTAGTACTTCCATGTAAGTGATCTGGGTGAACTTCTGCGCATCTTTCACAACCATGGGATCGGCGTCGTAGATGCCGTCGACCTTGGTGGCCTTGATGATAGCGTCGGCTTTGATCTCCATAGCGCGCAGCGAGGCAGCGGTGTCGGTGGAGAAATAAGGGTTGCCGGTTCCGCCGGCAAAGATCACGATGCGGCCCTTTTCCAGGTGACGAATAGCGCGCCGCCGAATGAAGGGCTCGGCCACCTGGTTCATTTCGATGGCCGACTGCACGCGGGTATGGATGTTTTGTTTTTCCAGGGCGTCCTGCAGCGCGAGCGCGTTAATGACTGTGGCCAGCATGCCCATGTGGTCAGCGGAGACGCGGTCCATGTTGCGAGCTTGTTCGGCCACGCCACGAAAAAAATTCCCGCCCCCCACGACGATCGCGATTTGAACGCCGAGCGAGTGCACGTCGGCGAGTTCGGCGGCGACTTCATGAATACGCGGAGAGTCAACTCCGAATCCCTGGTTCGCGGCCAGGGCTTCGCCGGAGATCTTCAACAGGACGCGTTTGAAAATTGGCTCAGGCATACCTTCGATTTTATCGCAGACTAAAAAAAGGCACCTTGCGGCGCCCCTCGATCATTCAGTTTTTTGATCCGGCCTGGAAAGCGCAATGGTTTCGCCGGCGTCGCCGACTTTAAAGCGGGCGAAGCGCCGCACCGCGATGTTCTCGCCCAGCTTGCCGATTTTCGTGGTGATCAGTTGCGAAATCGAAAGCGTCTGTTCCTTGATAAAGGGCTGCTCGTACAGGCAGACCTCTTCGTAGAACTTGCCCATCTTGCCTTCGACGATCTTTTCCACTACCTGCGGCGGCTTACCTGTGGCCGCGGCCTGAGCGCGATAAATGTCCTTCTCGCGCTCGAAGGCTTCGGGCGAGACGTCTTCCTTACGGATAAACTTCGGGTCGCTGGCGGCGATGTGCATGGCGATGTCGTGCACCAATTCTTTGAAGTCGTCAGTTCGGGCGACGAAATCGCTTTCGCAATTCACTTCGACCAGCACGCCGATTTTGCCCCCGGCGTGGATGTACTGGGCGACGGCGCCTTCGCTGGTGACACGGCTGGCTTTCTTCTGAGCGATGGATGCGCCGCGTTTACGCAGAATGATGATTGCCTGCTCCATGTCGCCTTTGGCCTCGGTCAGCGCCTTTTTACAGTCCATCATGGGCGCACCTGTGCGTTCGCGGAGGTCCTTCACTTGCGCAGCCGATATGTTGGGACGTTGGTCATCGTCTGGTTCAGGACTAACGGTGGTTGCCATAATCGAAGACGATTCCTTTATCATTTCCACAAAACTTGACCCGCGCCAGAGGTGCGCACGCGGGTCAGATTCTTTCGCCCCTACGGGGCTTGATCATTTTCACGATCATCCCAGGGCTTGCGCCCTGGGCTGTATTCTTGCGCCGCTTCGCAGCTAATCGAACGACCAGCTCGCCACTCTAGAACGTTTGGTGCTCGACTTCCGGGACCTCAGCCGTGCTGTCCGCGGAAGCGGCTTTCTTGCGGGTGCCCCGGCCCAGTACGTCTTCCATGCTGATGTCTTCCGCAGGAGGCTCTTCCGTGCCTGAGGCTTCGGGCGATCCTTCAGCTGGCTCTTCAACCGCGGCGGCTTGCGCTTGCTGCGCCTCTAGAACACCCGCTGCCAGCTCGGCGGTCTGCTTATCATTCAGTAACTGCGAGCCTTCAACCACCGAGTCGGCGATCTTCGATGCAAACAGGCGGATGGCGCGCAACGCGTCGTCATTGCCCGGAATCACGTAATCCACTTCGCTCGGGTCGCAATTCGTATCCACCACTGCGACCACCGGGATACCCAGCTTGCGGGCTTCCCGCACCGCGATCTGCTCCTTGTTCGAATCGATGACGAAGACCGCATCCGGCAGCCGGGTCAAATTCTTGATGCCAGCGAGATTGGCCTGCAGGTGCTTGCGCTCGCGTTCCAGCTTGATGACTTCCTTTTTCGGCAGCAGCTCGTAACGGCCATCGGTGGCCATCTCATCGAGTTCCTTGAGCCGCTTTACGGATTTTTGCACGGTCACCCAGTTGGTGAGCAGCCCGCCCAGCCAGCGCTGGTTCACATAAAAACTGTTGGCGCGAGTCGATTCCTCGGCAATTGCGTCCTGGGCCTGCCGCTTGGTTCCCACGAAAAGGATGGTCTTGCCTGCAGAGGAGAGCTCGGCGACGAACTTCGACGCTTCCTTGAACATCTTCAGAGTCTTCTGGAGGTCGATAATGTAAATGCCATTGCGCTCGCCGAAGATGAACTCCTTCATCTTGGGGTTCCAGCGCTTCGTCTGATGCCCGAAGTGAACTCCCGCTTCGAGCAACTCCTTCATGGTGATGTTAGCCAAACAACCTCCTTTTCAGTCTGCATCCGGCTCGAGGAGCAGGATTGCTTTCCCGAACCCGCACCGTGGCACGGGAAGAATTGAAGATCAGCCTTCAGCCTTCAGTCAAAACCAAAAACCGGACACCCAATGTCATTCCGATCCGCCGGGAACGGCGAAAGGAACCTGCTTTACCGCTTACTAAACTGGAAGCGCTTGCGTGCGCCCTTTTGGCCATACTTCTTGCGCTCTTTTCCGCGAGAATCGCGGCTGACCAGTCCCTCAGACTTCAACTTTTTACGCAGTTCCGCGTTGAACAGCATTAATGCGCGGGCAATGCCCAGCTTGACCGCATCCGCCTGGCCGCTGACTCCGCCGCCGGAGACATTGGCGATCACGTTAAAGGTAGCAGCCGAATCGGTAGAAACCAGGGGCTGCCTGGCGCTCGCGCGCTGCGATTCGGTGACAAAATATTGTTCGAAGGCGCGTCCGTTGACTTTGAAGTCGCCGCTGCCCGGACGCAGAAAAACCCGGGCCACGGCCGTCTTGCGGCGTCCCGTTCCGTAGTATTGAACTAAATCAGCCATTAGCTTCTAGCTGTTAGCTCTTAGCTGTTTCAGCCAAGCGCCAACTTTGCGCCTTTCCTCAAATTCTCAGATGCGAAGCCGTTCAATTACCCGTCATTCGCTATTTACCCGACCCGGTTGCTGCCAAATAGCTAACGCTACTTCTTTACACCAGCGCCTTTGCTTCCGGCTTCTGGGCTTGATGAGGGTGCTGGCCGCCCTTATAGATTTTCAACTTGCTGAACATGTGCGTGCCCAGTTTGGTCTTGGGCAGCATGCGCTTCACGGCATCCTCAATAATCAACTCGGGCCTGCGGGCGAGACGTTTGCGGTAAACTTCAGTGCGCAGTCCGCCCGGGTAACCCGTGTATCGGTGGTAAGCCTTTTGCTCCGACTTCATGCCGGTAATTTTCACTTTCTCGGCATTGATTACGACGACATGGTCGCCGGTGTCGAGAAATGGCGTGTATTTCGGGCTCTCTTTGCCCATCAGGATGCGGGCCACCTGCGACGCCAGCCGCCCCAGCGCCAGATCGGAGGCATCCACGACGTACCATTTGCGCACGATTTCCCCCGCTTTGGGGAAATAGCTTGGCATCAGAACTCTCCCAGAAAATGAAAACTTGAAGAAGACCGCTGAGCACCCACTAGAGCACCCCACCCAGGGCTAAAGACCCTCGTTGGGGACCCCACAAAACAAGCGCCGAAGGCGCAGGGCCACACAGGCGGGCAACCGCAGAAACACCGCAGCGTTAATGATATGCACGAAGTCCTGGATTGTCAACGAAGAGAGCTGGTTCGGTAAGCTACTTTTTGTCGACTGTTTTGTCGCTCGCTTTCGAGGCGGTATCGGGCTTGGGTTTACTGTCTTTTTTGTTCCCGGAATCTTTGCTGGAACCGCCCTTACCGTCGGAATCCGACTTGGCTTCCGAGCTTGCAGACGATTTCTTCGGATAATCGTTCACATACCATCCCGATCCCTTGAACTGCACGGCGGGCGCGGAAATCATCTGCTCCACTTTGCCCCCGCATTGGGGACATTTCTTGACCATGGAATCGGAAAACTTCTGAATTTTTTCAAACCGGTGGCCGCATTTTTTGCACTCGTATTCGTAAAGGGGCATGGTCTGGATGCAGAAGCTGAATTGATTTTAGCATTTGGCCGAAATGCTGACGGCAAGAGCCTGCTTGGCTCGCGCTCCCGATGTTAGACTCCCGCCTATGACCCAGGGCGAAACCCGCGATCTAGCGCCGGGACTCTACCTTGTAGCCACGCCCATCGGCAACCTCGAGGACATCACTCTGCGCGCGATTCGGGTACTGAAGCAGGCAGACCTGATCGCCTGCGAAGATACCCGCCAGACGCAGAAGCTGCTGAACCACTGCGGGATTGAGAAACCTACCATCAGTTATCACGAGCACAACGAAGCCTCGCGGGCGGCGGAACTGGTTGAGAAGCTCGCACGCGGGGCGCGCATTGCGGTTGTGACCGATGCGGGCACGCCGGGGGTCTCTGATCCCGGATTCCGTTTAGTATCGCTGGCGATTCAACGTGGGATTCCGGTTGTGCCGTTGCCCGGGCCTGCGGCATTCGTAACCGCACTGGTTGCGAGTGGCCTGCCGCTGGAGTCGTTTAGTTTCCGCGGATTCCTGCCGCCCAAGAGCGGGGCGCGGCGCCGTGAACTGGAGAAAATACATGGTTCGCGGAGTACCGAAATTTTCTACGAGACGCCACCCCGGATTCGAGATTCTCTGGAAGATGTTGCGGAAGTGCTCGGCCCGCAAAGGCCGGTGGTAGTGGCGCGCGAGCTGACTAAGATCCATGAGGAATTCTTGCGGGGAACGGCCGCTGAAGTCCTAAACGCCGTGAAGAACCGCGACCTGGTGAAGGGCGAAATCGTGCTGTTGATTGGCGCCGGCCCCGAGGGAGAAACTCAAGCTCCAGTAATTTCTGTGCACGATCGCGTCGAGCAGCTCATGAGGGATGAGAGGTTGGATGAAAAAGCTGCGTTGAAGAAAGTCGCGAAGGAGAAGGGGATCTCGAAGAGCGAGGTCTACCGGCAACTACAGAGTCTAAGGTAAGTAAGCGTATCCTGGATCGGTTATGAAACGCACCGAGAGAACTTTCCTAGTCTGCATCAACAACGAGGGCTAGCCGGCCTCGCTTGAGATACGCAAGCTCTATCAGGCGATTCCTGATGAAAAGGCCTCCAAGGTGCGGCAGGTCCACGTGGTTGACGGACCGGGAACGGATTATCTTTATCCAGGAAACTACTTTGCCGCCGTTCGCCTGCCATAGCGGCGGAGCGGGCTCTGCTGAGACCAGGTAGTTTTGTTTCTCGTCATCCACTTGGAGCTAAGGTGCTTTGCCGCTCCACAGGGCAACGGGGTTGTCGCCCCAAATGGTTACTTTCCGTCCAACTCCCTCTTTACCGCATCACTCACAACTTTCCCATCCACTCGCATCCCTTGCGCGGCAAACTTGGCCATGACGTTCTTCATTACCATTCCCATGTCTTTCATTGTAGGAGAGCCCATTTCGGCGATTACCGCTTTTACCACGGCGATGATTTCGGCTTCGGCGGCGGCCTTGGGCATGTAGCTTTCAATGAGCACGATCTCTGCCGCCTCTTTGTCGGCCATTTCCTGGCGGCCGCCTTTGGTGAACTGCTCGACGGAATCCTTGCGCTGCTTGATCAGCGTGCCCAGCACCTGCTGCGATTCGTTGTCATCGAGGGGCGCCATTTTTTCAATCTCGCGGTTCTTGAGCGCGGTCTTGACCATGCGGAGCGTCGAGAGTCGCGCTTCGTCACGCGCCTTCATGGCGGTGGTAATGTCTTTTTGGATCTGGTCAGTAAGGCCCATAGATGGAATATTATAGAGAGAAGCGCCGTTGGTCGTTCGTTGGTCGTTCGTCGTGGGGCCACAGACGGAGCGAATGTCAAGAGTGTGGCAGGCTCAAAAAGCCCCCGCAGTGCCGCCAACCTGCTCGCTGGCGGTTGAGTATTGGCCTACGACCAAAGGACCAACGACGAACGACCAACACCAACGACTTGCATCTGCCCCATCGTTTTTTTCGATGCCGGTGATTGCAGATACTGCATCCACGCAACCGGGGCTTCCGCGATACACTAGGAGCTACTTTCTGTCTTCTCCGACTTCATACCAAAGGACTATTTCGATGCTGCTGAAGAACCGTCTTTTTACTCCTGGACCTACTCCTCTCCTGCCCGCCGCCCAAAATGCAATGGCGGCGTTTACCGCTCATCATCGCACGGCGGACTTCCGCGCGTTGTTCACCCGCGTGCTTGCCGACATGAAAGACTTCATTGGCGCCGCGAATGATGTTCTGGTCATTGCGTCTTCGGGCACGGGTGTCATGGAAGGCTCGGTTTCGAACCTCACTTCACCGGGAGATAAAGTACTGGTGCTGACGGCGGGAAAATTTGGCGAGCGCTGGCGCGATCTGACCAAGGCTTATGGGTGCAGCGTCGATGTGCTGGAAAAGCCGTACGGCGAGACGTTTTCGCTGGAGGAAGTTAGCGCCCGCCTTACGCAGGATACCCGCGCGGTTTACGTTCAGGCGACCGAAAGCTCTACCGGCGCGCGTCACGACGTACAAGGAATCGCGAAACTCGTGCGCGACAATGGTAGGAACAACGACACGCTGCTGATCGTGGACGCCATTACCGGCCTGGGTACGACCCACTTCGACGTGGATGGCTGGGGGATTGATGTGATTATCGGCGGATCGCAAAAGGCGCTGATGATTCCCCCGGGCCTGGCATATTGCGCGGTTAGCGAACGCGCGTGGAAGCGGATGGAGACCACCACGAATCCCCGCTACTACTTTGATTTCCGCAAAGAACGGAAGGCTGCGGCGAAAGGCGAGTCCGCTTACACTCCTGCGACCTCTCTCTTCGCAGCGCTGGGCGCGGCGCTCGACTTTATCCGCCAGATGGGCAATGGCGACTTGGCTGCGGGACGCAAGGCTCTAATAGACAATGCGGAGCTTGCGGCCGAGATGACCCGCGCCGGAGTGAAGGCGCTGGGGCTGAAGCTGTTCACCACTTCGCCGGGGGCGGCACTCACTGCGATCAATGCGCCGGCGGGGATCGATTCCAGCAAGATTGTGAAGGAGTTCCGCGAATCGTTTTCAGCGGTAGTCGCAAACGGCCAGGGGGATATGAAGGGCAAGCTGTTCCGCATCGCGCACATCGGTTATTACGACTATCTCGATACGGTTGGAATTCTGGCCGCGCTCGAGCATGTGCTGGCCAGGGCAAGCGGCCGGCACGTCGAGTATGGCACGGCAGTACGGGCAGCCCAGGAAGTCTATGCCCGTAGCTTGTCTGACACGTCACAGCTGGTCGGAGCTTGAGGGCTGCGCGCCGAAGGATCTTTGCCCTTCAGGTCTTTTGCTCGCAAAGCCGGACCCGCAGATCCTAGTTGATGGTGAAGTCCATCGGTGTCGAAGTCGCAGCCGCCGTCCCGCCACCGTATATACCGCCGGAAGTAGCGGGATTGGTCACGGTCACAGGCACGGTCCCGGAATTCATGATCGCCGAAGCCGCAATGGTGGCCGTAAGCTTGGCCGAGCTTACCCGAGTGGTGGCCTGGGTCACGCCGTTGAAATTGATTATCGCCCCCGAGGCAAAATTCGTTCCATCGACTTCCAGGGGAAAGGCAGAACCGCCGGCGGTTGTGCTGCTTGGATTGAGTTGGGTAATAGAGGGCTTCGTACCCGGTTGCACGGGCATGCTGGTTTTGGAATAGCCACATCCAACGCTAATTGCAGTGAGCAAAAGAACTATCGGCAGCTTCATGAGTTTTCTCCGGCAGGAGCTCGCGAACTGCAGTAAGTCTAGGAAATTCGGCGCTGCGGAGTGTCGGAGAGCTGACATTTTCTTGTAAAGGAATCATTCATCATGAAAATCGTGGTTGCGGAAAAAATGTCTTCTTCCGCTGTGGACCTGTTGCGTGAGCCGGGATGGATCGTGGTGACGCCCGACCAGCTGAATGGAAGCCTTGCGCAGGAGTTGGAAACGGCCGACGCCCTGCTGGTGCGCTCGGCGGTTCAGGTGGATGCCGCGCTGCTGGAAAAAGCCACTCAACTGCGGGTCATTGGACGCGCGGGAGTGGGTGTGGATAACATCGAACTCGAACCCGCTACGCGCAAGGGTATTGCGGTCATGAATACGCCGGGCGCGAATGCCGTGGCCGTGGCCGAGCATACCCTGGGCCTGATGCTGGCCATGGCGCGATTCATCCCTCGCGCCAGTGAGCTTACGCATGCCGGCAAGTGGGAGAAGAAGTCACTGCAGGGCACCGAACTGCGCGCCAAAACCCTGGGAATCGTCGGCCTGGGCAAGATCGGCCAGGAGGTGGCCAAGCGGGCGCGCGCATTTGGCATGGAAATCATGGGGCACGATCCCTTCGTCTCCGCGGCCATCGCGAAAGACGGTGGAATAAAGTTGGCCAGCTTGGACGAGGTTTACGCCGCATCAGATTATTTGACGCTCCACGTGGGGCTGACCCCGCAAACCCAGAACATGATCAACGCCGAATCGCTGAAAAAGATGAAACGGGGAACGCGCCTGGTAAACTGCGCGCGGGGTGAGCTGATTGACGAGGCGGCTCTGGCCACCGCGATTCAGGAGCGCCGGATAGCGGGCGCTGCGCTCGATGTATTCGTAAAAGAGCCGCTGAAGGATTCGCCACTTCAGAAGCTGGAGAACGTGATCCTCACGCCGCATATCGCTGGTTCCACGAACGAGGCCCAGGAAGCGGTGGGGCAACAGATTGCCTTGCAGGTCAAAGAGTATCTGAAGCATGGAGTGATCCAGAACGCGGTGAACGTGCCTTCGGTTTCGCACGAGGAATATCTCACGCTGCAGCCCTACGTCGTACTGGCAGAAAGATTGGGATCGTTCCTCGCCCAGATCAGCGGCAGCTCGCTCGAGGAGATTGCCATCAGCTACAGCGGCCACCTCACCGAATGGAAGACCGAACTGATTCGCAATGCCGCGATCAAGGGCATCCTCAACGTAGCGGTGGAAGAAAAAGCCAATCTGGTGAATGCCGCCAGCCTGGCTTCCTCCCGTGGCCTGAGGGTGCGGGAAGAGCGAAAGCCTAAAACTTCCACGGGCGGGGCAGGCAGCGTGCTCTCGATTGCAATCCAGTCGCAGAAGGAAAAGCACGTCGTCAAGGGCGCGGTGCTGCGTGACGACACCCCGCGACTGCTGCACGTGGATGGCATTGATGCCGAGGCGCCGCTGGAACAAAACCTGATTTACCTGCGAAACCAGGACGTGCCCGGCGTCATTGGCAAGGTGGGCACAATCCTGGGCAAGCATGGCATCAATATTGCGAACTTTTCTCTGGGCCGGCGCGGCGGAGAAGTGCAGCCCGGAATTCCGCGAGAGGCGATCGCGGTGGTGCAGGTGGATGGGAGCGTGCCGGCGGCGGTCGTCAGCGAACTGAGCGGCATAGCTGCCGTCCAGCAAGCCAAGGCAATTCGCCTGGAGTAGCTAACAAACCCGGAAAGGAAACCTTATTTTGAGGAAAGCGGGCTTGGCGCTGGCTTCGTTGTTCGCCTTCTTACCGCTGGCGGTCGCCCAGGACTATAGCCGCTTCGAGGTGAGCGCCGGCGGCGCGGGCGTGTTCAACAAGACCTCTACTTCTTCCAATGGAACGGTCACCCTGAAGCCGACCAGTTCTGGGGCGATTATCGCCAGCTTCCGTTTCCGTTTTAAGCAGAGGCATGGAATCGAAGGGAACCTGGGGCACACGAGAAATTCGCAGGTATTCTTCCTGCCGCCGAATAATTTTCGCGTTCAAGCCGGAGTGACCGAGTACACGGCGGCCTACGTCTTCACTCCTTTGGAGACCTCCCGGCTGGAAGCGTTTATGTTTGCGGGCGCCGGGGGCCTGAAATTCAATCCCGGCAATACTTACATCGACGGATTCCAGTCGGCTTTTGGCGCGGCCTCAAGGACCGAGTTGGCGGTCCTGTACGGGGCGGGAGCGGATTATCGTTTCTGGAAGGTATTCGCCTTTCGCCTGCAGTACCGCGGTTTGATTTACAAGGCGCCGGACTTCGGCGTACCCACGCTTTACACGGGCGCCAAAGGGCATATGGCGGAGCCTACCGCTGGTATCGTGGTTAAATTCTAATCAGGATTCGAGGGCGGCCTTGCGCAGCTTCCTGGTTTCCGCGAGCAAGGCCATGGAATGCATCAGGTTCTGCAGGGTTACGATTCCCACCAGTTGCTGGTTTTCAACCACCGGAAGAATGCTGAGGTTTCGGGCACTCAATTTCCGGAATGCGGACGCCAGCGTCTCTGACCTTGGGGCGACATCAAACAGCCGGTTCATCACGCCTTGTACGTAGCCGTTGCCTTCATGGCGCAGCGTCTGCAATATCTTTTGCCGGGAGACAACGCCCACCATGTCGCCACTTCGGATGACGGGAAAATCATCCTGCAGGCAATGCACAGCTTTTTCCAGCGCGTCTTCGAGGGTGTCAGCGGGCGAGAGCGTTGCGAAGTCCGTCAGCATAATATCTTCCAGGTGCACGGTTTCGAGCACTGACTGAAAGATAGCCGAGCGGTCCTCCATTTGCGCCGCCAGAAATAGGAAGATACCGACGACCGAGAACCATATGTTCCACCAGCCGGCCAGCATGAATGCCACCGCAAAGCCGCGACCGATGCTGACGGCGCGCCGAGTGGCCAGTACCGGGTCCATGCTGCGGCTGAAGATGGCGCGCAGCACTCGCCCGCCATCCATCGGATATGCGGGCAGCAGGTTGAAAAGTCCCAGCCAGAGGTTCGCCCATAAGAAGCTGTGCGCCAGATTGGCGGAGCTCACATAAGGATCTGCCCAAAGCCGGTGTTGAGGGAACGCCACCCGGAGAAATACAGCCGCCAGTGCCGCCAGCGTGAAACTGACGATGGGGCCGGCGCTGGCGATGCGGGCGTCGCGCTTCCAGTTGTTGAGAACCTCAGGCTGCGCTTCATCAAAAATGGTTACGCCGCCTATAGGCAATAGCACGATCGCCCGTGGCGAAATTCCCGCTTGCCGGCCCACCAAGGCGTGCCCGAGTTCATGCAGCACAACTGATCCAAAGATGATGGACACCAGGGCGATGCCGCGCCACGGGTTCACGGGGACGTGCGCCAGTTGCTCACTGACGGCAACGAACAGCATGAGCAGTACGAACGAAAGATGGATCCGGATTTCGACACCGAATATTTTGCCTGCCGGAATGGACCAGTTCCTCATCGCTTTCTGTAATCTTATCCGGTTCGAGGTTCCGCCGCAGGGGGGCGGGAGCCGACGCGCGCGATGACGGCTGCAACGGTGCACCCGGGCAATTCACATGCGAGTCATTGCGGGGAAATTTCGTAGCCGGCCTTTGCGGGCTCTTCGTGATCTCGATATTCGCCCTACGTCGGACCGCCTGCGAGAGACGCTGTTTGATGTGCTGACGGCGGGGAATCCACAAGCGCTCGAAGGCTCGATCTGGATTGATCTGTTCGCGGGCACCGGAGCGGTGGGAATTGAGGCGCTAAGCCGTGGAGCCGCGACGGTGTACTTTGTGGAATCTTCGAAACGGGCGGTGGAGGTGATTCGCGAAAACCTGAAGTCGTTGGGGATCGACGGAGGATTCCAGGTGTTACAGCAGGAGAGCGCCCGGGCGGTCGCAGCGCTCGAGCGTCAGCAGGTCAAGGCGAATTTCATCTTTCTCGATCCTCCTTATCAATTGCAACAGGAATATGCGAAGGCGCTCGAGGCGCTGGGCGGCGGTTCGCTCCTGAGCGAGCGAGCACTGGTGATTGCGGAGCACGATAAGAGATTCGATCCGGGAGAGTGCTTCGGCAGGCTGCGACGCACACGCAGACTGGCGCAGGGAGATGCCAGCCTGAGTTTCTATCGCGCAGGGTGATTTACATCAACAGTTCGTTGGTGCGGCGGACGAGCGGATGTTGCATCTCCTGCAGTTCATTCTTGACACAGTTCAGACCGTACACGCATTGCTCGAAGTGGGCGGAGAGGCGCTGGAACAGGGGCGCCACTTTTGTGTACTCAAAACAGTCGAACTTGGAAACGATGTGGTAGCTTTCTTTGCCCGCTTTCACCCAATCAACCAAATTCTCGAGGCGGTTGCGGCGGAGCCGCAGATGATTAATGCTCTCGGGGAACATACCGGTGAAGAATAATGTGTAATCGCCGATGTGCTTGCGCACCTGGCGCTCGCGGTCGAATGAGGGCGCCGGTCCGAACACAGGATTCGATTCCACCAGCATTTCGCCGAGGTCAGTAAGCGGTTTGCCGGCGGCGCTATGGATTTTGAAAAGGCGCTCTACGTCGCAGAACTCAGCCAGAAGATGGGCTACGTAACCGACCAGCTCAGGGTCGCGGATTCCGATTTCCTCGGCATAGTGGCGTCCCACTAATTCGAGAAAGAGTCTCTGCAGCGGGTGATCATCCTGAATCATACGTCCTCCTGAACCGCGCCTCTGGCAACGCTTCAGCCTGTGTTGCGATGTCTATCGCACGTTGCTCTCCAAAACAAGTGACTTCTGTAAGTCATGTGATCGCGCATTGTTGCTGCTAGTTAGAAACCCGAACTGTGTAGAAGGTTTCACGCCAGAGTTGCTGGCAGATCAGGGTAGCTGCTGCTAAAAACACAAGCGGATGTAAGTCGAATAGCGACAATAAGAATCTGACGAGTACAATCTATTGCCCACTGTGCGAAAGCTGGGGAATTACAGCAACCTTGAATCCGCCACGAAGGAGAAACTAAAGAGATGCAACGCATAAATATTTCGAGTGGCGTGCCGTGGGAGGCGGTGGTGGGATATTCGCGCGCGGTGAGGGTCGGACCTTATATTCATGTCTCCGGAACCACGGCGACGGCGGCTGATGGAAACATCGTCGCGCACGGCGATGCGTACGGGCAAGCGGTACAGACACTCAAGAATATTGCGTTTGCGCTGGAGAAAGCCGGCGCCAGCATGAAGGATGTAGTGCGCACCCGAATGTACGTGACCAACATTGCCGACTGGGAAGAAGTCGGTAAAGCGCACGGCGAAATTTTCGGCGAGATCCGCCCTGCAACTTCCCTGGTCGCGGTCACGGCACTGGTGACGCCGGACATGCTGGTAGAAATTGAAGCGGACGCGGTGGTATCCGATCTATCTTCAGGAGAGAGAACCCAATGATGGCGATATGGAGCGCAAGGGCGAGATTCGTGCGGGCGATATTTGTTGCGGTTTCTTTCTTCGGCAACCTGGTTTCGGCACAGCAGGAACCTGCGCCACGCACGATTCTTCGGCCGGACAAGCTGTTGGACGTGAGGACCGGCAAAGCACTTGCGAACCAAGCTATTGTGACGGAAGGCGGCAAGATTGCCAGTGTAGGACCAGCAGTGGAGGTGAAGGCGGCGCCCGAAGACAAGATCATCGAGCTGCCGGGCGCTACGGTGCTGCCCGGATTGATTGATGCGCATACCCATCTCACCTTCGACCCGCAGTTTGGCTATGAGGCGCTGGCAACCTCCGTGCCGCGAGCAGCGCTGATTGGGGCACGCAATGCGCGCATTACGCTGGAGGCCGGTTTCACCACCGTACGCAACGTCGGGGCCAGGGGCTACAGCGATGTAGCCGTGCGGGACGCAATTAACGCGGGCGACGTTCCCGGCCCTCGAATTCTGGTGAGTGGGCCCGGACTGAGCATCACCGGAGGTCACTGCGATAACGATCTGCTTCCATTTGAGTATCACGCTACCAGCGACGGCGTCGCTGACGGTATTGAACAAGTGCAGCACAAGGTGCGAGAGGTAATTAAATACGGTGCCGACTTGATCAAAGTCTGCGCCACCGGGGGTGTGCTGTCGAAAGGGGATGACCCCAACGCCCCACAATACACGCTGGAAGAAATGAAGGCGATAGTGGCCGATGCTCACCGTCTGGGCAGGAAAGTTGCCGCCCATGCTCATGGCGCTCAGGGAGTGATCTGGGCATCGGAGGCGGGCGTAGATTCAGTGGAGCATGGCCATCTGATGAATGACGCCGCCATTGCGGCGCTAAAAAAGAACGGCACTTATCTAGTGCCCACGCTTTACCTTTTGGATTGGCAAAGAGAGAATGCTGCTAGCGCCAATCTGCCCGAGTTTGCCAGGAAAAAGATGGAAATGGTTTCCAAGACCGGGAAAGAAAATGCCAGAAAGGCGTTTGCGGCGGGGGTGAAGATTGCGCTGGGGACCGATGCGGCCGTCTATCCGCATGGGCTGAACGCGCACGAACTAGAAGTCTATGTAAGCTTAGGGATGACACCGCTACAGGCTATCCAAAGCGCAACCATTAACGGCGCCGACCTGCTCGGATGGCGGACAAAGTGGGTACGCTTGAATCCGGCAAATGGGCCGATATCATTGCGGTGGATGGCAATCCACTGCAGGACGTCACCACACTGCAGCACGTAAAGTTCGTGATGAAAGGTGGCGAGGTGATGAAGAACGAGTACGGAAAATAGCGCGAATCCTCCGGCTTCCTTAAAATGCCGCGAGTTTTTGACTCGGCGAAATCTGGTTCCCGTGTAACCAAACTGAGTCAGACCCCATAGTTTTGCGAACAGAAAAAAGGCCGGCTCGAAAGCCAGCCTTTTCCGCGCGTAATACGAAACTATTTCTTGGGAGCGATCGCGTCTTTTGCGGCTTTCGCGACGCGAAACTTCACTACGGTCTTTGCCTTGATTTGAATGGGCTCGCCGGTCTGTGGGTTGCGTCCGACGCGGGCCTTGCGATGCGCCTTCACCAGGCGTCCGATACCGGGAACCACGAACACGCCGCTTTTCTTGGTCTCCTTGATGGCCGTGTCCGCGAGATGCTCTAGAAACGCAGCGGCCGTCTTATTGTTTATTTCGGTCTTTTCCGCCAGCTGTCGAACCAGTTGAGTCTTGGTCAAACCTGATGCCATGAATCCTCCTCTGTCTGTAGATGAATTTTCTGCGCGATGCCCCGTTATACTAATCCCCGCTGCCTGTGGAAAAACAGCATATTCGCCCCATTTTATGCGGGTTCCACGAAACGGAACCGCAAATAGCCACAAAAAATGGCCTTGGCCGGAGGCTGAGTTGGAGCAAAGCCGCGTGCGGCCTGC
Organism: Terriglobales bacterium; assembly: GCA_038254805.1. Taxonomy (GTDB): domain Bacteria; phylum Acidobacteriota; class Terriglobia; order Terriglobales; family Acidobacteriaceae; genus Gp1-AA145. The sequence goes on from JBBSFW010000031.1 coordinate 36,691, forward strand.
ATCATGCGTCGCTGCGTCGCCCTTGCCAGCATGTTCCGCGTGACATAATTAAAGTAGCAGGAGTGACAATTTTGAGCTGTGCCATCTGCGAAAAACGGAAGGAAAGACGCTTCTGCCCGGCGATTCACGGCAGGATATGCCCGCAATGCTGTGGTGAAAAGCGCGAGGTCACCCTCGACTGTCCCAGCGAGTGCGTCTATTTGCAGCAGGCGCGCGAGCACGAAAAGCCGTGCCCCGCCGAACAATTGGACCAGAACGCCTTGTTCCCGAAAGTGGACATCGACGAAGAGTTTATTTACGAGCAGGAGCATTTGCTCTTGGGCCTGAGCTACGCGCTTGCCAAAAGGGCCCGCACCGGCGGCGGCGTTCGCGATTCCGATTTGATCGCCTCCCTAGCGGCCCTCGCGCGCACGTACGAGACTCTTGCCAATTCTGGTTTGCATTATGAGAGCTCTACTGCCAACATCACCCACCGGGCGATCACGTCTGAAGTTCAAAAGATGGTGAGGGAATTTCGTGAAGCAGAACAGAAGCATGCCGGGTACAGCCGGCTACGGGATTCCGATGTCCTGCGCGCGATCGTCTTTCTTCTGCGCATGGCCCTGGCGCGAACTTCGGGCAGGCCGAAGTCCCGCGCCTTCACGGAATTCCTCTTCCGCCAGTTTCCTGAATCGCAATCCGCGTTAAACCGCGGCTAACGAAACCAGCCGGATCGTTGTTCCGTAAGCATCAGTGTTCCGTAGCATCAGTGTTCGGTTGCATCATTGTTCCGTACCAGTCCCCAGTTTCTTTACCGTCTGACCGGGTGGCAGCGCGTCGCGCAATTCGCGGATCGAGCGCTTGAGGGCGGGGTGACGGGCCTCGGGCGCGATTTCGCTCAGCGGCTCCAGCACAAACCTGCGCTCATGGAATTTGGGATGAGGAATTGTGAGTGAGGGGATTTCGATCACAGAGCTGCCGAACAGCAGAATGTCGATGTCGATGGTGCGGGGTCCCTTATTCTGCTTGCGCTGGCGCCCCATTTCCTGCTCCAAGTTCAGGATGCCGGAGATCAGTTGTCGCGGCATCTTCTGGGTGTCGAGCTTGACAGCGCAATTCAGGAACCAGGGCTGGGCGGTCAACTCCACCGGCTCGGTTTCATAAAAAGACGATACCGAAACGATCTCGCCGAGTTCGCCAAGCCTTTCGATGGCGGTCCTGAGATTTGCCGCCCGGTCCCCCAGGTTTGATCCCATGGAAAGATAAACAATCTTGTGCATGCTTCGACAAGTTTGCAATCTTCGCGGCGATTTTCCTACAAAAACCGGCATTCCGGGGAATCTAGCTTGAGACTTGGCGAGCTTCTGCCGTCCGGCGAAGCTAGGCAGCAGCCATGCTTCCCATCGAACTCAAAATTGACCGCGCGCAACGGTTTTTACACATGATTGAAAAGGACGCTCCGCTGCTGGCGGTGCGGGTGGCGCCGCTTTCACGCGAGCGCCAGGAATCGGCGCGGTCCTATGCTGCCGAGCTGGCGGCCCGCGCTGGCGCGGAGTTGAAAAGATTGCTGGAACAAAAGGCGTTCAGCGATTCCAACGAGCTAAGCGCCCACGGCGCCGACTAAATACCCTTACTCGCCTTAGCGGCCATCGGCAGAAGCGGCCTCCTGGGGCAATTCCCTGCGATCCAACACTGCAAAAAACTACTCGGCAAGCACTTGCCCGGTTGACACCTGCGAGTAAGAGTGGCGTTCAACGGGCGCTTCCGGCAGAGTTGTTTCCTCCCACAAGGCTCGGTCACGAAGCAGGCGGGAAACCAGGGCGGTGTGCATGGCATGGCCGGCGCGATCGGCGACGACGTTGCCGAGAATCTGGTGGCCGATCAGGGCCAAATCTCCGATCAGGTCGAGAATCTTGTGGCGCACAAATTCATCCGGGAACCGCAGGGGAGGGTTCACGAGACCGTCGCGCGTAAGCACCAGCGCATTGTCCTCGGACGCTCCCCGAATCAACCCTTGCTGCCGCATGGCCTCGGCTTCGTGCAGGAATCCAAAGGTGCGGGCGGAGGCGACGTTCGCAAGATAGTTGCCATTGGAAAGGTCCAACGCGAAAGTTTCGTGTCCAATCAGTGGATGCCGGAAATTTATGCTGTAAGAAACGGAATACGAGTCAGCCGGATACACCGCGATGAACTTATCGCCTTCCCGCACCTCGAGCGCGCGCAGGATCCGGATGTAGATTCGCGGACGGCGCTGTTTGCGAACTCCCGCCTCGCGGATGAGTTCTACGAAGGGACGAGCGCTTCCGTCCAGGATCGGCAGCTCCAGGTTATCCAGTTCCACCACGGCGTTATCGATGCCCATGCCCACCAGGGCCGACAGCAGGTGCTCAGTGGTGGAAATGAGAACGCCTTTCTTCATCAAGCTGGTGGCATAGCTCACCCGGGCTACATTGCGGCTGATCGCCTCCACCTCAAAACCCTCGAGATCAATTCGCCGGAAGACAATTCCGGTGTTGGCGGGAGCAGGCAGAATACGCAGCGTGACGGGCACGCCTGAATGCAGGCCGACGCCGCGGCACTCCACAGCAGAGCGGATAGTCTGTTCCTGTATCAGATGAACCCCTATGGTCAGACTGAAGAGCCAGGCTAAAGAACCAGCCTAAGGCCGGAACTGGGAAAATGTATGTGGCAAATTGACCACACTGACGTGCGTAATCCGGCGCACCAGTATCCGGGCAAAGTATTAATTTGCATCGGCTTGACTGGATTTCTGCTCCCCGCCAGCGCGGGGGTTAACCAGATCATTATTTCCGATGTTTGGTGGAAGCAGCGCTTTGCGGGTCGAATATGCTCTCCTCCAGGCCCTGGTTGTAGCTGACCGAGGTAAGAAATGACTGCGCGGCCATTTCGCCATTGAAAAGCCGGGTGGTGTCGAACGGCGTCAGGATCTTCTGCACGGGGCGGTAGTTATCGAAAATTTCCTCTTCCAGGTTGCGCTGTTTGTCGGCGGGATCGCGCCATGAAAAGCTCTTCTTCACCGGCAAGTGAGTGTTGGAATCCAAATACAAAGTCACGGCTTCGTTTTTTGCGTTCATGATCGTGACCTGGTCGGTCTGCTTTTGTGCGGCCACGGTTTGCCCTTCGTAAAACAGCGCCAGGCCCGGCTCGTTCAGCCACTGCCGCAGGACCACATCCAGGGCAAAGTGCCGGCGGCGGCGGTAGGGATCGAAATCCTTCTGGTCCATGTTGCGAACCCCGCGGAAGGTGATTTCATAACCCTTGTCGCCGCTATAGAGCTCGATGACATCACGTTTCTTGGTCAATTCCACCCGGTCTTTGTCAGGAAATTTTTTAAAACGCCAGAAGAGCGTTCCCAGGCTGTTGGGTTCTCCGTGATGAAAGCTATAGCCGCGGCCTTCCTGGCTTGTGTCCTGAATATGGAGATAAGCCTGGCCGCCCAATGCCTCAATCGCCTGGTCCAGGAGCGCGCGCGCCTTGCGGGCATTCTCCTGGTCGACTGGAATGGATTGAGCCGGCGGCGGACTATTTTCTGATGGGGCGGCGGGCGCATCCTGCGCGGGAGCCAGCGCCGCCGTCAGAAGCAAGAAAATGAGGACATATTTCATCTCGTCAAATACTTAGACGCGCCGAAGCTCGGTTCTAGCTGCCCGGTTGGGCTTCATCCTGCCAGCACCGCCCCGCCGTTCACATTCAACACCTCGCCGGTGATGAATCCGGCCAGGGGGGTGCAAAGAAAAAGGATGGGCGCAGCAATTTCTTCGGGCGTGCCCACGCGGCCGAGGGGAATGGTGTCGTAGATTTTCTGGGCGGTCGCGGCATGATCGAGGGAGGGCCGGGACATGTCGGTATCCACCCACCCCGGCGCAACCGAATTCACGTAAATAGAGTGCGGAGCCAGCTCGGTTGAGAGTCCTTTCACCATGCTGATGAGCGCGCCTTTGGTGGCCGCATAGTCGCAGTGGAAGGCTTCGCCGCGCTGTCCCGCAGTCGAACTCACCAGCACCACGTGCGCGGGCGCGTCGGGCGAGGCAGACTTTTTCATCTCTGCCACCGCGTGCTTGACCAGCGCGAAGACACTGTCGAGATTGATGGCCACTGTCCTGCGCCACTGCTCGTCGGACATCTGGTCGATGGCGGCATCTTCGGGTGGCCAGATGCCGTGATTGGCGACCAGGATATCGAGCCGTCCAAATCGCTCGACAGCCGCAGTTACCAGCTGCCGGGCGGTGGCGGTCCCCTCGAGATTGCAGGCCAGGGCAGCGCACTCGGCTTCGCCGCATTCGCGCACCAGCTTGTCGGCCTCAGCTTTCGCCTTCTCGTAGTTGAAGAATACGTTCGCCCCCGCCTGCACGAACATGCGTACGGTGGCGGCGCCAATGCCACGTGAGCCGCCGGTGATCAGCGCGACCTTGCCGTCCAGAGATAGAGATAACGACACCGCCATAGGAAGGTAGTTTATCGAAAATTGTGATTGTGCAAGAGTTAGGGTCTCGGGCGGCTGGTCGGGGGGCTGGTCAGGCGGCTGGCTTGCCCTTGCATCACCTAATCTGAGGTTGCCCATACGTCGTGTGTCGCAAAGCATGGACGGCACGGGATCGGCGAAGTTTCGCCATCGAGCTCACATGGCATCCTGTGTATGACACCGTGGTACCCACCCTTGCAAAGGGCGCAAGGGTGGGGCAACCTCACTGGTGGAGATTCCAGAATCGAGAAGGGCGCAAGGGTGGGCCAGCCCGCCAACCCCCCCAGGGGGACGTGTCAACCCCTCGTCCCGACGCCGTAGCGGCGTCGCTTTTGATCCTCCCCGACACCGCCCAGTAACCCGCCCAACGACCCCGCCAGCACTCCGGAACACAGCGGACCCTGCCAGCGGAACGGCCCGCTAAGACGGCCACGACGTAGGGGCAATCGACGGCCTACTGTCCCGGTCCAAGGCTGTACCTCACGTCGATATCACCTAAAGCAACCACCTCGCGAAATACATTCTTTCGAGAGCAACTGGGACATGTGATGAGGAGTGTTCTCGGACCGGTCCATGCGACGGAAAGGTCATACCGCCCCTTCGCGACGAACAGGAGTCCTTCCTCCGCGCCAAACTTGTCCGATGTGCTTTGCACGTTCACCATTGAGCTGAAGTCAGTCGTTGCACCACAGTTCCGCTCGTAAACGTTCGCCACGAGCCGACCGTCAGCAGATGTCGCTTTTGACCTGGTCGTGTCGCTGCAAGGATTGCAGGACATCAACCAGACCAGGGAACAAACTAGCACCAGGGATAGATTATTTTTTCTTGTAGCAGCCATTTTGGTAGTACTGATACCCCGCGTTGATTTGGGCTTGGTCGGCTGGATCATCACCGTAAGGAGGCCCTTGATACCACTTACCCCATTCCGGCGTGGACGTTCCTGCCTTACCTTGAGCGTACCCTGCCCCACGTTGCAAGACATTCGAAGAGATGCCCCACGCTGCACCTGTCGCGCCGAAATTGAAATTTCCGAAATCTTGAAAAGGCGAAGGGCCAAGCTGCCCTGTGTCCGTCATGGTCCAGCCGTGTTGTTTGTAGTCCCAAGGTTTCTGGTTACCGACCATCTGATCGAATGCATAGAGCGAGACAAGAGGATCGGTGTATGTAACCACCTTCATCCACTGTGAGATCTTGATGTTACTGTCTACGTTAGCTCCAGGAGGAGCTTGGGGGACGGACGGACAAGTCGCGTTGTTTGCGGGAACGCCCCTTTTAGGGCTGCGCCCGCTATTTGCCCCATCCGTCCCGCCGCAGGGACCATTACCATATCCACAAGCATTCGGATCGCCGTTACCATCTTTCGCCACATCGTCACCGCCAGCAGGAGTGTCCGGACGATCCGGGGACTCAGGGGCAGTCGTGATGAAACATTGCCGTCGAGATCCAGGCAATCGCGAAGTCCCAGTGGATCGATTGCACTTAAGGGATTGTTCCCAACGTATGCATACCGATTCCAAGTCTGCGGATTCGTAGGATCCGCCACCCCCAGGCCCGCGGGATCCGGCGAAGTCCAACGGCCATGTGTTGTGCGGTATTCGCGAAACATGAAATCGTACAAGTTCGTGGACCAGCCATTCTTTACCGTATCCTGATTCTGATCGGTAAAGGCAAGATCAGGCGTTGTGCCGGAGCCATTGTAGTCCTCACCGTAAGGCGCGTACGACACGTCGTAATATTTTGTCCGGTCTGGCTTTGTGGCTAATCGAGAGCTGCCCAAGTGGTCGGGGTGGCGATAATAGGCTAACCCGCTCAGGGGGTTGTATACCGCGCGTGCTCCGCCCGGCAGCTTCACAAACGCATTTACCAGTGTCTGCCCGTTCATCAACGCCAGCTTCATGCCGGAAGGACCATACACAATCTGCGTATGGCTCGATCCGCGCGTTTGCTCGATCATGCGGTCCATCGCGTCGTAGATCATGGTGACCGTCGAGCCATCAACGCTGAGATTATTGCCATCCGCATCCCATGTATAGGTGTGGGTCACGTCATTGGTCAGGTTTCCGTTGGTGTCGTACGCCACAGAGCCACCCGGAATCGAAGAATATTGGTTCTTCGCGACATTGTAGAGAGGCTGAAAACTTGCAGAGCCAGATTTCGTGAGATTGCCAAACGGATCCAGCCCAAAAGTCTGAGCCCACACTGATCCGCAGTTTGCGCCGGTAATTCGTGTCAAATCGTCGTAGCCATACGTGCACGTCTGACTATTTGCGGTGTTGATCTGGTCGGTGATCTGCAATTGTTTCAGCGTTCCGTTTGCGTTCCACGTGAGCGCGCCAATGTCCGTTTGAGGACCCGTACCCATGTTGTACTTGTACTGCGTCATTCGGCCAGTGTTCCCATCGTAGGTGAATGCATCACTATCTAAAGAACCAAATGTAACCGCGGTCAATTGACTCGCCACATTGTACGAAGAGGAATTAACTGGATTCTGGCCCGAGCTGGCCGTAACCGTAGAAGTTCTACCCTCTCCATCTGCACCATAGGAGATGACAGGAAGCTGCGATATCCAGACGCTGCTGACCTGCCCCCAATTTCCGCGCACCGGATCATACGACGTTTTGGACTTGCTTTGTTTCTAAAACAGCAGCAGTCGTGGGCGCTGTGGGAAAGTGGGAAACGCGTTGTTCTGCGTTTTCCAAGCTTGCCGTTTTTTGGCA
>JBBSFW010000032.1:0-42875 GCA_038254805.1 Terriglobales bacterium
CCGGGTTCGATTCCCGGTAGCGCTACCAACTCCCTTTGTTTCCTTTAGTTGGACGACTGGTGCGATTTCACTGACAGTAAGTCTACCAATCTGGTTTTTCTTCTACTTCATCTTGACAAGCTACCACTCCAGTAGCAATATCAACCTGGGGCGAATAAAAAGCGAATTACCCCAAATGGTTGCGATCCGAAGCTACTAGCATAGATCCTTTTTCTGCCTTTGAGGCCTAATGTCCACTCCTCTGTTAAATGTCAGTCTTTTCCCGTTTTGGTCGGCGGGGTTGCAGTCTTCCCCGGATCGAAGCCGGAGGGACAAAAGCGACGCCTTGCTGAAGTACATTGCCGGATCGGCTCGCCTGGTTTCGGTGCGGCCGGCATCGCAATTCGATGTACGTCCCAAACCAGAGATGCTTTCGACCGGCATCCCGGAATTAGACGCAATTACAGGTGGTATCCCACGCGGCTGCCTCACAGAAATCTACGGCGCGTCTTCTTCGGGGAAAACCAGCGTGCTGCTGGCGACCCTTGCTTGTTCTACTCGGCGGGAGGAATCCTGCGCCCTGATCGATGCCAGCGACAGCTTTGATCCCAGTTCGGGCGCGGCCGCTGGCGTCAATTTCAACAGGTTGCTCTGGATACGAGGCGGAGTTTCGCCTCTTTTTGCTTCTGTGGTTAAAGGTTCTGAACACAGAAGGCACTCTTCTTCGCTCAAAACCCGCTCCGGTATTACCGGGGAAAGTAAGGGCAGCGAACGAAAACTCGAGCAAGTGCTAAAAGCGGCCGACCTCATCCTGCAAAGCGGTGGCTTTGGGCTGATAGCACTGAATCTAGCGGGTATTCCCGGCCAGTTTGCCCGGCGCATTCCGTTGGCTTCCTGGTTTCGTTTTCAGCGCGCCGTCGAGCATACGAAAACGGCATTGCTGGTTGTGAGCGAATTTTCCTGTGCCCAAACTTGCGCGGCACTGGTGATGAAGTTTTGTAATAAGCCGTCAGCCGCCAGCCATCAGCAATCAGCCATACCAACTCATGCTCAGGTTTTGGATGGAATTCGGGTAGAAGCAGAGATCGTACGCTCTCGCTTGGAACGCAAGCCGGCGCAATCGGTAACAGCAAGTTTTCGGACCCAAGCAGTGGGCTGGGGATGAATGTTCACCTTCGGCGTAATTCGAATTTGCAACGCCAACGACCTGTAGCCAACGACTAACGATGCGTACTTTATGCCCTTCGCCTGCATCTTCGTTCCTGATTTTTCAGTCGAGGCGATCTTACGGACCGAGCCGGAGCTACGTGCGCGGGCAGTCGCTGTGCTCGAGGGCAAACCGCCACTGCAGAAAATTGTTTCAGCAAATGAAGTGGCCCGCGATGCAGGAGTTTCCGCCGGCATGACGAAGCTGCAGGTTGAAGGTTGCCCAGAAGTAGCGCTGCGGGACCGCGCTGCAGTTCAGGAGTCCGCTGCCCATCGGGCCTTACTCGACTGCGCGCAATCTTTTTCTCCGCGAGTAGAGGCTGCCGCGCCGCATACGGTTTTGCTTGATTTGTCCGGTCTCGGCGCTCTGTTCGGCCCTTTACCCAGAATTGCCCGTGAGATTTCTCACCGGACTTGGGAGATGGGCCTGAGGGCGAATATAGCAGTAGCCTCCACGTTGGAAGCTGCCCTGCTCGCCGCCCACGGATTTTTCGGAGTAACTGTGATCCCTGAAGGAAAAAATCCGGAAGTACTGAGCAGCCTTCCCCTGGACGTGCTGTTTGCCGGCGACAAAGACCCCGAAGAAGCAGAGCAAATTTTGGAGACGTTCAGGCGCTGGGGCATTCGCAAGTTTCGCGATCTCACCGCATTGCCCGAAGTAGCTTTGAGCGAACGGCTAGGACAGCGCGGGATCGAGCTCCAGCGAAGAGCTAGCGGCATGGGTCAACGAACGCTGGTTCCCACCCACCCGCCGCTGATTTTCGAAGAAGCGCTGGAGCTGGAATTTCCCCTGATATTGCTTGAGCCTCTCGCATTTGTGCTTAGCCGGATGCTGGATCAACTTTGCGCACGCCTGCGGGCTCGAGCACTGGCAGCCCAGCAATTGTATTTGCAATTGACGCTGGAGAATGGGCGGCCTGAAAGGACTGCGACGTGTTGTTTTCAGCGCAGTATCCACTTGCCCGTTCCGCTGCTGGATGCAAAAACTTTTCTCAAGCTGCTGCAGCTAGATCTGAAAGCGCATCCGCCGGGAGCTCCGGTGGTAAAAGTTCAATTGCGGATCGAGCCTGCGAAATCCCGGCCCGCACAGAGCGGACTTTTTATTCCTCTCTCGCCGGAACCAGAAAAAATCGAGCTTACGCTTGCCAGAATTAGCAGCATTGTTGGCGAAGACCGTGCCGGTACGCCCCAACTCCTGGACACGCATCGTCCTCAAGCATTTGAGCTCTGGCATTTCACGCCTTTAGCTCCAAACAATGAGAATTATGAGACGCCGAAAAATCTGGTAACCGCATTGAGAATTTTCCGTCCGCCTATTGCCGTCACTGTCAATTATCAGGATGGCAGACCATCCTATGTTTCCTCGGGAAAACGCGGCCAGATTGCAGGCCAGGTGCTATGGACTGCCGGCCCCTGGCGCTCCTCCGGAGACTGGTGGGAACAGGACTCATGGGTCCGCGACGAATGGGACATCGCGGTACGGGAGAAAGTTGGCATTGTGCTTTATCGCTTAATTCACGACCTGGCCTGCGGACGATGGCTGCTGGATGGAATGTATGACTGAGTGCAATCAGCACTCAGTTTTGGCTATGGGTACAGTCGGCCTCATGGCTGAATGCTGAGTGCTGAATGCTTATGTACATCGAGCTCCACTCCCGCTCCGCATTTAGCTTTCTCGAAGGCTCTTCCCTGCCTGAAAGCATGATCGCGCGATGTGCGGAACTGAAGATGCCGGCCATGGCGCTCCTGGATCGCGATGGCGTGTATGGAGCGCCCCGCTTTCATATGGCGGCAAAGAAAGCCGGAATCAGGGCGCATATTGGGGCGGAGGTAACATGTCAATTTTTCGACTCGACGGGTTTACGAAGTTGTGATTCAACAACTTTGGAACATTTGCGCAGTTCAAATTCGGCAATTCGACAATTCGGCAATTCACCAATCGACCATACCAAATCCGCAAATTATTTTCGTCTTCCCCTCCTCGTGTCTTCCCGCGCTGGCTATCAGAATCTCTGCCAGTTAATTACAAAAATGAAGCTGCGCGCCAAAAAGGATGAAGGTAGAGTCCGCGAAGAAGAGCTTGAGCAATATGCCGAGGGACTCATTTGCCTGACTGGTGGAGAGGATGGCCCGCTCGCTTACGCACTGAAAAGCGGCGGCATCGAAGAGGCGCGCCGTTCCATCGAACGTCTGGCATTTATTTTTGGACGTGACAATATCTATGTCGAACTGCAGCGGCATTTCCATCGCGAGCAGGAAATGCGCAATCGTGCCGCCATTGAAATAGCACGCTCACTGCGGTTGCCGTTACTGGCCACGAATGGCGTGCGTTATGCAGCCAAAGACGGCCGCGGACTTTGCGATGTCTTCAGCGCCATCCGCCATCACTGCACCTTGAACACCGCCGGACGCCTGCTGGCGCAGAACTCCGAATGTCATCTGAAATCGCCAAAGGAAATGCAGGCTCTTTTCGCCGACCTGCCGGAAGCAATTGCCAACACCGCGGAGCTTTCCTCGCGCCTCAAATTTACGCTAGAGGATCTGGGCTATGAATTTCCCCAGTATCCCGTGCCCGAAGGCAAAAGCATGATGTCGTTTTTGAGGGATCGTTCCCGCGAAGGGTTTCAGTCACGGTATGGGCGCTCTCCTGCGGAACTAAGAGATCGAGCCCGCCGTCAGATCGAACGCGAACTTACGCTGATAGAGAAACTCAAGCTACCCGGATACTTCCTGATCGTATGGGACTTGGTCCGCTTCTGCGGCGAGCAGAACATTCTTGTTCAGGGGCGGGGATCGGCCGCCAATAGTGCGGTTTGCTATTCGCTGGGCATCACTGCCGTCGACCCGGTCGGCATGGAGCTGCTCTTTGAACGATTTCTTTCCGAAGGACGTGGCGAGTGGCCCGACATTGATCTCGATCTTCCCAGCGGCGACGATCGCGAGGCTGTGATCCAGTACTTGTACCGCCGCTATGGCGAGCGCGGCGCCGCCATGACCGCCAATGTCATTACCTATTGCAGCCGGATGGCATCCCGCGAAATCGGCAAAGTGCTCGACTTCGATCCTGCAACCTTGAACAAAGTCTCCTCCGCCGTAGCCCACTGGGAGTACCGTGACGCCAACGATAGCTTCGATCACCGGTTCCATGATGCAGGTCTCGATCTGCGCCATCCCCGTATTCGGAAATATTTTGAGTTGTGCGAAGCGATTCAGGATCTGCCGCGCCACCTCGGTCAGCACTCCGGTGGCATGGTCATCTGTCAGGGGCAACTCGATTCCGTGGTGCCGCTCGAGCCCGCGTCCATGCCCGGCCGCGTCGTCGTGCAATGGGACAAAGACGACTGCGCCGACCTTGGCATTATTAAAGTCGATCTGCTGGGTCTGGGCATGATGGCCGTGCTCAAGGACTCACTCCATCTCATTCGCGATCATTACAAGGAAGAAGTAGACCTGGCGCATTTGCCCGCGGATGATCCCGAAGTTTATTCGACATTGCAGAAGGCCGACACCATCGGCATGTTCCAGATCGAAAGCCGAGCCCAGATGTCCTGCTTGCCGCGTCTTCTCCCGCGGCACTTTTACGATATCGTCGTGCAGGTTGCGATTATTCGCCCCGGCCCGATTGTCGGCCAGATGGTAAACCCTTATTTAGAGCGGCGGCAGGGACGGCAAAATGTGGCTTATGCTCACCCTTCGCTCGAACCTGTGCTCAAGCGCACTTTGGGAGTGCCGCTTTTTCAGGAACAACTTCTGCGCATGGCAATGGTGGTTGCGGGATTCACCGGCGCCGAGGCAGAAGAGCTACGCCGCGCCATGGGATTCAAGCGCTCCGAAAAAAGAATGCGCGAGATAGAGGCAAAACTTCGCGCCGGCATGGAACGCAATGGCCTTTCGCGTCAGGCCCAGGAACAAATCGTGCTTTCCATCACTTCATTCGCGCTCTATGGATTTCCCGAATCCCATGCCGCCAGCTTCGCTCTGATTGCCTACGCCAGCGCTTATCTAAAATGTCACTATCTCGCGGCCTTCACCGCGGCTCTGTTGAATAACCAGCCCATGGGTTTCTACAGCCCTGCCACCATTGTGAAAGACGCGCAGCGGCATCAATTGAAAGTGCTGCCTGTGGAGGTGATGAAATCGGAGTGGGAGTGTACGTTGGAGGATGCTGTCAGCCATCAGCATTCAGAGAAATGCACTGTTGGCCCTCCGTCGCCGGTTGTTGGTCGCAGGCCGCCGGGCGTTGGCCAGAACCCTGACCTGTGCTTAGTCGCGGAACTGGAGCACTCAGCACTCAGCACTCAGCATTCAGGGGAGCCGGCCGGTGGCCAAAACACAACTGAGCAAAGCATCGAACCCAGCTCCGAAGGAGCGAAGGAAGGCTCAGGGCGCAAGCCCAGGGTACAAGTGAAGAATGATAAGAATGATCAAGTCCCGGAGGACCGACAGAAACACCAAATTGCGCTTCGCCTGGGTCTTCGCTATGTGCGCGGATTGCGCGAGGAAGCAGGACGGGCCATTGCGCGGGAACGTAATCGTGCTCCAATTACTTCCATTCATGATCTCGTTCATCGCGTACCAGAATTAAGAAAAGAGGAACTGAACACGCTGGCCGAAATCGGAGCGCTGAACTCAGTAGGGTTGCAGATTTCAGATTACTTATTGCCGGTTGAAAAACAATCTAAACTATCGGATTTGCAATCTGTTATCTCCGCGGATCAATCTGAAATCTTCCCTCAAAAATCTGAAATCGCCTTTCACCGGCGCGATGCCCTCTGGAATGCCGGGGCAGCCGCAAACCCCTGCGGCCCGCTACTTGAAGCCCTCCCCGAACTCGACAGCAAATCCCCCCTAAAGATAATGACTGACGAAGAGCGCCTGGTAGCAGATTTCCGCGGTACTGGCATGACCGTCGGCCCCCATCCCATGGCGTACCATCGCGCGCGCATGGAGAAACTTGGGATCCGCCGCGCGATTGACCTCAGCCAAATTCCGAGCGGACGCAAAGTCCGTACCGCAGGGTGCGTAATTGCCCGTCAGCGTCCGGGGACAGCCAAGGGATTTGTATTTTTGAGTTTGGAAGATGAAACCGGAGTGGCCAATGCCATCATCACTCCTGATCTGTTTCAGCAGAACCGTCTGCTACTGGCAAGTGAACAATTTCTGATGGTCGAAGGGATGCTGCAGAATCAGGATGGGGTAATCTCCATCAAAGCCGCCCGTGTCTCACCCGTTCACATTACGAAGGCGCAGAGCAGTTCTCACGATTTTCATTGATTCTTTTCAATTTCGCCTGATCGCTCAAAAAATATTCCCTCCAAAAAAAACTTTTATAAGCTGTTCCACAGCCACTCCGGTTTATCATATGTATATAACCCGCCACTAAAGATGTAACCAGCCTTTTGGTTGTTGCGTCAGTGTATGGCTCAAACGCCATTGACGGAGAAATAAGGAGTAAAACACGTGCCTAAATCAAAAAATCCCCGCACCACAAAATCCAAATCCACTATAAACGTCCTGCAAATGCCCGAGGTTGGCAATGGAAATGGCCAAACTCAGCCACACTCTCCTGCTGACCTGGAAGCTGAAATCCGGCTTCGCGCCTATGAACTGTACCAGCAGCGTGGAGCTACGCCGGGCGACGATACCACGGACTGGTTTGCGGCCGAACGCGAAATTAGGGCTCGCCACGCCGGTCAAAAACATTCGGCTTAGATGTGCTTCTCTTCCTGTTTGTTCAGCCTGCGGATTTAAATTGCGTTTTGCGCTTGCCTGAGGCAGTAACACACTTGTTCGTAGGGTGCGGAACTTTAGCCTTTCCGCAGCGCCGCCCTTTGTGATCAGTCGGACAGCGCGGCAGAAGGATATGCGGGTCTGGAAATCAACTTTCCGTGCAAGCCCTGCGCGCGGTGAAGAGGCAATTGTCCACGTGGGCGAAGCGTTAGGCGCTGGCAACTGACCGGGCCTTATTTGCCTCGCCTCCATAATTCTGAAAAAATAAGACCTTCACCATGTCTGAATTAGGCAGCTTCGCGCTTCTGCTGGCGCTTGCTCTGACCGGATACTCCTTCCTGGCTGGATTTTTCGCTCTGCTCCAACGGCGGCAGGGGTCAGAGAGGCTTGGAGAAACTGCGCGTCGCGCGGGCATTGCAAGCTTCGCGGCAGTGTTCCTGGCGGCCTTGGTTCTGGTCATTTCAGCCTTCCGCAACGATTTTTCTATCGCTTACATCTTTCATCACAGTAACCGCGATCTTCCCATCCCTTACAAATTCGCGACACTCTGGTCCGGACAGGAAGGCTCACTCCTGTTTTGGTCGTTGCTGCTCTCTGCATATGGCCTCGTCCTGCGCCTGCGTCACAAAACCGACGAACGCCTTTTCGCCCATGCGTCGGTCATCATCGCCGCAGTCCAGGTCTTTTTCTTGTTGCTGCTCAACTTTGCCGCCAAACCGTTTGCGTTGATGCAGGGAACGCTTGCTCATGACGGCAACGGATTGAACCCGCTGCTGCAATACCCAGAGATGGTGATTCACCCGCCCATGCTGTATCTCGGCTACGTCGGATTCACCGTGCCCTTTGCATTTGCCCTGGCTGCTCTTGCCATGAAATACCCGGGCGAGAAATGGATCCACATAACCCGCCGCTGGACGATGGTTACATGGGGATTTCTGACTTGCGGCATCTTTCTCGGCGCGCACTGGGCATATTCAGTACTTGGCTGGGGTGGGTATTGGGGCTGGGACCCGGTCGAGAACGCTTCCGTCATGCCCTGGTTCACGGGTACCGCTTTCCTTCATTCCGTCATGATGCAGGAAAAACGCGGCATGCTGAAAACATGGAACATGTGGCTGATCTTTTCCACTTTCATGCTTTCCATTTTTGGGACTTTCCTCACGCGCAGCGGCGTCGTGAACTCCGTGCACGCATTTGCGCAGTCGTCCATCGGCGATTGGTTCGTGGCGTTTCTGGCGTTGATTCTGGTCACATGTATCTTTTTTTATTGGAAGAACCGCAGTCATCTGCGCAGCGAACATAAGCTGGAATCGCTGGTCTCGCGCGAATCAAGCTTCCTGTTCAATAATCTGCTGCTTCTGCTCGTTTGCTTCACGGTTCTGTGGGGCACGCTGTTTCCGGTGCTATCAGAGTGGGTGCAGGACCACAAGGTGACGGTCGGCCCCTCTTTCTTTAATAAAGTGACCATCCCAGTGGCTCTTCTTCTTTTACTGCTCACCGCGGTGGGCCCCCTTCTCGCGTGGCGCAAGACCTCCCTGGAGAGCTTGAGACGCAATTTCTTCTGGCCATTGCTTGGCGCCTTATCGGTTGGAGTACTCCTGATGGCCACTCCTCCGGCTTGGGGTTCGCCGTTTGGCCTCCGGCCTTGGAATGATATTTCTTACCTGTATTCGCTGATGACAATCATGCTTTCTGTGCTGGTGGCCTTTACGGTGACCTCGGAGTTTGTGCGCGGCGGACGGGTCATCTCCGGTCATAGCCGGCAAAATCTGTTCGTTTCCATGCTGCAACTTGCCCGGCGCAATACCCGCCGCTACGGCGGCTACGTGGTGCACCTGGGGGTGATCATTATCATGATCGGTTTTGCCGGATCGGCTTTTAACCAGGACCAGGAAAAGGAAATGGCCTTCGGCGACAAACTTGCCATTGGACCCTACGCGCTCGTCTGCCGCTCTTACACCCAGGAAGAAAATCCGAACTACAGCAGTGAAAAAGCCATCATTGAAGTCTTCCGGGGCGGCAATTTGCTGCAAACTCTTTATCCGGACAGCCGTTTTTACAACGCCACCCAGCAGCAGCAGCACATCCCCACCGTGCGCTCTACTTTAAAAGAGGACTTGTACGTCGTCTATGAGGGGCAAAACCCGGGCACTGGTCGTCCCATCATTAAGGCGCACCTGAATCCCCTCGTTTCCTGGATTTGGGTCGGAGTGCTGGTGATGATCTTCGGCACGATCGTAGCCCTGGTGCCGAACGCGGCGCCGGTGCGGGTTGCTGTTCCAGCCCGGCTTGAGGCTGCTCCGGTTGGGGCAGCCGATTGATGCCGAACTCTCCAGTGTTCGCCTCGGCTAAACGCCGCTGGCTGTTGCCGGTCCTGGCTTTGGGCCTGCTCGTCACCGTGGGCGCCGGGGACTCGGCGCGCGTGGGCCAACTCGGTCATCAGATGATGTGCGTGTGCGGCTGCAATCAAATCCTACTCGAGTGCAACCACGTCGGCTGCGCGTACTCCAGTCGAATGCGCACTGAACTAATCTCGGCCGTGGATCGCGGCGACAACGACAACAATGTGCTGCAATGGTTCGTCCAGACCTACGGGACAACTGTTCTGGCTACGCCCACAAACAGCGGATTTAACCGGGTGGCATGGATCATGCCCTACGTGGCGCTCGCGGGCGGAATAACTTTAGTTGTCACGATTATCCTGGTTTGGAAAAAGAGGCCGTTGGCCGTCCCCCCTGGCGTGGCAACTCCGCGTCGCGGTGTAGATCTGGATCGTTTCCGGGAGCAGGCACGCAGGGAGACGGACCTGTGATCCTCCTTATTTTTCTTGTGATCACTGTGGCGGCTCTCTTTTACGTCTTTCACATTCCCGAGGTCATGACGGCAGGCCCCGAAAAAACCCGCACTGCCTACCTGCGCGAAAGAAAAGAAGTCGTGTACGAGAATCTGCGTGACCTGAACTTCGAATATAAAGCGGGTAAGCTTCCTGCAACCGATTACCAAAACATGAAGAATTCCCTGGAAGAAGAAGCGGCCGCGATCCTGTCAGAAATAGCCGGCCTGGAAGCGGGCATTGAAGCGCACCCCAAGGGCAGCAGGCACAAGGAGCGGCGAGTTTGAGCAGCGAAACATTGCGTCTCGGTTTCCTGAAAGGGAAATATCTTAGTCGGAACCGCACAACAAGCCGGCAATTTGCGCTTTGGCCGTGGAGGATTGTTCTTCATTCCCACATGAGCCTTCTTAAGCGGGCGGTGCTCGTCTTCAGCTCCTTGCTGCTCTTTGCATCCGCCTCCTGGGCTGCCACCCTGACCGGTACAGTCACCAATGGTACAACCGGTAAGCCGTCTGCGGGCGATGAAGTCATCCTCATCAAACTGGCTTCTGGAATGGACGAAGTCGGGCATGGGAGGACGAATGCGCAGGGCAGGTTTAACGTGAAACTCGACGAAGATACTGCACCTCACCTAGTGCGTGTGATTCATCAGGGCGTGACTTACCACAAGTCGGCGCCGCCGGGGACCAAGTCGGTTGATCTGCAGGTTTACGATGCCAGCACCAAAGTAGAAGGAGTCAACGCCATCGCCGATCTGATGTACCTGCAGGCCACCAAGGGACAGCTCGGCATCACCCGAATTTTTGCTGTGAGCAATACCTCCAAACCTCCGCGTACACAGATGAACGATGCGAACTTCGAGTTCTACATTCCCGCCGGTGGCGAGATTGACGGCGCTTCAGCGCAAACTGCCGGTGGCCAGTCAGTAAATGTAACGCCCGCACCTCAGTCGGAAAGAGGACGCTACGCGTTTGTATTCCCTTTGCGTCCCGGTCAGACCGAGTTTCAAGTCAGCTTTCACCTGTCGTACACGGGAAAGGCAACTATTGACCCTCGCCCGATCTATCCGCTGCAGCACTTTGTCGCTATCATGCCGCGGTCAATCGGATTCAAACCGTCGCAGTTCGGTGTATATGAGGACAAACAGCCTCCGGACCAGCCGGAAGCAATCGCAGAAGTCGCTAGCAATCCCCGGCCCGGCCAGAATTTGGCGTTCGAAATTTCCGGAGATGGAGTTCTGAAGGACCAGAATCAGAATGCGTCGAATTCCGCTCCGGGGAATGCCGCTCCCTCTGCTTCGGTCGACAACCGCCCCGGAGGCGGCCTCGGCCCTCCCAGTGAAGCGCCGGACCCCCTGGACAAGTATCGCGGATACATTTTGGCTGGATTCGGTGTCGTGCTGGTCGCGGGTGCCGTTTACATCACCAACCGCTCCCGGCAGTCACATTCCGGGCAATCTACGGCGGCTGCGCCTGGTCAATCAGGCGGCCTGCTCCATGCTCTGAAGGAAGAGCTCTTCCAGCTCGAAATCGAGCACCAGCAAGGCCAAATCTCGGACCAGGAATATCAGAAGGCCAAGGCCGCGCTGGATCAGATTCTCGCCCGCGCTATCCAGCGAAGCCGGTAGCTTATTTTTCTTCCCAGACTCGTCCTTCTCCCATATGAATCCCATGCCCACGGGTCGCATCTATTGTCTTAGGGCGACCTTATGGGCAATACCTTTAAAACGACTTTTCTTCTGCTCGCGCTGACACTTTTACTCATGTTCATCGGCCAGGCGCTAGGCGGCCAGAACGGAATGTTGCTGGCACTGGTTATCTCGGCCGTCACCAACTTTGTCGCATATTTCTACTCCGACAAAATCGCTCTCGCAACCTACCGGGCGCAGGCGGTCACGCGTGAGCAGTTGCCGCGAGTTTACGACGTAGTAGAGCGGCTGACGCGGAAGATCGGAATCCCGGTCCCCAAAATTTACGTGATCCCCGGGGATTCCCCCAACGCTTTTGCCACCGGACGCAATCCCCGCCATGCATCGGTCGCCGTGACTGAGGGAATTCTCACGCTTCTGAATGATGAGGAGCTTGAAGGAGTGCTCGCGCATGAACTCGGACACGTGAATAACCGCGACATCCTGATCAGCTCAATCGCAGCCACGGTCGCCGGGGCGATCACCTATTTGGCACGTTTCGCGATGTTCTTTGGAGTGGACAACCGTGACGAGCGCCGCGGAGGAGGAGTTGCAGCCTTGCTCATGCTGATTCTTGCTCCCATTGCTGCCATGCTGATTCAACTCGCAGTCTCGCGCTCCCGGGAATATGAGGCTGATGAAACCGGTGCCCGCTTCACCGGCAATCCATATGCGCTGGCCAGCGCGCTGAGCAAGCTGGACTCCTACTCCAAGCGGCTGCCCCTGATAGCGACGCCGTCGACTGCCCACCTGTTCATCGTCCAGCCATTCCTGGGAATGAACCTGGGGAGTCTTTTCTCGACGCATCCGCCAATCGCCAAGAGGATTGAGCGGCTCACAGGAAGACCAGCGGATTTCATGCAGTGAGGTGCCTGATGACCGGCCTGGAGCTTTTGCAGGGTGCTCTTTAGCTGCCCGCGAAGGCCCCCGACTGTCGCCGCCTAGCCGAGTCACCAAGGTAACCACTGCGGGTCCAACTCCGCGTAGTAGAATCGCCTCCATGCCGCTCGAAACCGTGATTGCAGCTTCTCATCGGGCCTCTCGCCTGGAAAATGAGCTGAAAAAAGTTATTCGCGGCAAAGACGACGTTGTTCGTCTGGCATTGGTCTCCGTTCTCGCCCGCGGCCACCTGCTGATTGAGGGCGTACCCGGCGTCGGCAAGACAACTTTGGCCCACGCGTTAGCTCGGGCGCTGGGCTGCAGCTTCCAGCGCGTGCAGTTCACCAGCGATATGCTGCCTTCCGACATTGTAGGAATTTCCGTCTACTCCGCAGCCGAGCAAAAATTTGAATTCAAGCGCGGTCCGATTTTCACCAACGTGCTCCTGGCCGACGAAATTAACCGTACGACCCCGAAGACGCAATCCGCGCTGCTGGAAGCGATGAATGAAGGCCAGGTCACGATTGACGCGAACTCGCATCCACTCCCGCGTCCCTTCCTGGTGATTGCGACGCAAAACCCGGTCGAGCACCATGGGACTTATCCCTTGCCTGAGTCGCAGCTCGATCGCTTCCTGATGCGCGTGCATATGGGATACCCCGACAGCAAGTCGGAACGCCAGATTCTGCGGGCTGAAGCCGGGGCGGCGCAACTGGAAAATCTGGAAGCAGTGCTCACTGGCGCCGACGTGCTTGAAATGCAGCAGGTCGTGACCGAAGTTGAAGTGGACGATTCGCTCGTCGCCTACGCGCTTGAAATCGTGGGCCGCACCCGCAAGCATGAGAAGCTTACGCTAGGAGTTTCACCACGCGGCTCACAAATGCTGTACCGTGCCGCGCAAGCGATGGCCTTCCTCGGCGGCCGCAGCTTCTGCGTTCCCGAAGACTTCAAGCCGCTCGCGGTGCCGGTATTCGCCCATCGCGTCGGTATCCACGGAATGCATTCTTCGAGCATCAAGAAATCGGTGCGCGCGGAGGAAGTGATTCAAGAAATCGTGGATTCTGTGCCGGTGCCCATCTAGTTGCCCTCCATGTGCGGAGTCCAGCATGTCTAGCTCAAATTGTCATCCCTACGCGGCTTCCTGCCGTTGGAGAAGGAGAGCTGTACTGCCTTCTCTTACGGCGCTCATTTAGTATTCCGGCATGAACCTTTTGCGCTTCCTGATGTTGTTGGCAATGGCAGTCTGGCTGGGCGGACTCGTCTTCTTCCCCATTGTTGCCCAGACCTCATTTTCGGTGCTTCCTTCGCCCCATCTGGCCGGGCTCGTCATCCGCGCTTCTCTGCTGAAACTGCACTGGATGGGCTTTATTTCCGCACTTGTATTCCTGGCAACATCATTGATTCACAACAGCGTAACGCAGGGAAACTTCCGCGCACTAAACTTAAGCCACATACTCGTAGTCCTCATGCTGGCGCTGACAGCCATTTCCCAGTTCGGCATCATCCCCCACATGGATGCCCTCCGCGTCCCCGCCGGAGAGATTGCTTTACTGACCGCCGACAATCCGATCCGCGTTCAGTTCGATTCCCTCCACGCCTGGTCGACGCGAGTCGAAGAAACCGTGCTCTGCCTCGGCCTAATCGTCCTTTATTTCACATCGCGGCGCTTCGAACGTTTGGATTGCGCTCCCGGAAAATCATTTATTCTTTCTATTCGCTTGTTGTGAGCCATGGCTAACGGCTAATGGCTGACGGCTTCATTATGAAAACCGGAATCATCGGCTTGCCCCAGGTAGGCAAATCATCTCTGTTCCGCATCCTCACCAAGGCGCAGCTCTCGCCTTCGAGCCCGCGCGAGGCCCACATTGGAGTCGCCAAGGTGCCGGATGACCGGCTGGACCGGCTGGCCGCGCTCTTCGATCCCAAGAAACTCACTCATGCATCGGTTGAATACGTTGATCTGGGCGCGATCGGGCAGGACGCGCTGAAAGAGTCCGGCTATATCGGCCATCTTCGCAACGTGGATGCCATTGCTCACGTGGTCCGCGCCTTTGAAGACGATTCCATCGCGCACGCGGGGCCCATTGAGCCTTTGCGCGACATCAAGAACGTGGAATTTGATTTGATGGTGAGCGATCTCGGGCAAATTGAGAAACGGTTGGAGCGGGTAGAAAAGGACTTGAAAAAGATGCGTTCCCCCGACCTGGAAAAGGAATTCGAGCTTTTGAAGCGGGGTCGAGCGCAGATCGAATGCGAGCGCCCGCTGCGCGAAATGCAGATGACGCCGGAAGACAAAAAGCGATTTCGCGGTTTTATGTTTCTAAGCGAGAAGCCGATCCTTTACGTTCTCAATATCAGCGAAAGCACTGAGCTGGGAAAGGATTTGGAAGCCGCAGTCGAGAGATATGGACTAACGGATGTCGCATCGCGTCCGAACTCGGGGGCCACCTCTATCTGCGGAAAAGTGGAAGCCGAACTTGCCGAAATGAGCGATGCCGATGCTGCCGAATTCCTTGCCAGCTATGGACTAAAGGAAAGCGGCCTCACTCGACTCATCCGCACCACCTACGCACTGTTAGGCCTGATTTCCTTTTTCACCTCCGGCGAGGATGAATGCCGTGCCTGGACGATTCCTGTAAACACTCGTGCGGCGCAGGCGGCGGGGGCCATCCATTCTGATCTTGAGAAGCACTTCATCCGTGCGGAGACCATTCGCTGGGACCAACTACTCGCTGCCGGCTCCGAGGCAATCGCTCGCTCTCGCGGGACCCTACGGCTAGAAGGTAAGGAGTACATCGTGCAAGACGGCGACGTGATGCACATCCGGCATTCCGGCTAAAAGTTTTCGATTCGGCCCTTTTCAACCCACCAGGCGGCAACACGGCACTTCTGAGAACAAATCATCCCCGCCGCGCTCGCGCCCGAAGGGCCAAATCGTCTTCCCAGATTTGTGGCAGCGCACTAACATTGATCGCGCGCCGCAGTAGCTCCGGATCCGGTTCCTTGCTGAAGTACAGCCGGCTGATATCGGCGACCGTGACCTCTGCAGGATCTCGACTTAGGAACTCGACCTGCGAAGATTTGCTCACCTCTCCTTCCTGCGTCACTGAGAAGTAAAACCCACTGCGGCGGCTTCTCAGGAATCGCTTGATCATGTCGTCACGGTTAAATTTCGCAGCGAGTTTATAGCAAGGCAGGCGGGGCTGGGTAACCATCAGAATGGCGGAACCGACCTTCAAACGATCGCCAATGCAAACTGTCTCCTCGCTTAGTCCTTCTGTCGTCAGATTCTCGCCGAACTTGCCCCAGGAGAAAGCTTCGCCTGGCAGTTCACGCCGCCAGTATTCATAATGCTCCGCGGGATATCCGTAGACCGCTTTTTCGGTCCCGCCATGGACGGTCAGGTCCGCCTGCCTGTCTCCGGCAAGATTCAATCTCTCGATCAACACTGGACCATTCACAGGCTCTTTAAAGATCGCGGTTCCGACGCGTACACCCCGCCAGACTATCTCGCGCGGTAGCCCGACACTTACGGAGACAATTCTGATGGCGTCCTCCAGTCACATCCTGGCTCTTAAAGGGGGGGGATTTCAGGGCCAACTTTTGAATAAAGCGAAGCGCCTTTTTAAGAAAGCCCTTACGGTTTCTGGATGGACCTATACTGAGCGCTTTACGCTCTTGCTCCAACCGGCGTCGCCTGCAATTTCTCCAGTAACATTGGCGCGAGCTGCGACACCGATCCCGCTCCGAGTGTCAAGATCATGTCCCCCTCACGCGCAATTGCAATTACTGCGTTTACTGCCTCTTCAAACGAACCGGCATACGTAATCTCAGCACAGCCAGCCTCACGATTTCCCTTTTCGCAAATCCTGCGCGCCAAAGTCTCCCCAGTAATGCCCTCGACCGGCTGTTCATTGGCGGGGTAGATGTCCAGCACCGCCAGCGAATCCGCATCCGCAAACGCAGTCGCAAACTCGTCCATCAAATCTTGCGTGCGTGTGTAGCGATGCGGCTGGAAGATGACATGCACCTGGCCATAGCCGCATTGCCGTGCCGCCGCCAGCGTCGCCCGAATCTCGGTCGGGTGATGTCCGTAATCGTCGATTACTGCTATGCCGGCCTCCTTCCCCCGCAACTGGAAACGCCGGTCGACTCCGCGGAAATTCTCTAACGCCTCTCGAATTCGAATAGCGGGAACGTCAAGCCCGATCCCTACGGCAATTGCCGCTGTCGCGTTCAGCACATTGTGAATGCCAGGCACTTGCAACTGGAATTCGCTGAGCAGGCCTCCGCGATAATTCACCGAAAAGGCGCTGAGCGGACCGTTGAAGGTCTTCCGCGAAGGTGCGAGAGCGATCTGGAAATCCGATCCTCTGCGCGTGCCATAGCTGACCATGCGACGCCGGATCTTTGAGAACATTCGCCGCAAGAGTGGATCGTCGTTGCACGCCACGATCATCCCGTAAAAGGGCACCCGATCCATAAACTCCAGGAAGGTGCGTTTTAGGTCGTGCATGCTGCGATAACAATCCATGTGCTCACGGTCAACGTTAGTGACCACGGCGAGAATCGGCGAAAGCTTCAGGAATGACCGGTCGCTCTCGTCAGCTTCAGCCACCAGATACTGCGACCGTCCGAGCCGCGCGTTGGAGCCCAGGGCGTCCACGCGCCCGCCTACCACGACCGTAGGATCGAGACCGCCCGCAGCCAGCACGGCCGCAACCATTGATGTTGTCGTTGTCTTGCCATGTACGCCGGCGATGGCGATGCCGTATTTCAGCCGCATTAACTCTGCCAGCATCTCCGCGCGTTGGATTACGGGGACATGCAAGCCATGAGCCGCTTCAACTTCAGGATTCATCGCACTGATTGCGGAACTGGTGACCACCACCTCGGCTCCAGCAACATTTTCCGCCCGGTGGCTCTCAAAAATAATTGCGCCGAGGTTTTGCAGGCGCTCAGTGACCAAAGATCGCTTCAGATCAGAGCCCGAAATCTTGTATCCGAGATTCAACAACACTTCGGCAATGCCGCACATACCAGTGCCGCCGATTCCGACGAAATGAATACGCTGAATTTTGGCAAACATAAGCTCCCAATACGCGAAAAGTGAGGCTTCGGCTATTACAGGTGACGCAACCTGGCAGCCCCAAGCGGCGCAAAAGTAAGTACCAGAAGTCCGATTGGCATCAGACCGCCGTTGGCCAGATTGTAGTCCGACCCCAGGTCCCTCCATGAACGGTGAAAAACGTAATGACCTAACCCAAATTCAAAGATTAACGTCAGGATAACCCACAGCAAACCCAGTTGTAGAAGCGACGAGGTATCGCGTGTGCCAATCCAGCGGATCGAGACGTAGGTGACGGCAAAAACTAAACCAGACCCAACTGGCACACCCAGTTGGCCCGAACGGAAAGCACCGATTCGCGGAACAAGAAACTTAGCTCTCACAGTGCCGTGGACAGACTCTACCATCATGATCGCGATCCAGACCACCACTGCTCTGAGTATTTGAATACGTATTCCACTTACCATTCTTAGAAGGCTTCCCCAGCTATGCGTGCCACTACGTCCGCAATCTCCCTCGCCGCATTCGGATGAGCCAGGGCCCGTGCTGCGGCACTCATCCTGACAAGCCTTGCCGGGTCCTCGAGCAGCGCGCAGATAGTGTCGACGAGCCATACTTCATGGAGTCTGGTTTCCTCCAGGACGACGGCGGCTTTGGCCTGCTCCAATGCCTGGGCGTTTCTTCTTTGATGATCGTCAGCCGCCAGAGGAAGTGGAACAAAGATCGCGGGCTTCCCGGCCGCTGCGATCTCCGCCACCGTGCTCGCTCCCGACCGGCACAAAACCAGATCGGCACGCGCAAAAAATCGCGGCATGTCGTCAATGAATTTGTAAACCTCTGCTGCAACCGATGCTTGTGTGTACGCGGCTTGCACTTCATTATAGTCGCGCTCTCCGGTCTGATGGATTACCCGCAGCCCCGGCAGCCGCTTCATCGCTTCCGGAATGGCGCGAACTACTGCCTGATTGATGGCCCGCGCCCCTTGGCTGCCACCGAAGACCAAGAGCGTCGGCGAACTCGATGAGTAAGTCCTAGCGGCAATTTCAAAAAATGCCGGACGCACGGGGACTCCGGTCACCACCGCGTTGCGGAAGTTATCGGCGGTTTGTTCGAAGTGCACCGCTGCGGCGGTGACAAAGCGCGCCACCATACGATTGGCGAAACCAGGAACAAAATTGGGCTCAAATGCCAGCGTTGGCAGGCGCTTGAGGATGGCTGCCAGCATCGCCGGCCCCGACGCGTACCCGCCGACTCCAATCACCACCTCCGGCTCGAACTCAGCTAGCATTCTGCCTGCGGCCAACACGGCGCGCGGAAGATCGAACCCTGTTCTTAAGCGGGTTCCTATGCTCACCCGGTTCAGGGCGCCTACCTTCACTAATTGAAGCCGAAATCCAGCGGCCGGGACCAGCCGGGTCTCCAGTCCGCGCGCGGTGCCGATGAAGAGGACTTCGGCGCTGTATCTTTTTTGGAGCTCCTGCGCGATAGCGATGGCAGGAATGATATGACCACCCGTGCCTCCGCCCGCCAGAACGGCTCTCATGGAGGAAACTATATATGAGTGGCTCGCCGGCTGAGCTATTCCGTCTGCTTGGTGATATTCAGCAGTATGCCCACGCACCCGAGCGTAATGAACAACGAGGAGCCGCCGTAGGAAATTAGGGGCAGCGGAATGCCCTTGGTTGGCAGCAGCCCAAGCACCACGCTCATGTTAATGAATGCCTGCACCACCACCATACTGGTGATTCCGACGGCCAGGAAGCGCCCGAACCTATCCTGGATGCCCAGTGCCGTCCGAATACCCCGCCATAAGAACGTGGCAAACAGCAGGACAACGCACAGACAGCCAACCAGTCCCAGTTCTTCCCCTAAAACGGAAAAGATGAAATCCGTATGCGGCTCGGGAAGATAAAAAAGCTTTTCCTTGCCTTCCATCAGCCCTATTCCGGTCAATCCCCCGGTGGAGACGGCGATTAAGGATTGAATAATATGGAACCCACGCCCTTGAGGATCAGAGTACGGATCTAAAAATGCCAGTATCCGGTCGCGCCGATAAGCAACGTGGAAAATCAAAAAATAAAGAGGCAGCAATGAGCCGAGAAAACCATAGGCTAGGAATTTGATGTCCAGTCCTGCAACAAACAAGATGCAAACCGTGATTGCGGCGCAAGCAATCGCAGTCCCGAGATCTGGCTGGAATACGATCAACCCCACAAACACCAGAGTGGGCAAGCTGGCAGGAATGAAAGTACTCCTCCAGTCGCCCATGGATTTGGTCCGGTTCTCCAAAAAAAAGGCCAAAAAGAGAATCAGGACCGGCTTGGCCAGCTCCGCAGGTTGAAAAGAGAAGCCGCCGAAGTGCATCCAGCGATGGGTGTTGTGGGCGCGGTCGAGAAAGAACACAGAAATCAGCATCAGCGTGGTAACGCCGAGTAGAGAAAACACAACCGCCGGATGCTTGAGCCGCTTATAGTCAATTCTCATGCCGGCGAGCATAGCCAGAAGACCCGTAACCGCCCATCCCATTTGCCGCAAGAGGAAAAAGTAGCCGGAATGATACCGCTCCTTCGCCATCACCGCTGAAGCGCTAAAGACCATCACCAGGCCCACGAATACCAGCAGCAAGGTGACGATAAACAGCAATCGATCAACGCTCACACGTTTGGCCATTGAAAGGCAATTCCATCACGGCAAAGGCTAAGCGCGCAGAGTTTTTCCGGTCGTTTTTGAGGAAAGAAGTAACTGTTCTGGTTCGCAACGGAGCTAAGGGGCGGCGGGCGCCTGCGCTCGAACCAATTCTTTGAACACGCGCCCGCGATGCTCGTAGTTGTCAAACTGGTCGAAACTGGCACAGGCTGGGGCAAGTAAGACAATGTCTCCCGCCCGGGCCGAAGCCGCAGCTTTCGTTACCGCAGCCGCGAGCGTCCCCGAGGCTATCAAGTTTGTACCTCTGATCTGTGACTGAATCTTTTCCGCAGCCGCCCCAATTGTGTAGACGCACTTTACCCTCTTCCGCAGTAAGTCATTGAGCACAGTGTAGTCGCTTCCCTTGTCCTTGCCTCCTAAGATCAGGTGGATGTTAGCGGGAAAAGACTCGACCGCCTTGATGGTAGCGTCCACGTTCGTGGCCTTGGAGTCGTTGTAGTACTCAACACCTTTGAATGTGGCCACATATTCCAACCGGTGCTCGACGCCTTGGAAATTTGCAATCGCGCCGCGAATCTTTTCCGCCTCGATGCCCATCAGCGCCCCGGTGCAGAGTGCGGCAAGCACATTTGCGAGGTTGTGAGAGCCTTTCAGTGGTATCTCCGAAGCGGACATCAGACGCTGCTCAGACGTTCCGCGTCGAAATACGATGTCGCCCTTTCGTAGGAAAGCGCCCTCCACGACCTCGCGCTTGCGGCTAAACCAGAACACCTGAGCGCGAATGTGGACAGCCAGCTCGGCGGACGCCGGATCGTCAGCATTCAAGACTGCGAAATCATCCGACCTCTGATTTTCGAAAATGCGGGCCTTCGCGTTGACGTAAGCTGCAAGCGTGCGGTGGCGATCGAGGTGGTCGGGAGTAATGTTGAGGACGACGGCAACCTTCGGCCTGAAGCTGCGAATTGTTTCCAATTGGAAGCTGGAAACCTCAAGAACGCTAACCGTCTCAAGCGTAGATCGCTCGACCAGAGAAATAGCCGGAGTGCCAATGTTTCCGCCAATCAGCGTTTTCACTCCGCCGGCAGAAAGGATTTCTCCGGTCAGGGTTGTGGTTGTGGTCTTCCCGTTCGACCCCGTTATCGCGATGATCGGCCCACGCAGAAAATCCGCCGCCAGCTCAATCTCTCCGATGACCGGCTGCCCCAAAGCTCGAGCCTCCGTGATCGCCTGCGCATCGACCGGAACACCTGGGCTTACAACAATCAAATCCTGGTTCTGAAAGGTGCGCTCCCGGTGCCCGCCGGTTTCGACTGCAATGCCCTGATCGAGTAGTGCCGGCATCTCACTGCGCAGTTGGTCTTCCGATTTCGCGTCCGACACGGTGACTCGGGCGCCGCGAGATTTGAGAAAAAGCGCCGAAGCCACCCCGGACCGGCCCAGGCCCACCACCAGCACGCGTTTGCCGTGTAATTCCATCGGTAGCATCTCAGTGCAAAGACAAAGACACGGAGTGACGACAAGCCGCCACCGGCAGATGGACGGGCCGCTGTTCTCGGTCTCTGGGGCCTCGGTACTAAGAATTATCGCAGCTTCAGCGTTGTTAGCGCGAACAGCGCAAAGACCAAAGATGCAATCCAAAAGCGGACGATGATTTTGGATTCCGACCAGCCCGTCAGCTCGAAATGATGGTGGATAGGCGCCATCTTGAAGATGCGCTTCTTGCGCAACTTGTAGGAGGCTACTTGCAGAATCACCGACAGCGCTTCGATGACGAAAACGCCGCCAATAAAAGGCAGGAGCAGTTCCTGCTTGATGATGACCGCGATCGTTCCTATAGCCCCGCCCAGTGCCAGTGATCCAACGTCGCCCATAAAGACCTCGGCGGGATGAGCGTTATACCACAAGAACCCAATTGCCGCCCCGACCATGGCGCCGCAGAAGATGGTTAACTCGCCCACCAGCGGCATGCGGGGCAGCTCCAGGTAGGTCGAAAACGTCGCATGTCCGCTGACATAGGTGAGAACGGTCAAAGCTCCCGCGGCGATTACCGTGCACCCGATCGCGAGGCCGTCAAGACCGTCCGTCAGGTTGACCGCGTTGCTCGCCCCCACGATTACCAGCACCACAAAAGCAATGAACGGCAGAAAGGCCACCGGCAGGAGATCAGGATTGTGCGTCAGCCGCCCAATCACCAGATCGGGATGAAATTGTTTCAAGAACGGGACCACCAGTCTGGTCGAGTACACCCCCCCATGCTCCATCGCAATCAGGACCACCGCAACGAGCACGCTGGCCAGTACCTGGAGCCCCAACTTGGCACGTGCCGTAAGTCCCAGGTTTCTTTTCTGAACCACCTTGGTATAGTCGTCCGCGAAGCCGATCGCAGCAAACGCGGCCGTGGAAAGCACGGCTATCCACACGAATGGGTTAGTCAGATCGGCCCACAGAAGCGTGGGGACAATAATAGAGATCGCGATGAGCACTCCGCCCATGGTTGGAGTTCCGGCTTTTTTCTGATGGGCCTCTGGACCTTCGTCGCGAATGTACTGCCCAATCTGGAATTCGCGGAGACGATTAATTACGAGCGGACCAATAATCAGTCCCGTAAACAGCGCGGTTATGCTGGCAAATGCAGTGCGAAATGTAAGATAGCGAAAAATTCGGAAAGGCGGGAAATAATGGAACAGCTTTAGATACAGCAACCAGTAGAGCAATCCGCCTCCGGTGACTAGTTGTGGGGTCTTCGTCTTCGATCGTTCGTCAGTAGTCGTGAGCCGCTAAGAATTAAGTTGTGCTCGTTAAGCTGCCATCCCGTGGCGCCCCGCTTCTTCATTTCCTGACGGCTGAGAGCTGAAGACTGACGGATCGTTGCCAGATCTCCAGTGCTTTTTCGAGCTCCACGCCGCGCGATGCTTTCAACAAAACGACATCGCCCTCACGCGCCTCACGTGCCAGCCATCTGCCAGCCTCCTCCGGGGTGGCCACGAACTCCGCGCCCATTCCCGTCGTCTTGGCCGCATCGACCATATCCGCGGCCAATCCCCGCACGCCGATTAAAACGTCGATACCCTTTTCCGCCATATACCGGGCTGAATTCCGGTGCATCGCTTCGCTTTGCGGTCCCAGTTCGAGCATTTCGCCCGCGACGACGATCCTTCTCTCGGCCGGGATGTTCGACAACGCCTCCACCATAGCTGCGAGGGCTTTCGGATTGGAATTGTAACAATCATTAATGACCGTGATGTTGCCGAGGCGGACAACCTGGCCGCGTTTTTCGGCCGGAGCAAGATTGGCAAGCGAGTGCGCCACCTCAGTCAAATCTAGTCCGTACTCCAACCCTACTGCTACGGCCGCAAGCGCGTTGTACGAATTATGCCTTCCAACCAGAGGCATGGCGGCATGTTCGCGGCGGTTGCCTACCAAGACATCGAAAGCCAAGCCGTCTTCTCCCCGCGACTCGAGGTTCTCCGCCCGGACGGTGGAAGCCGGTTCGAATCCGTAGGTGACCACCTTACCCTTGAATTCGCGCCCGAACTGCGACACATATTCGTCATCCGCATTCAGTATGGCTGTTCCTTCAAGTGGCAATGATTCGATTAATTCGTACTTGGCACGGGCGATTTCTGCAATCGAGCTGAAGAATTCCAGGTGTACGGGCGCGACATTTGTGACTACGCCGGTTTGGGGCTGGGCGATCTGCGCCAGTGCCGTAATTTCTCCCAGATGCGACATGCCCAGCTCGACCACCGCCACTTCGTGCTCGGGCTCAAGCTTCAACAACATGAGCGGCAATCCAAAGTGGTTATTGAAGTTCCCCTCGGACTTGTGGACTTTGAAACGCAGGCCGAGGACGTGCGCAATCGCATCCTTGGTACTTGTCTTTCCCGCCGACCCAGTCACAGCAATCAGCGGACCCGACCAAAGACCTCTGACAGCTTTCGCAAGCACCTGCAGCGACACAAGCGTGTCATCCACTCGGAGCAAGCCGGCTCTTGACTGGAATCCTCGAAGATTCTCATTGGAGACGACCGCGGCAACGGCTCCCTTCCCCAGCGCCTCAGGAACGAAACCGTGCCCGTCCATCTTCTCGCCTTTTACGGCGAAGAAGAGATCACCGGACTGAACTGTTCGCGAGTCGATCGAGTAGCCGGTCACAGCAGCACTGCTGTCAAAGTCACCCTTGGCATCAAGGCATTCAGCCACTCGCGCCAGCGAAAGCCTCATGCGCTGTTCCCCCTTGCGGATTCGCACTCGTACCCGAGTTCGCGCAGAAACTTTGCGGCAACTTGCTTATCGTCGAACGGAAGGGTTCCGGATCGCGAGATCTGCACTTGCTCATGCCCCTTCCCCGCAATGAGCACGATATCGCCGGGCCGCGCTTCGCTGATCGCGAAATGAATTGCCGCGCGCCGGTCGGGGTCGGTTCTGTACTTCGTACCGGAACGCTGCAACCCTACGATAGCGTCGTTAATAATGGCAAGTGGGTCTTCGCTTCGCGGATTATCCGAGGTGAGGACTACAAAATCACTCCCTGTGCCAGCCGCCTCGCCCATCAGCGGACGCTTGCTGCGATCGCGGTCGCCGCCGCAACCAAAAACCGTAATCACCCGCCCACCCGCCGCCTTGACAAACTCACGCGCCAGCGAAGTCAGGTTCCTTAATGCGTCATCGGTGTGCGCGTAATCCACTACTACTGTGAATTGCTGGCCGCACTCCACCCGCTCGAATCTTCCCGGGACGCGGGCTAGCCGGAGAACACCGGTTTGAATGTCTTCCCCAGAACATCCACGAGCATAGGCGGCCGCGCCGGCTGCCAGAATGTTGTAGACATTCACACGCCCAATCAGCGGCGAACTGATCAAAATATTTCCATTGGGAGTGATCAATACAAAGCGGACACCGCGCGGCGAGGTCTCCAGCTTCGCGGAGTGAAAATCGCCTTTCAACAATCCGTAAGTCAACACCTCAGCGCTGCGGCCCGTCGAAAACTTCGACAACTGCAAGCCATATTCATCGTCCGTGTTGAGAACCGAGACTCGGGGAGGCCTGCCATTATCTTCCGAAAAAAGCATGCGTTTCGCTGAAAAGTATTCCTCCATCGTGCCATGGTAATCGAGGTGGTCGCAGGTCAGGTTTGTGAACATCGCAACATCAAACCACAGGCCAAAGGTTCGTTGTTGAACCAATGCGTGCGACGACACTTCCATGGCCACCTCAGTCGCGCCCATGAGGACCGCATCACGAAACAGTCGCTGCAACTCGAGGGGTTCGGGTGTGGTATGGGAAGCGGGGAGCGTTGTTCCGGCAACGTGGTATTCAATCGTGCTCAAGAGCGCGCTGTTGCGCCCGGCAGCGAGGAGAATTGATTCCAGCAGGAATGCGGTTGTGCTCTTACCATTGGTACCGGTGATACCGGTAAGGGCGAGCTTTTTCGCCGGGTGACCGTAAAAGTTGGCACTCAGGCAGGCCAGTGCGCGGCGGCCATGCGGCACTCTGGCCCAGGCGAGGTGCGAGGGCATCTGATCCGAGTCGCTGACCACTGCAACTGCTCCTGCCGCAATCGCCTGCTCGATGAATTGATTCCCATTAATCGATTCGCCCTGCATGGCTACGAATACGTCTCCCGGCTTCACGCGGCGCGAGTCATACTCGACCCCCGTGACCTGCGGATTCCCGCTCCGGGCAAGGATTTCCGCTCCGTCCAGAAGATCAAGAAACTTCATTCCAATAATTGTATGGCAGGTTGGTAAACAGCAGTGCCATTATCGGCCGAATTTCACCGTAATCCTGGCGCCGCTGGAAACATGCGAACCCGCTGGCGGCGATTGATCATGTGCCAGTCCGCTACCCACAATGTTCAAGTCAAGCGCGCTGGATTCCGCGAGTTCTATCGCCGTGCGCACTGATTTGCCGAGGAATGACGGCACTACAATTCCACCCTGCTCCACGTCTAGAACCACGGTTCCGTTGGTAGACGGAAGGATCGGGGTCTTCGTGGTGGCGATTTGGAAAGTGGGAGAGGGCGGATGCGGTGCTACTGTTTCTTTCTGACGCAGAGCGGCTGGCGCGATTCCGGACCTGTTCGCGGCCGCGACATTCTCGAATTGATCGCTCGAAGTTGGTCTTGCCGGATCTGCTGTTGCTAACTCCACCGTTCCCGCATCTGCAATGTCCAGTGCTTCACCCGGGTGATCGGGCGATCCTTCTTCCAGGTCTGTCTCATTCGCCCTGCTTCGTGCCAGCAGGACCTGCCGCTCGGCAGGAAGCTCCAGATCATGGGTGGTGTGCATATACTCCAACACCTGCTGTGCAATCCGCTGGAACACTGGCGCGGAAACCTGACCGCCCTGATGCAGCCCCACCGCAGAATCCAGTACTACGACAATCGTAATTGCCGGATTATTCACCGGAGCAAATCCTGCAAAAGAAGCGACGTACTTGCTGTGCGAATACGCGCGGGTCGCCGGATCCACCTTCTGCGCGGTGCCCGTCTTCCCGGCTGAACTGTAGCCGGTGAGCATCGCCTTCTTGCCGGTGCCGTGCAGCACCACGCCTTGCATCATCTGCAGCATCTCTGCCGCAGTGATTGAAGAGATCACGCGGCGCTCATTTGCAGGATGGAACGCAACTTTCTGCGGAGTGCTTTGTGGCGGGATCGTCGCCACCGTCATCCTCGGAGCCACATAAACTCCATCGTTGGCCATCGTCGACACCAGCCCGGCAAGTTGCAGCGGCGTGATACCAATCTCCTGCCCCATCGAAATGGCAGCGATCGAAACCCTCGACCAGCGATTCACCGGCTTGCTCAAACCGCGGGTCTCGCCCGGAATCTCGATTCCGGTTTGTTGGCCGAATCCAAATCCGCGAATGTACCTGTAAAATCTCTCTTCCCCCAGGCGTAACCCAATTTTTATTGAACCGACGTCGCTCGATTCCGCGAGAATATTCGAAACCGACAACAGCCCGTGCGGCTTACTGTCCCGAATTCTCATCCCGTTGTAAATGATGGAGCCCATCTGGCAATCGAAGACTTCGTCCGGTCGCGTGACTTTTTCTTCCAGCGCTCCGGAAATTGTGACCAGCTTGAAGGTCGATCCAGGTTCGTATACGTCGCTGACCGCGTGGTTCTTAAGTTTCTGCGAGGTAATTTGACGTGCGAGATTTGGATTGAATGTCGGACGGTTGGCCAGCGCCAGGATTTCACCTGTGCGCGGGTTCTCCACAATCACCGTGCCGGTCTCGGCATGAGTCTGATGCATGGCCGTCTCAAGCTCGCGCTCGGCAATGTACTGGATTTTCTCGTCGAGGGTGAGGACGATATTTTGGCCAGCCTCTGGCTGCTTCTCCACGCTGCCGAACCATCTCTTGCGGGCGTCCACGGAAATGATCATCTGCCCCGGCCGCCCATGTAGCTGCTCTTCATATTGGCGCTCGATTCCGCTTAGGCCTGCATCGTCCATGCCAACGTAGCCCAGCACCTGCGCCGCGAGTTCATTTTTCGGATAGTAGCGCTTGGATTCTTTCTGAAAGTAAACTCCACGCAGGTTCAGAGAGTGAATGCGGGCAGAAATTTCCGGTTCCGGTTTGCGCGCCAGCCAGCAAAAAGTCTTGGCCGCCTGGCAACGGGCCAAAATCTCTCGAGGATCTTGCCTGGTGATTCGAGCGATCAGTGAAAGGGTACTGGCCGGCTTCGGCATCTCCGCCGGGACCGCGAAAACCGAGTCCACGGAAATGGACATTGCGAGCTCACGCCCCTGCCGGTCGTAAATAATGCCGCGGCGAGCAGAAACCTCCTCCGTACGTTGCTGCTGGTGTTGGGCCCGCTGTTCGAAGCTGCCATAGCGGAAGACTTGCAGATAAATCAGGCGGATACAGATGCCGCAGCCCCAAATAACAAAAACGCTTGCGAGAAGGTAGAGGCGGCGATTCGGGCTGTTGCGGGCTGAACTGGCGGCCACTGATTTTCCTCAGACAAATACGGCGGCCGGTTAGCCGCCAGGCGGAGCCCAGGCCCGCATTTTGGAACATATTGTTACGGCACTCAGGCGCCCCGATGCACAGGTCGCTAGCGCGCCGGAATCATGGAGTCCGGTGTAATGCTGGCGACCACGGCGCCTGACACTTCCGGTACGTCAAGGTCTATGCGAACAACCTGTCCGGCTTGTGGCGATTGCAGCCCCAACTCGCGCGCCATGCGGTCAATGCGCTCCGGATCACGCAGGGAGGCTTCTTCCAGGCGCAGCGCCCGGTTCATCTCAACCAGTCCATCCCGCTGCGACCGGAGAGCCTCTATTTTGTAGCCATACTCGATGGCCTTGAAATGCTGAAAGGCATACGCCATCACGAACAGAAAGAGGCATCCCAAAGCCATACCAAACTGCCGCATTTCGCGCCCGCGCCGCGGGTCTTCCAGCTTCACCAGGCGGGAATTGTCGATCGCTTTGCCGAAATAGACTTCCGGCGTGCCTGTCCAGAACGGACCGCGCCGGGTTGCTGCAGCGGGTGCCGGGATCGCGGAGGCCGCCATAGCTACGCCACCCCCGCCAGACTGTCATGCACTGCGTCCTGATGCATAACATCGAGGTTCGCCAGTTCTTTCTGTGCGACTGCATACCAGTAGGCAAGTGCAGATTCCTGCTTTCGGTCAAGGCGCGAGCTGCACTCCGCGCGTTCAACCGTGGCCATCAACTCCTCAATCAATGTTCCCCTGTACATCGGCTTCTCCGTTGGCTCGAATTCCCTAACCTCAGAACCGTTCATTCCTGTCCCTCTTTGGGGACTTATTGCTACTTTGCCGTCATGCTTTTTCAGCCGCCCGCAATTTTGCGCTGCGGGCTCGCGGATTGCGGTCAATCTCGTCTGCTCCGGGGGTGACAGGTTTTTTCGTCAGCAACTTGTATTGCCCCACTTTCGCCCCCTGGCGCATCGCGTCTTTCACGATGCGGTCCTCCAGCGAGTGGAAGCTGATCACCACCAGCCTGCCACCCGGTTTCAGCAGCTGCGGCGCTGCTTCCAGCAGCTTCCGCAGATCGTCCAGTTCGCGGTTTACGAAGATTCGGAGAGCTTGAAAGGTCCTGGTCGCCGGATGAATACGCTCATGTTTCATTGGCCGGGCCGCGGCTGAGATCACGGCTGCGAGTTGCGCAGTCGTCAATATCGGCCGCGACCGGACAATGGCTCTGGCGATTCTCCGCGACCTCCTTTCCTCACCGAATTCGTAAATCAGATCGGCAAGCTCACGCTCGTCGAACTGGTTTACCACTTGTTCGGCGGTGGGCTCCGACTGCGGGTTCATCCGCATGTCGAGCGGCCCTTCCGCCTGAAAACTAAAGCCTCGCGCGGCATCGGAAAACTGCAGGCTGCTTACTCCCAAGTCGGCCAGAATTCCGTCAACGCCGTCATTCGTCGTTCCTCGTTCGTCGTTCACAAGATCGGCATTCCTAAGATCAGCAAACGATCCATGTCGCAATTCCACCGTTGGACAGTCAGCCTGTTGCTCTTGGCCAACGACCAACGACGAACGATCAACGACCCCCTTGAGCCTCTTTCGCGCAATTTCCAGCGCCGCAGGATCTTTATCGAAGCCAATCAAATGACCCGGTGCGCCAAGGCGTTTTGCGATTTCTAAACTGTGCCCGCCCAAGCCCACCGTCGCGTCGATGTAGGTCCCGCCACGCCGGACGGCTAAAAAGTCGATCGCTTCTTTTAAAAGAACCGGAACATGGCCAGCCTGCCCATGCCCACCCCGCTCGGGGGTGTCGTTCGAACCCTCGCCCACTAGATGCCCAACTCGTCGAGCGTCTTCTCATCCTCAGGCGTAAACTTGTCTTCTTCGATCTCCTTGCGGTACTGCTGCAGGTTCCGCACAATCAGGTGCGTTAAGTTTCCGGTCACCGCCACTTCGCCCCTGATCTGCCCCGCCTCCCGCAGCAATTGCGGCATCAGCAATCGGCCTTGGCCATCCATTTCGACTTGCTGGCCCCAGTAGTTCACCCGGTCCAAAAATTTTTTCTTCGTGGGATTGAAAGTCGAGAGCCCCGCCAGCTTCTGCTCGAACCGTTCCCATTCCTCGAAGGGATACACTTGTGCAACCTTGCCATCCATGCTGGTGATGTAAAATTGCTGACCGTATTTCTCGTCGATCACGCGCTTGAATTCCGCGGGGATCTTGAGCCGTCCTTTTTCGTCCACGCGAGTTGGGTGATTGCCGCGAAACATGCGTTCTGCCCTTCACCGGGCCTTGCAGCCGTTTGCCTGCTATCGTCCTCCCCAAGGAGGCAAAAATACCGAAAACTACGCTTTTCTCGAATTCATTCAGGCTCTTTTTGGGGGTGTCAGCTGCGAAATCCACTGGCGCCTCGATTTTGTCTATGTTTACCCACGGCCTCTATTGTCTTGACCACTTTGAACCACTTTTGTCCACATCTTACGCCTAAAGGCTTTACTGTCAACAGGAAAGTTTCTGGTCAGAGAAGGGCACTTTGTCTCAATGTGAAAAGCTCAATAAATTGCGGATTACTTCTCAGGCGACCACAAGGGATGGTGTTGAGAACTTTGAGTCGCTGGTAGTTAAGCTCAATCTGGAGAACCGGGAAGCCTGTGGAAAATATGAACTAGTAAGGAATCACGCCGGAACAATGACGATCCAAATTTTACAAGGCGGGTTTTTCGTCCATGCCGGAATTACGAGCGAGTAATCGGCTCGACCAGCACTGCGGTTCCGTATGCCAGAACCTCGGTGACTCCCTGCATAATCTCGGTGGCATCATAGCGCGCCCCGACCACCGCATTGCCGCCGAGTTCCGCAGCGTGCTGCAGCATTAAATCAAACGCATCAGCCCGCGTCTTCTCGCAGAGATTCGTAAGAAGAGTGATGTTCCCGCCCAAAATAGTTTGCAGGGTAGCGCCGATGGTTCCAATAATCGAGCGCGAACGCACCACAATGCCGCGCACCACGCCCAGCGTTCGCACAACGCGAAATCCATCCAGTTCGAATTGAGTTGTGACCATGTTGTGCGCAACCAAGGGTCTCGGAGTATAGCCCGTCATCATACGAAGATCTCCCACAGCAGAGTTGAAGCGAACGCATTCAATTTACACCAGATTGGGTCCGCGTCAGCGGCGTCCAAAGAAAGCTAACTCTCAGGAACGGGCGGGCAGCCAGGCCACTCTTTAAGATACGTACTCCCGATGTAGCCGAGGTACTTGATGCCAATCTCGCTGGTGAAGAAGCCGTCTGCCGTCATGTTGCGCAGGAACGAAAAGAACTCAATTCCCGGACCCAGGCTTGGATTGGAAACCGCGTTTCGCCGATATGCAATCTGGTCTAAAACTTCCTTCTGCTGCTCGGGAGAGCAGTCGAGAAAAGTTTTTTCATATCGATCGGAGCAGATGCTGTCCAACCAGAGCGGGCCTCCACCCAGGGCGCGCTGATACTCAGTGTTCTCGCTGGTGAGCAGATCTATAAATTCAGGAGCACCGGCCTCGATTGCGCCTCCTGAATCTGAATCCGGCGGAATGATGGTCTGGCAAAGAGCCTGTATCAGCTTGTAATCATGGGACGAGAAAAATTTCGGCGCGTATGCGTGCGCCGGAGCTGCTGCCTTTTCCGCAGCGATCATGTGGTGAGCGTATTCCGCCGCCTGTGCCGGGATCACGCGCAGAACCGAAGTCGCGGCCGCGCTCATGGCGAGAGACTTCAGAATGTCACGCCGGGAAACTGTTGAGCTCATAAATTTCCCTTCTTCCCCTCGTCCAATAAATATTCGGACGCGCGCCAAGACATCGCCATGATCGTAAGCGTGGGGTTCTTATCGGGATTGGTGACGAATGGGGCGGCATCGGCGACGAACACGTTTTTGACATCGTGTGCCTGGCAATATCCATTCAACGCGGATGTCTTCGGGTTGTTTCCCATGCGCACCGTGCCCAGCTCGTGAATGATCACGCCCCCGTCTTGAATTCCATAGGGATTGGGCCCATCCGGCGTAACCCGCGCGTAGTAAGTGCCGCCTGCGCTTTCAACGATTTCGCGGAATGTGAGCTGCATGTCGCGCGCCATCTTGATTTCGTTGTCGCTCCACTGCCAGTGGAAGCGCAATACCGGAATACCCCATTCGTCCACAGTAGTGGGATCGATTTCACAGTAACTGTGCTCGTTCGGGATCATCTCCCCGCGGCCGGCGAAGCCGATGAATGTTCCGTAGGTGCTGCGGCATTTTTGCTTAAGACTGGTTCCGTACCCCTCAAACTCCTCACAGATGTCGCCAAACTCACCCACGCCGGGCATGTTGCGCCCGCCGCCGAACTCGATGTGATAACCGCGCAGGAAGTCGTTCTTGCGATCGAACTTCCACCACGGCATGTACATGTGCATTCCACCTACGCCGTCATGGTTGTGTGCAGGCATCTTCGTCAGCTGCGGGAAGTAACCGCCGCCAGAGCTCCCTACGCTATCGGTAAGGTAGCGCCCAATAACGCCGGAAGAATTTGCCAAGCCATCGGGAAACATGGCTGACTTCGAATTCAGCAGCAGCCGCGCCGATTCGCAGGCGCTGGCTCCGATCATGAAAGCCTTCGCATAAACCTTCTTTTCCGTCCGCGCCGGCTTGTCGATGTAAGAGACCGCTTGCGCCTTGCCATTTTTTCCCATGACGATTTCACGAGCCATGGCATTGGTGATCAATGTGAAACGCCCGGTTTTTTTGGCGGACGGAATCATTACCTGGCTGGAGCTGAAATTCGACGCGCTGACGCAACCACGCCCACACTGCCCGCAGTAATGGCAGGGAGGGCGGCCATTATGCGCCTGCGTAATCACCGCCAGGCGGGAAGGAATGCAGGTGATATTCAGCTTGTCGCAGGCCTTCTTGACAATCGTCTCCGTGCAGCGTGGCTTTGGCGGAGGAAGAAAAACGCCATCCGGCGCGCTGGAAACATTCTCTTTGGTTCCGAAGACGCCAATATAGGATTCGACCTTGTCGTAGTACGGCGCCACATCGTCGTATGTAATCGGCCAGTCATCTCCCATGCCGTCCGTGGAGCGCGCTTTGAAATCCACCGGCGCAAAGCGGAGCGCAATCCTCCCCCAATGGTTGGTGCGTCCTCCTACTATCCTGGAGCGAAACCAGCGGAAACGCGATCCGGCTGCTGTTGTGTAGGGCTCGCCTTCAATGTCCCAGGAGCCGTTGGGCGCCAGGAACTCGCTGAAGTTGTCGCTGGCCCTTCCGCCGATGCCCGCTCCGCGGTGGGGGAGTTGATAGGGCCACACGTGTTCTTTGAAATCGCTTGCAGGATTCAGTGGCGGGCCCGCCTCCAGCATTACGACGCTCAGGCCCCCCTCGGTAAGGATCTTCGCCGCGGTGCCGCCGGCCGCACCGGACCCGACGATACACACGTCATAAACCTGGGGAGAGCGAGTAACCTGGGCCATTAATAAACTCCGAATCAGAAGCGCAGATTTTTCAGATACGTGAAGCTGCTTTGGATGCTGTCAAATGGCGCTTTAGGTTCATCGTGCTCGACGAAGTAGTGTTTAATGCCGGCGACATTGGCTTTCGAGAAAATCGCCTTCCAGTCGACGATCCCGCTACCCGCTTCTGTCATTCTGCCGTTCTGGTCAAAATCTTTTACGTGGACCAGTGGAAACCGCCCCGGATATTTGGCGAAATACGCGACTTGATCTACCCCCGCGACATGCGCCCAGCCCAGGTCCATCTCCATCTTCAACAGCTTGGGATCACATTCGGAGAGCAGGACGTCATATGGCAGTTTGCCGTCCACGGCCTTAAATTCCTCGACGTGATTGTGATATGCCAACTGGATGCCGGCCTTCTGACTCTCCTCGCCCGCGCGATTAAAAGTCTCAGCCGCTCGCTTCCATCCATCAGATTGTTTCAGCAACTGCCGGTCAATGGAGGGGTTGACAATGTACTCCTGCCCCAGGATCTTCGCCGCCTCAAGCGCCCGCGGCCAGTTTTCTGGAGACAGTGTCGCGTACGGCACGTGAGCTGAAGGCGCGGATAAACCATGAGCATCAAGGATTTCTCGGGTCCGCTTGGGCGGAGGGTTTAGGTTCGAGAGGTTTTCATAATATTGCGCGAATTCGACCTCCTGGTATCCAATTTTCGCAATCCGGGCCAGAGTCCCTTCAAAATCCTGACGCAGCAAGTCGCAAACAGTGTAAAGCTGCACACCGATTTTTTGGATACGGCCTTCAGCCGCTGCCCATCCTACGCGGCTAATCAGAGCCGCAGCCGCCGCACTTCCTATGAAGGTTCTGCGATCCATAGCTCCTCCGTGTGACTTATGCGACGGGCTCGTTCAGCAACTCTTCCCGCACGTTCTTCAGGACATACAAAGCACGCTCGACTCCTACCTCGCCAGAAAGAATCGGATCTTCGTTCTCCACGCTCAGGATGCCTTCATAGCCTACGTCCATGTACGCACGCACCACATCTTTCCACAACGTCGCGCTGTGCCCGTAACCAACGGCGCGGAACGCGTCGGAAGCCTGCTTCAGGTCTTCCTTTTCAAATACGAAATTCAGAACACCATATTTCGCGACTTTGTCTGCATAAAGGACCGTGTCCTTCATGTGAGCGTGGAAAATTGCGCCTTGCTTGCCCAACATGTGAATCACTTCCACCGGATCGCATCCCTGCCAGAAAAGATGACTCAGATCACAGTTTGCGCCAATCTCCTCGCCGACCGCGTCGCGCAATTTGAGAAGCGTAAGCGGGTTGTACACCACGAAGTTGGGATGCATTTCGAAGGCCAGCCGCCGGATTCCATGGCCACGCGCGAATTTCGCTGCCTGCTTCCAATACGGCACCACTTTCTCCTTCCACTGCCAGTCCAGTGCAGCCGCATACTCTGGAGGCCAGCGGTAAGTCACCCAGTTTGGGTTGGTGTCGTGCGGGTTGCCGCCTGGACATCCTGAAAATCCCACTATCACTTTCACATCGAGTTTCTCCGCCAGCAACACTGTCTGCCGGAATGTCTCAGCATCCCGCTCGGCGATGGCGCGGTCGGGATGAACCGGGTTTCCGTGACAGCTGAGAGCAGCGATCAGGATATTGCGATCTTCGAATTTTTTCCTCCACGCCTTCAGTTTGGCCGGGTCGGCCAACAATTCCGGCGCCGGACAGTGCTTATTGTTCGGATACCCGCCCGTACCAATCTCCGCTGCTTCTACTCCCAGGCTGGCGTATTTATCCACCAGTTGATCGAGTGTAAGGTCGGGAAAAGCGGGATCGAAGACGCCGATCGGGATTTTGCGCCGCGAGCCATGAGCCGCAGGTTGCGCGCTTTCGGGATGGGGCGCGGCGCCGGAGAGAACCCGGGGTGCGGCTACCGCCCCGGCGAGTACCCCGCCGGTGGCGGCAATAAAATTCCTGCGAGCAAGAGACATGGGATCGGAGTTGTTTGGCATGATTTCCTCAAACTGGGTTCACGAAACCGCCATTATACGCAGGGACTGCAAAACCTCAACACGGCCGAGGAGGAAAAAGGATCGCTCAGAAGAAAATCGTACAAACTAAAACCGCCCTTCTCAGGGCGGCCTTAGCTTCGTGGGTTGAACTCCTCAGTTTCTGTGGGCCGGAGGCGGCCATGGGTATGAGGACGTTGACCACATACTCTCTCCAGCCGGATCTGCGCGCAATAATGCAAAAATACTAGAATCCAGATTGCGACTCAATTCCCTTACTTTCAGTAACTTGGTATACCCTCCCCGCGGAAAGATTTTTGAATTCCTCACTTTGCCCGCTAGGCCATTCAACCAGTAGGCGCTCTACCTTATCGCGCGCTCCGAGTCCGAAGGTCACCGGTAATTCCGATTGTGACAAGTAACTCGATCCGCTTCGGACGATGCGCGTTTGCATTGTTCCACCCGAAAATATCTTGACGCGCGCTCCAATTGCGTCGCGGTTCGATTTCGTACCCACCAGCTGGAAACGAATGCTGCGATTGCCTGCAGTCTGATCGTTACGAAACAGATAGACGGGACCATTGTTGGTTGTCATCAGAACATCAACATCCCCGTCACGGTCGAAATCACCGACGGCAAGTCCGCGGCCGACCTTGGGCCGGCTGAATCCCCCGCCTGCTTGCGCTCCCATTTCGACAAAGTTACCTGCCCCTGCGTTGACAAACAACTGCGGAGACTGCGCATATCCCACGTTGCGAACGTTGCGCACAGTATCATCAATGTGTCCGTTCACAGCAATCAAATCGAGAGAGCCGTCAAGATCGCAATCTGCAAATCCGCATCCGAAACCCAGCGTTGTCTTCGAGGGAAGCCCGACGCCGCTTTGCACCGCGACATCCGAGAAGTTCCCTTTCCCGTCGGAACGGTAAAGCCCGATCATTTCGTTATCGAAATTAGTGATGGCCACTCCCGTGCGGCCCGAATTGTCGAAATCGCCCACATCCACGCCCATTCCAGCGCGGGCTTTCCCTTCCGCGCTGAATGCAATTCCCGCGTCCACTGCCACATCCTTAAAAGTGGCGTTCCGCTGGTTGCGATACAACTTGTTCGGCTGGGTGTCATTGGCTACCAGCAAATCCGGCCAGCCATCATCATCGTAGTCGAGCATGGCAACCCCCAGAGATTTCGAACTGCTGTCAAAAATTCCGCTATGCGCAGTCACATCTTCAAACGTGCCATTTCCGCGATTGCGAAACAGCCAGCACGTCTGTCCTACAAAGGCTTCGGGGGTGCAATACGATTTATGTTTGCCGTCCAGGCTGCAAAAAACGTCGTGTTCCGCCGACCATTTCACGTAGTTGCACACGAAGAGATCGAGCAACCCGTCGCGGTCGTAGTCGAACCACAGTGCCGAAGTGCTGAAAGCCTGGCGCTTTCCCAAGCCGCTGGAACTGGTGACATCAACGAACGTGCCCTTCCCTGAGTTTTTGAAAAGCCGGTTCTGGCCGACGCAGGTGATCAGAATGTCAGGAAATCCATCATTGTTGTAATCACCCACCGCCACCCCCATGCCATACATTTCAACGTCAAGGCCGGCAGCGCGGGTCACATCGGTGAAAGTGCCATTACGATTGTTGCGGTAGAGCTTCAGGGTCGAACGCTGGCGCGGATGCACGGGCCAGTCCATGCCGTTTAC
Organism: Terriglobales bacterium; assembly: GCA_038254805.1. GTDB lineage: Bacteria > Acidobacteriota > Terriglobia > Terriglobales > Acidobacteriaceae > Gp1-AA145. The sequence goes on from JBBSFW010000032.1 coordinate 37,155, forward strand.
CAGCAGAATGTCCTGCCAGCCATCAGCGTCGTAATCCAGGAAAGCGCACCCGGAGCCGAGCGTCTCGGGAAGAAACTTGCCCCCGTACGCGCCATTGTTGTGCTGGAAGTGGAGGCCGGCGGCCGAGGTTACGTCGGTGAAATGAAATCCGAGCGAATGCGGCTGTTGCGCCCGTACCGGCGCGCGAAACGTAACTGCCAAAGCCGCAGCGCCGCTACCGCGCAGAAATGACCGGCGATTCACGGAACATTCACCAGCCCGTGACGAATTGCGTAAACCACTAATTCCGCGGTCTTGTGCATCCCCAGCGCATCCATGATATTAGCTCGATGCACAGCGACGGTGTTTGCGCTCAAAGCAAGCTGCACTGCGATTTGCTTGTTTGACTTTCCGTCGCAGATCAGTTGCAGGATTTCCACCTCGCGCGGAGTCAATCCGTCATTGCGCTCGCCCTTAAGGTTTACCTGGCGCGACAGCTGTGCATCTAGCACGGTCTCGCCGTTTACAACACGACGGATCGCCTGACCCAATTCAAGGTCCATCGCGTTCTTGAGCACGTAACCCCGTGCCCCGGCGTCCAGCGCCTGGCGTACCCATGTGTCCTCAGTGTGCATGCTGAGCATAAGCACTAGGATGGCGGGCTCAGTTTGCAAGATCTTGCGTGTCGCCTGCAGTCCGCTGATTCCGGGCAGAGCGCAATCCATTACCACTACCTGCGGCTTGAGCGAACCCGCAAGCTTGACTGCCTCTTCGCCGTCGCTCGCCTCTCCTACAACCTGGATGTCCGGCTCGTCTTCCAGCAATCGCCGAAAGCCGCGCCGCACCAGGCTGTGATCATCGACCAGCAATACCGAAATTCGCCTATCAGACATGCGGTTCACGGCCCTCGCTGTAAATACTTCTCCGGGGCACGTCCAGTCGGACCAAAGTGCCGCCTCCGCTTGGATTTTCAAAAACAATACTTCCCCCCAGCAGCTCTGCCCGCTCGCGCATGGCTATCAATCCGATCCCTCGTCGGGGGCGGATTTCAGGAAAACCCGATCCGTGATCTTCAACCTCCAACTCCAGACACTCCTCCAGAAACCGCAATCGCACCCAGGCCTTCTTCGCCCCCGAGTGGCGAGCTACATTGTTCAAGGCTTCCTGTAAGACGCGATAAATGTGAACCGCGGCATTTCCATTGACGGGAATGGGCGTCCCGGATTTCTCGTAGGATATGCCAATCCCGGTCTGCCTTTCCACCACCGGCACATACCATTCGATAGTTTGTTCGAGTCCTGCTTCGTCCAGCATCACCGGATGCAGCGCCTGCGAAAGAGTGCGGACTTTGTCGAGCGCGCTTTGGGCAATTTCGCGGACTTCAAGCAAGTCGGCCCGTAGCGAACCGCCGGTCGCCTGCTTTTGCGCGCGTCCCAGCATTGCTCCCATCGCAGTTAATATCTGTCCGAATTCATCGTGCAGCTCCCGCGAAATATGGCGCAAGGTGGATTCCTGACTGGAAATCAGAGTTTGCGCCAGTTCGCTGCGCTGTGCCGATAGGGTCGCCAGTTGGTTGAACAGCAGCCGGTTTGCGCGGATCAGGTACATGCTCGTGAGAGTGATAGCCAGCAGGGTCGCGGTAAGAAAGAAATATGCCTGCCGCTGCACGTGGCCGTAGATTTCCGCAACCTGCGCGGCCGCGCGCTCTTCGCTTTCATTGTTCTGCACCAGCAGCCGCGCTACCGCGGTACTCAGTGCCGCGAGACGGGCCTGTAGCGAGAGCCGTATCTGCCCGCGCGCTTCGGATTCTTTTCCGTTGCGTGCTAGAACGAACGTTCGATCTACGGCATCCCAGAATTGCGCCAGCGAGCTTTGCAGATATTGCCGCTGGTCGGTGGTCCGCCCCTGGGAAGCGACCTGCTGCTCGCGCCGGAAAGCATCTTCCAGATCGCCGCGCATCCGCTGGAATTGCGGTTCCCAGGCGGTCAGCGGGTAACGCTGATTATTGTCCGGCGGATCCGTATCGAGCATGTCGCGCATAGACATCCCGATCGAGTTCAGCTCATTCTGAATTCGCAGCAGCTGCAGCGAATCTTTGCGGTTACGGTTGATCAGATTATTTTGCAGGCTGCGTAAGCCCGCAATTTCGTGAGTGACGTAGGCTGAGTAGCCGACCACGGCGGCCAGCGTGATCACCAGGCCAATGTAAAGTGGGATTGTGGGGGACCGCCCCGCGGGATGCCGCACTGCGAAAGGATATACGCGTGAGCAGGAAGTCTCAATGTGGCCCTATACTCCCGACTATGGATAAGCCCAAATTACCTGAGCCGTGGCTGCGTGGCACATTGCTCGACATTCCCCCCATTCAACGAGCCATCCTGCACGCGCTGGAGTTGGCGAAGGAAGATATTGAATGCGGCGGCCTGAGCGATGCTGAACTAAACGCTCGGCCGGGGCAAATTGCGCCCGGTTGCATTTCACCTGCGCCACATTGCCCGAAGCATGGCCCGCCTGCTCACGTACGCGGAAGGTAAGAGTCTCAGCCCAGAACAGATTGCGCACATGAAAACGGAACTTGACCCCGGCGCTACTCGCGAAGATCTCTTTCGCCAATTGAATGAGGCTTGGCAGTCAAGTGCGGAACGAATCCGCGCGTTTTCAGCGAACGATTTTTCCCAGCCTCGTGCCATCGGGCGCCAGCAAATGCCTACCACCCTGGGTGGCCTTCTGGTTCACGTCGCGGACCATACGCAGCGACACGTGGGGCAGGCAATCATCACCGCGAAAATCGCAAAGACAAAGTGAGGAGGGCTACGCTCTGGCCAAGTGCAGGCCGAACCACTCCCGCCGATCGAACCAGCTCTTCTCCAGCTTGAACCCAGAAACACAGAGCATCGATTCGACCATTTGCAGGGTGTACTTGTAGCTGTTCTCGGTATGAATTCGTTCTCCCGCCGCGAATCTCACCTTAAGACCTGCCGTAGGTAACGTCACCACCTGAGCAGGCACACTTTGCAAATAGATTTCCATTCGCGAGCGAGCGGGATTCCACTCCGCGACGTGCCGGAAAGAATCCAGATCGAAGTCGGCTTCGAACTCGCGATTGATCCGCATTAAAATGTTCTTGTTGAACTGAGAAGTTATGCCCTGCGCGTCATCATACGCGGGAACCAGGATCTCCGGGCTCTTGACCATGTCCGTGCCAAGCAGAAGCGCGTCCTCCGCAGCGAGCTGCTCACGAACTTTGCGCAGCATGGCGGTGGCATCATTCCAGTCGAAGTTCCCGATACTCGATCCCAGGTACAACACAACTTTCCGGCCCGGAATATCTCGCAAAAATCCGAATCCATTGCTGAAATCAGCCACTACTGGGCGCACTACCACGGCAGGGCATTCGCTTTCAATCCGTGTTTTCGCCTCGGCTAGCGCCGCCGCGGAAATGTCAACCGGGAAATACTGGAGACGCAATTGCCGGCCAGAAAATGCGCGCAGCAACGTGCTCGTCTTAGCCGCCGTTCCCGCGCCGAGCTCCACCATCGAAACCGGCGATCCCGCCGCGTGGCAAATTTCCCGTGCGCGCTCCTGCAGGATCTCTAATTCTGTTCGGGTTGGGTAATACTCTGGCAAGCGCGTGATCTCTTCGAACAGCGCCGAGCCACGATCATCATAGAACAGCTTACAGGGAAGCTTTTTGGGCCGCGATGAGAGCCCCCGCACAACTTCTCCCGCGTATTCGGGAATTGCCAGCAACTCATGCCCGATCATTTGGCCAGCCTTATACCCGAAAACTGCCAACGTGCATGTGGAGGAAAGAAATTCCGGTAGGTTGCACGGATGTGGCTGGAGGGCGTCGCGCATGAACCGCCTCGAAGCACTAGCTGATTACACATGAATTTTCCGTTGTACTCCCCGATCAGTCCTGGGGCAGGCTCAAATCCCGGGTAGGGCACGTATGGGCTCGACGTCCACTCCCAAACATCTCCAAATACCTGTTGCAATCCTTTACCCTGCGCCGCCTGCGGAGAAATGCCGCCAGACTCGAGCAGAGTTCCGGTCGAGGGATTCTGCGCTGCCGCAACTTCCCACTCTTCTTCCAAAGGGAGACGCGCTCTGCTCCACCGCGCATACGCGTCCGCCTCGTAATAGCTGACATGGCAAACCGGCGCTGCCGGATCCAGCTCCTTTATTCCGGAATACACGAACTCCCACCAGACCCCATCCAGCTGTTCCCAATACAGGGGAGAATTCCAACTCTCCGAGCAAACCTTGTCCCAGCCATCGGAAAGCCAAAGTTCCGGGCGGCGGTAGCCTGCGTCTTCAATGAATTGGAGGTATTCGCCATTGGTGACCAGCCGCGATCCAAGACGAAAAAGCCGCAACAGTACCTCGTGCCGCGGACCCTCATTGTCGAATGCAAACCCGGCGCCAGCGTGCCCGACCTTATGAATTCCTCCTTCGAAATATATCCACTGTAGTGGGACCAAGGCGTTGATCTCGCGGGGACGGTAGTCTGGGCCCGGCCGCAGCGGCATGGACCATAGCGCATGTTTGATGTCGGTGAGGATCAGCTCCTGATGCTGCTGCTCGTGATTCAGGCCGAGTTCGATCAGATCCGCGGCCGGACCGCCCGCACTTTCCAGATAACGCAGCATCGCTTCATCCACATGCGCCCGATAGGCATGGACTTCAGTCAGACTCGGCCGGGACATCAATCCGCGTGCGCCGCGAAAGGGATGCGGCCCCAGCTGCTTGTAGTATGAGTTGAAGAGTTGCGTAAATGCCGGGTCGAATGCCTTGTATCCGGGAACATGCTGCGCTAGAACAAACGTCTCAAAAAACCATGTGGTATGCGCGAGGTGCCACTTTGCTGGACTGGCATCGGGCATGGATTGCAGCATCTGGTCTTCAGCTGAAAATGGCTGCGTCAACCGGAGCGTGGCCTGGCGGATATCCTGGTAGCGTTCGTGCAGTGGACTGGAACCCACCTTCTGGGCACCGCTGGCTGGCATTGTGTTCTCCAAAACGAGTGTTGAACGCTGGCTCATCTTTTCTGGTAGTGCCTTTGCTGTAGTGCCTCAGCATGGATGCGGTAAATGGCGCTCTTGTTTCATCTTCCGGAGAAAAATCAGGGAAGATGGAGTGTTCCCGAGGAGGCAGCCATGGCCCGATCCAGTGGAATCAGCCAGTTAGCCTCAAGTCCCGGAGAAGCGAAGCGCCCGGCCTCGTCCTAGGTGAGATATCTCGAAGAGAGGGCGACATTCGTCGTGCAAGGGTTTCGATAACCCACTCCGTTATGAGCACCTTGACCTTTGCCGCACGCGAGTGCATATGAACCTTTACCAAATCTCGGAATATTAGACCCTGGGCGGCTGCTTACAATTAACTGTCGCGGAGAACTATTTGGAGATCATGAAAATCTAGTAGTGGTGCAATTTGAAATCCACAGGGATAGTATTCCGGCACCTTAAAACTTGGGGCCGACATGGGCCAGGGGAGTGGCATCCAACCGCGATTCCGAGTGCATCCAATCTACCCGTCATCTTTTTCACAGGAGAAATTCGTGCGTAAGATTTGTGCGACAGCATTCTCCGTTCTTCTATTGGGAGCCCTGGCCGGCGCTCAGATTCCCACCGGAGGAAATATCTTCTTCGGATATTCCCACTCCCAGGGCAGGGTATTTACCGGAAGCACGGCGCCTTCGAGTCTGGCTCCCAGTGGCAGCGCCAGTATGAATGGTTGGGA
>JBBSFW010000033.1:0-40569 GCA_038254805.1 Terriglobales bacterium
AATTGCCGCAATTCTGCACTAATTTATTTGAAACCGGACTGCAGAGAATGGCCCGCCGAGCTCGTCGGACGGCGCTTTCGCGCGCTTTTCTCCGGAGGCTCAATCGGCAGTCCGGTTTCGAGGCTTTCGCTGAGCGAAGGTATTGCGATCAAAAGCCGAACATTGGGTGAAAGGCGTTGACTTGAGCTTAGCGGACCGATAGGCATTACCAATGGGCACGATCTGGTCGACATCCCCGTGCAGAATCAGAGTCGGGACGTCGATTTTTTTCACATCCTCGCTCGTATCGCTCTCAGAGAAGGCCTTGATGGCGAAGTACGCCGCGGGAAAACCTGTGAGCATGTCTTGACTCCAACATGCATCGAGCGTTGCTTGCGAAATATTGGACCCAGGACGATCCGCCCCAAAATAAATAATCGGCAAGTCCTTCATGAATTGCGCACGGTTCGCAATCACCCCCTTGCGGAATCCATCGAAGGCTTCAAGGGGTGTGCCGGTTGGATTATCGGGAGTTTTCAGCAGCGATGGAGTTACCGAACCGATCAGGACGACCTTGGCGACGCGCTCATTCCGAAACGTCCGGTATGGCGAGCCACCACTCCCCCGCCAGTGGAATGACCAATGTTCAATATGGCTTTCTTCAAGGCGCGTGGCCCTTCGGTCTGGTCGAGAGAATTTGGTCGGTTATCGCTGCCAGGAGATGGTGGGTTAGCCAGCCAAAGTCGAATTAGCCATCCGAACGCCGTGTGTTCCAGTGGCGACGCCGCAGCCGTAGTTGGTAATTCTTGCTCAGCCACACGCTATTGACGAGTTGATGAGATGTTGTCCGAGCGTAAGGATGCGTAGAATCGTAGTAGTTGGAACTCACGAAAGCGCTGGTGAAAACTGAATAGACAGATACCCGAATTCATAGAGTTGCCGGGACGCCCGCGACGACGCCGCCGGTTTTTCCTTATTCTTGCTGGCATATACATCATTATTCTTGGCAGCCGAACCTCGGTGTCGTACTACGTGGACGCCCTCTGGTTCGGATCGCTCGGCTACGGAGAGGTATTCAGGAAGACGCTTAGCTTTCAATGGGGCGTTTTTGCGGTATTTTTTGCTGCCACATTTTTCGTTCTGTATGGATGGTTTCTGGCGCTGAGGCGCGCATACCGGCCCGATTTATTAAGCGGCGGCATCATTTACATCGCCAGGCAACCGGTGAAATTGCCGGTCGAGCGCATCCTCCGGCCCATCGTCCTCATCATTGCGCTATTGATCGCCGCCGCAACCGGCGCCGGCATGATGGCGGAATGGCGGACGTTCGCCCTCTATTGGCATGCGCCCCGCACAAGTGGCGGCCTTGCGGATCCGATCTTCGGCAAATCGCTGCACTTTTATCTGTTCGTGCTTCCCGCCTGGCAATTGGTCACCGGGTGGCTACTGACGCTGGCAGCAATTGCTTGTGGAGTCGCCGTCTTCTTTATTTTGCTTACCGGCAGCGCGCGAGTCTTCACGGGACAACGTGGCAGTCCCATTCCATTGCCCTGGCGTGGGTTCTCCATCTCGTTTTCGTTCCTGTTGCTGATCCTCGCGATGCAGGTGTATCTCAGCCGTTTCGAGGCGTTGTTCGAAGAGCATACGATCTTTAGCGGAGTCACTTACACCGATGCGCACGTCATACTGACCGGACTCCTGCTCGTTTGTGGGGCGCTCATTCTGGGTGCTGCGATTGCGGCTATGAATATCGTGTCAGCGCCACGCGTGCGCTGGCTGCTGGCATCCATTGCTCCTGCCATAGTGTGTTATGCAGCCATTCAGGTAATCGCTGGTATGTTGGCAACTTTGTTGTAAAACCGAACGAACTGGTTCGCGAAAGGCCGTACATCGCACACAACATCGAGTTGACCCGCCAGGCGTATGGACTGGATCGTATTGCGCAGCGCGAATTTCCCGCCGAGACAACAGTCGAAGCGACTGACCCGGCAAACAATCAGGCGACGCTGCTAAACGTCCGGCTGTGGGACTGGCGAGCGCTGCAGGATACGCTGCGTCAGATTCAGGAAATCCGTACTTACTACGATTTTCCCGACATCGATATTGATCGCTACGAAATCGATGGCACCATGCGGCAGGTCATGCTCGCCACGCGCGAACTGAGTGTCGATAAGCTTCCCGAGAGCAGCCGCAACTGGATCAACGAAAAGCTCATCTACACGCACGGCTACGGCATCACCATGAATCCGGTGAATGGATTCACCTCGGAAGGGCTGCCAACTTTGATCCTGAGCAACATGCCTATCCAGAGCACGGTGAAGAGTATCTCCGTAACGCGCCCGGAGATCTATTTTGGCGAATTGACCAACACTGACGTGTATGTAAAGACGCGGCAGCAGGAATTTAATTATCCGCAGGGCCAGACCAATAACCTGACGTCCTATCAGGGCGACGGCGGCATTCTCCTGGGCGGATTTCTTCGCCGAATTCTCATCGCATTCGACCAGGGTGATCTCACGAAGCTCCCGTAATACGCGTGTCGGTGCCGACCATTGCTTCTAGGCGTGCCCATTTGGTTTTGAGCTTCTCCTTCTTCTCGACTTCCTCGCCTTCGGTGGCTTCCTCGAAATCAGGGTCGATCTTTGGGCGTTCTTCGGGTTTCAACTCCAGCTTGGCTAAGCGGCCTTCGTAGTAGATACGGACTGTAACCTCATCTTCCACGGCGCGCTGAATGTCATATACGTCGATGTAATCGCCGAATACTGCCGGAGTGCTGCGGTCGTCGCTCTCGATGGGCGTGCCCGTGAAGCCGATGAATGACGCATAGGGAAGCGCGTCGCGCATGTGCTTGGCGAAGCCGTCAATAAAGTCGTATTGGCTGCGGTGGGCCTCGTCGGCGATAACCACGATGTTGCGCCGGTCGGAGAGAATGGGATACTTCTCGCCCTTATTCTCGGGAAAAAACTTTTGGATGGTGGTAAAGACCACACCTCCCGACGACCGCCGAAGAGTGGATTGCAGATCGTCACGGTCCTCCGCCTGTTCCGGCGTTTGACGCAGAATGTGTTCACAACGCGAAAATGTTCCGAAAAGTTGCCCATCCAGGTCGATACGGTCGGTCAAGACAACAATGGTCGGATTTTCCATTTCGGGATGTCGGATCAGTTTGCCGGCATAGAAGACCATGGAAAGACTCTTGCCGCTGCCTTGCGTGTGCCATACGACTCCGACTCGGCGGTCGCCACGCAACGCGGCGGCCCGGAGCGTACTCTCCACGGCTTTATTCACCGCATGGAACTGGTGATAGCCCGCCATCTTCTTGGCAAGTTGCCCGCCGTCGTTCTCGAAAACGATGAAATTGCGTATCAAGTCGAGAAATCGGCTCTTCTCAAAAACTCCCTTGATCAGCACGTCCAGTTGCAATGAGCCTTTGGGAGCTATGTCTTTGCCATCGACCGTGCGCCAAGGCATGTAGCGTTCCCAATCAGCGGTGAGCGTGCCCGCCTTGGCATGCATGCCGTCTGAAATTACCGTGATTTCGTTGTAGGCAAACAGGCTGGGAGTGTCCCTCTTGTAAGTATTGATCTGGTTGAATGCGCCCCGGATTGTGGCGTTTTCATCGCCGATGTTCTTGAGTTCGATCACGCCGAGCGGCAAGCCGTTGATGAACACCAAAATGTCAGGACGGCGGTTGATCTTGTTCTCAATAATCGTGAACTGGTTGATAGCAGCCCAGTCATTGTTCTCCGGCGTGTCGAAATCAACCAGCTTGACAAGATCGCCGGCAATTGAGCCGTCGTCTCGGCGGTATTCCACTGGAACGCCTTCCACCAGCATCTGATGAAAGCGCCGATTATTTTGTACTAAGCTTGCGGTTTCGGGGCGTTGGCGCGAGCATGTACAGAGGTCAGCTCTGGCGCTCAAGCTTCTTACCTTTGCGCCTACCGGAGCGATCATTGCCGCGCCTACCACTAGCTTGTGGCGGTGGCGTGTCTTAGTCGCCCAGACGAGCGGGAAGAAGTAGTGATGAAGGTTGCGCGCCTGATTCCGCCTTTACCGGAACTGGTGAGGTGACTGCAAGCTTCAGTTGGTCCATATTCTTCAGCAGAGCCTGCCAATGGGAGGCGTCTTTTTTCGTTTCAATTGGAGCGTTCAGGTCAGAGTAAAACTCCAGAATATTTGCGCGGAGTTCGGCTGAGGTTCGATCGAACTTGCTCTCGGATAATTGAGACATCAGCGTCGCGTAACTATCGTCAGTGAGCGAGTATTCGCCCGGCCGGGTTGGGAGGCCGGTGTCGAAGTCGGCGTTGGGTAATACGACTGTGTTTGTGCGCACCGCCTTCAAATAAATCCGGTATTGATCGACAGTGGTGTTGATGCTCTTGATGTACAGGTCTTCAGTCTGGGGAGTCGGGTTCTTGAATGCCAATCCTTTGAACGGCCCGATTTTCGGCATGAATCGCAGCAGGGTTGACAGGATGCGCGTGCCTATGCCGGGCTTGGTGTAGTCCTTTCCCCATTCCTTCTCATAACCGGAGCGTAAAAGGCGATACAGGAATTTTTGTTTGGCAAAGTTGGGGGTCTCGCGGATCAACTCTTTCTTGTGGGTTTGCAGCGCGACCTGGGTCATTCGCGGAATCAGGCGGCTGACTGAATAACGATACGAGCCAATCGCCAGATCCTCATGGGCAAGCACATCTTTGAGTTCGACTCCATAGACCACAGGGAAAGCCCGCTCCAGCAAAGGCTTTGACACTTTGAATCCGATGAAGTCGTGGTATTGTTCTGAGGCGTAACGGTTCTTGGCAACTTGTACGGTGTCGAATCCGAACTCGATTTTGAGATGCGCAGTCTTGTCTTCGGCATAGCGCACCGACTTGCCATACTTTGCCCGGAGCTTGGGATATTGCACCGAAACCGCTTGGTTGACTGCGGGGTGTCCGCTGATATCCGACGCGTAGTGTGAAAGCGCGCCGAGGGCGAACGCGTACTCGTTGACGTCCTGGCTCTCGATCAGCAACTCGCGAACAAAGTCGCCGCTGCGCACATAGTGCACCAGATTGCTGAACTCTTTGTCGCCGAAAGGATAGTAGCCCAGGTCCTGGATAACCGCGCCGCCGAATGCGTAGGCATGCGCTTCTTTAATCTGATCGTCGGTGAGTCCTGGATAGCGCTGCAGAAGTAAAGGACGGATCTCGTCCGTCCACAGCAGGTCAACGATTTCTTCGTGGGTCAGGACCGAGTATGCGGACGAGCCAATGCTGAACATTATCAGCAAAAGAAAAATTATTCCCGTACGCATAACCTGCGGACGAAAATTGAGCACATCTTTTTCGATCCGGAGCAGCGCGACTTCGGCCGGACCTACTTTGAATATCCTGCACATTTCTGAGCAAGCGACTTCGGGGGTCGCCGAGCGCGCAAGGTTTTGCTCAATCTGTGCATGAGGCGTCAGCGCCTGCGCTGCCGCAGTCGCGGCGCCGGTTCCCGAACTGGCAGACTTAGCCATACGCCTCCCTTACAGAGAAACTCCTTACCATGCTGAAGGCTGGCGGCGGAGGCGGCAAGTTACAAAAGTGCTCAGTCTTGCGGAGGGCCTATTTGCGGGTCAAAGGCAGGTTCTTTTCCCGCCAGACGCGGATTCCGCCGTCCAACAACTTGCAAATGCAACCTACGCATCTGACTTGCAGATCGTCTGGAATAAATTACAAGTGCCCGGCAGTCCACTGGGATTCTTGTACCAAAACCATGAGTAAGGGAGTGGGTTCGCGTGTGGATCATCGAGCATGGCTCGGCCCGCTACGGCGGCAATTGGGCATCACAAATCCCGTAATTCTTCGCCGTGGAAAAACGTTGCCGTCAGAATGGCTCTTGCAGCCTGAATCCTTGCTTGACCGGTGTTTGCTTTGCTACTAGTATCCTTCCCTGGTCGCCGCTCATGGAATCGGAAATCGGACAAACGGTCTCTCACTATGCCATAACACGCAAGCTTGGAAGCGGCGGCATGGGCATCGTGTACGAAGCTGAGGACACACACCTAGGACGTCATGTTGCCCTGAAGTTCTTGTCCCAGGAATTAGCGCAAGACGCACATTCACTGGAACGCTTTCAGCGCGAAGCTCGTGCGGCATCTGCTCTCAATCACCCCAATATTTGCACCTTTACGCGATCGAGCAGCATGAGCGGCAGCAGTTCATTGTCATGGAGTTGCTGGAGGGGCAGTCGCTCGCGCAGATAATCGGCCGAAATCCGTTCGAGATCGAACAACTGCTGGGCCTGGCGATCCAGATTTCCGACGCTCTGGAGTCGGCACACGCGAAGGGCATCGTACACCGCGACATCAAACCGGCGAACATATTCGTCACGCCACGAAAGCAAGTAAAGATTCTCGATTTCGGCCTGGCCAAGATGGAGGCACGGCGGTCACAAATCGATGCCGCTGGTGCAGTCACGCAGTTGGAGACAACCGGTCAGCGGGAGGATCTCACTATACCGGGTACGGCACTTGGTACCGTGTCATACATGTCACCGGAGCAGGCGCGCGGTCAACTTACCGATTCTCGAACCGACTTGTTCTCGCTGGGAACGGTTCTCTCTATCAGATGGCGACCGGACTGCTCCCCTTTCAGGGCGATACCTCGGCCGTGGTTTACGAAGCAATTCTCAACCGCGACCCAGTTCCGATTATGCAAGTGAATCCAGCCCTGCCGCCTGGATTTGCTCGAATCGTGGAGAAGGCGCTGGAAAAAGACAGGAATCTCCGTTATCAAACCGCCACCGAGCTCAAGACCGACTTGCTCCGCCTGAAGCGTGATATTGATTCTGGTCAGAAGCGGTCGGCCGATTCTGGCGAATCGCGCGGAGGAATTGCCAAACAAAGCGCGAAATCTGTAGCTGTCCTGTATTTCGAGAACCTCAGCGGGGCGAAGGAAGATGAGTACTTTCGCGACGGCATCACAGAAGACATCATTACCGAACTTTCCAAGATCAGGGGGCTGAACATTTTTTTGCGCCCAACTGTGCTTGTTTACCGGGATAAGCAGACAACGCCCGCACAGATTGGACAACAGCTACGAGCGGCTTACGTCTTGGCAGGGAGCCTGCGCCGCTCCGGCAACCGCCTGCGCATCAATACGCAACTGGTGGATACCAGCACCGATTTCCCCATCTGGTCCGAGCGCTACGACCGCGAGATGAAAGACGTCTTCGAGGTGCAGGACGAGATCGCAAGCAAGATCGCCCAGGCACTGCGGATCAAGTTGTCTCCGCAGGAGCAAGAAGCCATTGCGGCGAAACCAACCGACAATCTCCAGGCCTACGACCTCTATCTGCGTGGCAAGAGCTATGCGCCGTCTGCAACGGCAGGACCTGGAATTCGCACTCCAGATGTTTGAAAACGCAGTCATTTTGGACCCGAATTTTGCTCTGGCGTACGCCGCCATCGCCAATATCTGCGCCCAGAATCATTACAATTACGGGCGCGACCCCGTGTGGATGGAACGCGCCATGAAGGCATCCGAAACCGCCGTTGTCCTGCGCCCCGATTTGCCCGAGGTGCAGGTTGCCCAAGCTTGGATCCTCTACGCGAATAGCAAGTACGATGAAGCTGTGGCGGTTGTTCAGAAAGCGATTGACCGCAAGCGCGATTGCGAGGGAGCGTACTACATCCTAGGCCGAACCTTATTTGCTTCCGGGCACTACCAGGAAGCCGCGAACATTGCCGATGCTGCTGTTGAGGCGAGTGGCGAGGACTACAACATCTACGTTCCGATCATGAACGCCCTCGGAGCACTGGGCAAGGAAGAGGCCCTTCGCAATCTCCGACAGCGACGCGTCTCCGCGATGGAACTACATCTCCGCCACGTTCCCCAAGACGCTCGCGCACGCGTCCTTCTAGCGGGAGATTATGTGATGAATCGATTGGAGGAAGCGGTTCGCGAAACAAATCTGGCGATCACGCTACGTCCAAATGAGGCTACCGTCCTGTACAACGCTGCATGCAACTTCTGCTTAATGAGGAGGACGCCGGAGGCTTTGGAAGCCCTCCGCAAAGCCTGGGATGCCGGTTTCAGGGACCCGGATTGGGCGCGACGTGATCCCGACCTCGCCCTCCTGCACGGTGATCCTGAATTCGAACGACTTTATCCTGAAAAGGTGGCATCCTCTGGCACTTTAGCAGTCACTCACACCCTTACCTGATCGTGACGCCCTAGGTTACAATTTGGCGCAAACAAAGGTCATCCAAGTAGCTTGTTTCCCCCACTTTATTAGCGATTGCCGCATGAAATCGCGAAACAAATTGATGAGTTGATAGGCACCCATCTGTAGGACTTGGGAGGTGTGTACTTCAATTGGCTTATAGCCGCTACCGTGGAATGATTCCGTCGGAATCGTCTACGGAGTTTTGTTTAAAGCCTGCAATCGCCGTGTCGCAGTTTTGCCAGTCCACCACTTCAACGCCACGTGTGTGGGCCAATACACCAGCGTCGGCGCGACGATCAAATATCCCAGCACATACAGCCATCCCGGCAAGAGGTGCTGCTCGTGAACCATGCCGCGCGCCCAATTCACGTTGTCCTGCGGCCGCCAAAAATAGTTGACAGGCACGACAATGCAGGTTGTGAGCGTCTGCCACTTCCACGCGCTGCGGTCGTATCCCAGACGGCGCACGGCCCAAAGAAGCAACAACGGAACCATCAGGTGATATAGACCCAGCAGCCGTACAAGCAACGGAATCGCGGGATCGAACATATATTCGGTGCCACCGATCGCGTGTTTGCGGAAAAGAAAAGCTCCCACCAGATCGAGCGCGTAAAGGCTCTGAAAAACCAGCAGCCCTACCGCTTGCCAGGAGAAGAGCAGGCGGCTCTCCAGCCACAGCGCGGCGGCGATAAAAAAGTTTCCCAGGTCGCAGAAATAAAGAAAATTCTGTACTCCATACTGGCGCAAGTAGAGCGGAACCCACACCAGCAGCCAGACGCTCCAGGCAATTTTGAGCCATAAGGGCAGGCGCGGCTTTATATCGCCATTCATTGGATTAGCTCAATTACGTCAGTAACTTGCCCGGGCCTATCAGTGTACCTACCATGCGGATTATGAGCTACAAAGCCCTGCTTTTCTGCCCCGATGAGAAAACTGCCCGCGTTGTGACCCAGGTGTTGAGCGAACTTGAGTTCACGGTGGAACGGTCCAGTGAACCGCTTGCAACAGTTAAAAAGCTAAGCGACGAGCATTTCGACGCGCTGGTTGTGGATTGCCAGAACGAGGAAGATGCGTCGCTGCTTTTCAAAGGCGCGCGCGCTTCTACCTTCAATCACAGTTCGCTCTCAGTCGCGGTAGTCGAAGGGCAGGCCGGGGTGGCAAAGGCATTTCGCATCGGCGCGAACCTGGTCTTGACTAAGCCGATCAATGTTGAGCAGTCGAAGAGCACGCTGCGCGTGGCGCGAGGGCTGCTCCGGAAAAATGAAGCCAAGCCGGCGATCGCCGCCTCGGCGGAAGTGGCGAAAACACCCCATGAGGGCGTGGTATCCGCGGCGAAGACAATACCTTTCCCACCGTTCGCTGGGAAAGAGCCATTGGGGGCAATGCCGTTCGCGTCCCTGGACCGTGAAGAAGAACCTGCTGCCGCACTGGAGCCCGCAGACACCGCGGTATTGGAGTCGCTGCCGGTGCCGATCAACCCAACGATCTCGGGGGAACAGCATTGGGCGCCGAAGTGGAAGCCTCCGGGGCAAGCAACTTCGGCCGGCGGACAGTCGGGCGCGGCGGTCGCCCCGGCATTAAGCAAGCCACTGGTTGAACTCAAGGCTGCAGATCCTCTGGCCATGCATGAGCCGATTGTCGCCAACGCCAGCCTGCCACCATCCGCGATTTCCGATCCGACGCCAACGTTTTCTTCTTACGCGCAAACTTCCAATTCTGGCGGCAGTAAAAAGATAGTCATTATTGCTGTGATTTTGGTGGCTGCCGGTGTTCTCGGCTACATTGGGCTTCAACAACCACAACTTTGGAGGAATTTACATCCATCCGCGGCGGGGCAAGCAAAGCACACGCCGGAGACCCCCTCAGTGGCTCCGGTCAGCGAATCGGACAATAGCGCTGTTACACGATCGTCGGCGGGGAATGTTGGAGAGGTAGGCCCCTCGTCTGCCATACGCGCCACGCGCCAGGATGATTCCCGGCCACAGACGATTGAGATAGAAGAGGCGCCCACGCAATCAGAACCCAAGATTACGGTTGTCGCCAAGCCGCTGTTGGTGACAAACAACTCTGGGGCCCCCATAGCGCAAAAGTCAGAACTACCTGCGCCGCCGGGGCTGGAGATGTCCTCCGCTAACAATTCCACAGCCCTGGCCGGTATCGTGAGTACTGATGCCGTGATTCCCAGCGCAACGCCGCGGTCGGTTCGCATCTCACAAGGAGTTTCGCAAGGACTGATTTTGAAAAGAGTCGCGCCCGCGTATCCGGCCAATGCGCTGCAGTTGAGGAAGCAGGGTGCGGTCGAATTGCTGGCGACCATCAATAAAGACGGCGCCATTGCCGGCATCAAAGTTATCAGCGGAGATTTGATCCTGGCAAAGTCGGCGACGGATGCGGTCAGGCAGTGGAAGTATCGTCCCTATCTCTTGAATGGAGAGCCGGTCGAAATCGAGACCCAGCTCACGATCAATTTCACGCTGCCTCGCTAGGAGCTGGCGGCGATCGGAAATCATCGCGTCCCAGGACGCGCAAGCGTCTGTGCAGCCAGCCCGGAGATTGCAAGGGCGGCCAGGGCGGCGATGATCGACCCGAATAGCAATACATTGCGTGCGTGGGCATTGGCCAAGCTCACATCGGCCAGCGGATACCCCAGGCGCACTGCTCCTCCGGAAACTGGGACGGCGACGTAGAACACGGGGACGCCAAAAGCGTTGCGCTTGCGAGTGTCGATGCCCGTTTCTCCCGTCAGCGCCGCTGCAAATTCGGGGCGCTGGCCTTCGTTCTCGAGCGATGCTATAGGGGCCTCAGAATCGGCAAGCACTTTCCCATTCCCGTCGATCACGGTCGCGCGCGCGCCTGCGTGCTGGCCCTCCTGGGAAGCAATGTCCGCGATTTTATGAGTGTGATCGGTGTTGACGCGGGCGGCGAGCATTTGGGCCTTTTGGGTGAGATTGCGGGTGATTTCCTCGGTAAAAACCGCCTTCCAATAACCATGCAGGCCGTAACCTACACTGACCACGCTGACTGCGATCATTACTAAAAAGGCGGTTAACAGGAGCAGGAAAACGGTCAGGCGGGCGGGTCTTTTGTTCGTATTCGCTACCGCAGAGTCATTTGCCATTTGTGCTCAGGGCTAGAGAGAGCAGCGCCTTCTGCTCAACTTCGTGGGCTTTTGCCGAGCCCGTTGCGGGGCTGGGGCTGGCGGAACGCTTCACCGATAACACCGGCCGTCCCCCGGCTAAAGGGCGCAGGCGCGGCAGCATGTAATTGAGCGCGCCCATGTTGGCCGGTTCCTCTTGCACCCAAACGATCTCGCGGGCGTTGGGGAAGCGATTCAGTTCCGCCATGATCTCGGTTTCAGGAAAAGGATAGAGTTGCTCTACAAAAACGATGGCAGCGGCGCCCGCGTCTTTGCGTTTCTTTCTTTCCAGCCGCAGCTCGTGGCCGATTTTCCCCGTGCACAGCAATATCCGCCGGGCATCGTTCGCCTCAGGATCAGGACGAACCTTCAAAAAACTGCCGGCCGAAAACTCTTCGATCGAAGATGAGGCCTCAAGGTGGCGCAACATGCTTTTGGGAGTAAAAACGACCAGAGGCTTCCGCCACACGCGAAGAGCCTGGCGCTTCAGAAGATGAAAGTACTGCGCAGCGGTTGAAGGCTGGGCTATCTGGAAGTTATCCACCGCCGCCAGTTGCAGGAAGCGTTCGATGCGCGCGCTGGAGTGTTCGGGGCCCTGCCCTTCGTATCCATGCGGCAGCAACAGCACCAGGCCGGAGAGCAGGTCCCATTTGGCTTCGCCAGCCACGATAAACTGATCGATGATGGCCTGGGCCACATTGACGAAGTCACCGAATTGCGCCTCCCACAACACGAGCGCCTCAGGAAAATCGCGGCTGTAACCGTACTCGAATCCCAGGACCCCGGCTTCCGACAAAGTGGAGTTGTAAATCGCGCAACGCGCTTGGTTTTCGGAGATGTGCTGCAGGGGCACAAATTCCTGTTCATTCTCGATGTCGAGCAGAACGGAATGACGCTGGTTGAACGTTCCGCGGCGGCTGTCCTGCCCACTGAGCCGGACCGGGGTCCCCGACTTGACCAGACTCGCGAAAGCGAGAGCCTCAGCCATTCCGTAATCTACCAACCGTTTCCCAGCTCCCATTTCGGCGCGCTGTTCCATCAATTTCTTGACCTTGGGATGAATGTGAAAGTCTGCGGGGTAAGTCGTGAGCCGCTTGGTGATGTCACCCAGTTCGGGCGCCGGCACTGCCGTTTCTACGTCGTATTCAGATTTGTACCGGCCGCCGCGGTAGCTGCTCCAATAACCGGGCAGTTGGCGCATGTTGGGCTTCTTCTTCAGACCAACTCCGCGTTTCTGCGCGGCTTCGAGCTCCGCCTTTATGGCCTCGGCCCGCGATTGCGCATCCTGTATGCCATTGTCGTCCGCATAAATTTCCCAAAGCGGTGGATGATCTTTTACGGCTTTGTAAATCAGCGGCTGCGTAATCGTGGGATCGTCTACTTCGCTGTGGCCGTGCCGTCGATAACCAATGAGGTCGATGACAACATCGCTCCCGAAGGTGTGGCGATAATCCACTGCCAGGCGTCCGATCCGCAGAATCGAGTCCACGTCCTCGGCATTCACGTGGAAGATCGGAATATTTTGCCGCCGTGCAAGCTGTGCCGCGAAGCGGGATGAGTGCAGCTCCTGCGAAACGGTGGTGAATCCTATCAGGTTGTTTACGATCACGTGAATGGTGCCGCCAACACTGTAAGCGGGGATATCCGCCAGATTCAGGGTTTCAGCGAACACGCCCTGCCCGGCAAATGCCCCATCGCCGTGCACCAGAAGTGGGAGAAATTTGCTGCTCCCGCCTTGGCCCGATCTTTCTTGCTTGGCCCGTGTGCGCCCCATGGTTACAGGATCCACAGCCTCAAGATGGCTCGGATTTGAAACCAGGTGAATGTGAATCTTGGCGCCGCTGCGAGTTACGTACTCGCCGGTTGCGCCCATGTGGTATTTCACGTCGCCGCCTCCAAGAACGCTGCGTGGGTCCACGTCCTCAAAGCCGGCAAATACCTCTTCTGGCGCCCGGCGCGCAATATGGAGCATCACGTTCAAGCGCCCGCGATGGCTCATGCCCATCACCAATTCGACTGCCCCCAGCTGCCCCGCGCCCTCCAGGATTTCGTCCACCAGCGGAATCAGCGCGGTGACGCCTTCGAGCGAGAACCGCTTGGCTCCCAAATACCTTTGCTGCAGGACCATTTCGAAAAGATCCGCGCGAATCAACTGATCGAGCGCATGCTGCTGATCCACTGCTGGCTGTGGCCCCTCGAGTCGCTCCTGGATCCACCGGCGACGTCCAGGATCGGGAATATGCATAAACTGCGCGCCTAGGGTGCTGCAGTAGATACGGCGGGCTCCTTCAGCGTACTCACCCTCAATTTTTAAATCAGGGTGCGGAGCCGGTTGCAGGAATCCCAGGGGATCGAGATCGGCTTCCAGATACCCCCACAAGCGGAATGCGTCGAACACCCGTTCGCGCTCGCCATTCGAGGCTTCCATCAATGACGTGCCGGCAGAATTGCCGGATTTGGACTGTCGGAGAGGCATAAAGGACATCTATAGGATAAAGGATTCCGCGGGACACGTGCTTGGTTCAGTGATCCGCCGGAAACTCGAACATGAGAACGCAGTTTGAAGCGGGATTAACTTTCGGCGGCAAGCGTGAGCGGAGCCCTTCACTTGAAGCGAAACCAAGTCTAACCGATAGCCATCCGTTTACGGCGCCGCCAGGAGGTGGCGGACATTTGCGGGCCAAAATGCATTCGCCCCGGTTGGCCGGGGCGAGAGTGCGGATTGACCTTGAGAGCCGGTTACGGCCAGCGCTTGGCACTATCTTCCCACCCTGCGGCACGCGCCGTGGGTTGATTCTGATTCACCGCTGGCTGTGGAATTCGGATCGGTTGCTGGGGAGCGGACGGGGTGCTGGTTAAAGCCGGCTTCGAAGCGGCCTCGGAAGCTGCTTCCTTTTCATCGGAAAGCAGGGGGGCGGCGACTCGCAACGCCTCGACTTCCTTTTCCAGACGCGCTAGCTCGAGTTCTTTCTGCCTCAGGACTTCGTAAACATTCTTCATTCTCGGCACCTGTCCAGCACAATTTTTCAAACAATTGATCGAACTCTATGCAGCCGCGAAGAATTTGTCAAGAAAAAGCGCGTTTAGGCCTCTAAAAACCGCCCATCTGAGTGCGGAAGCAGCCTCTGGACATGGCGGGGTGGTACTCTCTTTTTAAATGAGACTTCGTGTCGCGCTTCTCTGCCTGGGTATGGCTGCGCCGGCGTTCTTGCCCTGCCAGACTGCTCCCGCCGGCGACTACTCCGGCATGTATTCTTTTTTGCGCGACGGGGAATTTGTTCAGATTACTATCGAAGACAAGGGGAATGTCACCGGATTTGTCTCCCGGTTCGGAGATTCCGAAAGCGACCAGGGCGCATTCCTCGACCAGTTCATTAAGTCGGGTAGTTTCGAAGCCAACAAACTGAGCTTCACCACGGAAGTGGTTCACGGAACCTGGTTCACCTTCGAGGGATCATTTAGCCGGGGAGCTGGAAAGACTGCCGTGGATGAGGCTTTCTATGTTCTCCGGGGTACGCTGACTCGCTTCAGCAGCGATGCCGAAAAGAAGAGGACAACGCAGGCGCGGCAGGTTGAGTTCAAATCTTTTCCAAGGGATACCGCGCCAAACTGATCGGCGTTCGCGGGCGACGATGCGCGGTTCAGGATGCGCGATTCGACGACGGCCCGATCCAAAATGCAACGCCTAGCGCCCAAATCGGCTGCCGAGGCTCCAGTTTCGCCGCAAGGCGCAGGCCGCTTTGACGCCTGGCTCGGCGAGAATGCAGCTCTGGCAGCCTTGATCGTGGTTTCCATCGGGTTCATGCTGCGGGTGAGGGCGGCATGGGGGACCTTCCTAAACCCTGATGAGACATTGCACTTTTCTCTGGCAAACCAGGGCTCTTTGATTTCCGCATATCATGCCAGCCTCACTTTGGCCCACCCTCCACTGCTGATTTTGCTGCTTTATTTCTGGCGCGCGCTGGGGACTTCGGAGTTAGTGCTCCGCATGCCTTCAATCATGGCCGGCAGCGCTTTCTGCTGGATCTTTTACAAGTGGCTGAGAGATTTAATGGGCAGCACAGTCGGCCTGACCGGCGTGGTCCTGATGGCATTTCTGCCACCAATCATGGCCGTTACATCGGAGGTGCGGCAGTATTCGCTTTTGCTGCTATTCATCACCTGCGCCGCCTTCTTGCTGGAGCGCGCTCTGGTGAAAGAATCCTCCGAAGTGATGATTTGCGCGTTTGTGTGTCTCTGGTTGGCCATGCTTTCCCACTATTCGGCGCTGCTGTTCGCCGCCGCTTTTGGAATTTATTCGGCATGGCGCCTGGTTCGGCAGAAGTTCCCGCGAAGACTCACGACGGCGTGGATCGCCGGGCAACTGGGAGCGGTTGCACTGTTCGTGACCCTCTATAGGCTGCAGATTTCAAGACTCAGAAGCAGCGTCCTCGCCGTGCAAGCCGTGACGGAATGGTTGCGGCGCTCTTACTTCCGTCCCGGACAGGACAATCTGCTGGCCTTCGTCTTGGGCAGGAGTTTTGCCGTCTTCCAGTTCATCTTCGGTCAATTGGTAGTAGGGGACATTGCGGCACTGTTCTTTATTGCAGGCATCGTGTTTCTGGCAAGGGGTAAGCAGAAACCCGAACCCCCACTGGCGTCGGTGGGAGAAGCGGCAGTCTTTCTAGTCGCCCCATTTGCCATCAATTGCGTCCTTGCCCTGTCAGGAAAATATCCTTATGGCGGGACGCGGCATTGCGTATTCCTTGCGATTTTCGCCATGACCGGCATCAGTTACGTTATCGCAAAAATGGCGCGGTGGCGCCCCAGCATTGCGGTTGCCGTGTCAGTGCTGATCGTCGCGGTCTGTTCTGCCTTCGGATTCCACCACCAGCCATACATGACTAGGGCCGACCAGAGCCGGGCCCAGATGGATCGAATGATTGAATTCATACAGGTTGCAGTTCCTGCCGCTGATCCTGTTTTCGTGGACTATCAGGCCAACCTGATGCTCAGCCACTATCTCTGCGGGCAGAAGCCGGGAGTGATTGGCGTCTCCGGCTACCAGAAATTTCAGTGCGCCGGACACGAGATAATTTCCGCGCCCCCGCACATGTGGATGTTCACCGCGGAAACCTTTCCGGCTTACTGGGATGAACTCATCCCCTATTCAGGCCTGGTTCCTGGAAAGACCGTCTGGGTAGTTCAAGCCGGCTGGGGAGCAAGCATTGCTCCCGATCTGCAACGAGTCCGCGACGATCTCGCGCCGGTGAAGGTACAGGCTTTTGGACGGAACATCAGCGTCGTCGAGCTGCGAGTAAAGGATCAGCGCAGCCAGTAGACGACTGCCACTGCAAGCGCAGTGACCAGCACGCTAGCAATGGTATATCCGTATGCGCTGATCCAGCTTTCCTCATTTTCGAGGTGGAACAGCATGACTTCACTGTCCCGGGAAGGACCGATTTTCTTTTCGCAACCTATACAATGCTTGCGCCCCACAGAAATAGGGAATCCGCAGCGGGAACAGGCATCGATGTTGGGCAGCGGCGCCGGGGACGAGGCGGCTTGTGCGAAATCTGGTTCTGTTGCGGGCAATTCCGGGGCATGCCCCGTGGCTTCTGCCGGGCCTTCCCCCGGTGACTCCCGCATGCGGTTTTGGGCCTGCTCAGCAGCCTCTCGAAGCTCGATCGCGGCCCCGGCCAGGCCAGCGAGTCGAATGACTTCCTGACGGTCGCGCTCTTCGAAAACCCCGCAGTCGGATACCAGTTCAAAAACTCCAACAAGTAATGAGTTTCTAAATATTGGCACCGCCAGACTCGAACCGGATTGTCCGGACAGCTTGCACGCGGGCTGCACCTTATCAATACACTCGCGAATCGCGTCCCTGGCTTGATCTACGTCGCCGTCAACTTCAGAACCTGGGATGCCGGAAGCTGCGCAATAGGTGAATTTTCCGCCTTGTCGGATAGCGATAGCTGCTCCCTCCGCGCCCGTCAGGAAACGCGCCCGTTCTGCCAGAAGTTGCAGGGTTGCTTGAAACTCCCGCGTTGCTCCCTGCACCAGAGAAGCGAACCCGGCATCCTGCGCGGGTTCTTGCAGCAGGACGGAGTTGGGCGTAGCTGCATTGTCGGCGTGCATACGTCGCTAGCCGAGTTTGCGTCCCGGCAAACCGCCCGGTCAAGAAAGAAGCTTCTGGAAATAATCTAAAGTCACCATTCGGGTGGTGTTGCAGATGTGGCAGCACTGAACTGGCTTCAGAGCTGACTTCAGCCGCTCCCGTATAATCTTCCAGCATGGGCCTCTCAGCTTCGCGCAGCGACCCTGGCGCGAATCACCAATTGTTGGTTTTGGCCTCCACCGCAGCGGCGAAATTTCGCTATTCGTCGCTGGGTCTGATTGCGCTCCTGTGGATGGCAATTTATCTCGCCAGTATTTTTACCCCGCCTCTTCTCGATGACGTTGACACCATCCACGCCGAAGCCGCCCGCGAGATGGTGCAGCGCCACGACTGGGTCACGCTTTACACCGACGGAATCCGCTATCTGGAAAAAGCTCCTCTGATGTACTGGGCCGTCGCCGCAAGCTACGAAATTTTCGGGGCGAAAGACTGGAGCACTCGCCTCCCGCTGATGCTCGGGGTATTGGCCTTGCTGCTTGCGATCTATGCCGTCGGCAAGCAGGCCTACGGTGAACGGGGCGGGCTGTATGCGGCTGTAGTGCTGGCGACTTCGCTTGGCCCCTACATCTTCACGCGATTCCAGATTCCGGACATAATCGTTGGCCTGTGGCTGACGCTGAGCGCTCTATTCTTTCTGATTTCCCTGGAACAAGAGAAGCCATCGCGCTGGGTTTGCTGGGGATTTGCTGCCACTTGCGCTTTGAATGTACTAACCAAAAGCTTAATTGGCCTGATTTTTCCCCTGGGCGCCATCTTCTTGTATCTGCTGATAACTGGCAATCTACGCCACATTTTGAAACTGAGGCTGGTGTCAAGCACGCTGGTGTTCTTCGCGATTGCCGCGCCGTGGCACATCATGGCGGCCCTGCGCAATCCCAGCCAGGGCGCGGTCCGCGGATTTCTGTGGTTCTACTTCGTCAATGAACAGCTTCTGCGGTATGTCGGCAAACGCGTTCCCCCAGGTTACGACACCGTTCCCCTCCTGATCTTCTGTGGCTTGACAGTCCTGTGGCTCGCTCCCTGGATGGTTTTTCTGCCGCAAAGCCTGCGGCAGGTCCCATTTCGCATTCGTGAGCTCCGCGGACGGCTGAGCCCGAGCCGGAGCGCCAGCCTTTTTTTTCTCATTTGGGCCATTGTGATCGTGGGCTTCTTCACCTTTTCCACCCGCCAGGAGTACTACACGATTCCAGCAATTCCCGCGTTTGCACTCCTTGTGGGAGGCTGGCTGGCGACCGAGAAAGCCTCGCCTGGGGCCGATTATCGCGCCAGCAAAGTTTCGTCCTGGGTCCTGTTTGTTCTGGTCGCCCTTGGTTCCATGGTGGGCATTATCCTCCTGTTCTCCTCGAAATTCCCGGCGCCCGGCGCTGATCTCGCCGATCTTTTACAGAAAAATCCGCAAGACTATGATTTCTCCTTGGGCCACTTTCTGGATCTCACCCCGGAGGCTCTGGGCGTCTTTCGCCCCCAATTATTCGGCGCGGTGGCTTCGCTTTTCATCGGGGCCGGCTTGAATCTTTGGCTACGCTACCAACGCAAACCGGCATATGGAAACCTGGTGCTCGCGTCTATGATGGTCGCGCTCCTGGCCTGCGTGCATTCGGCATTTGCGATTTTTTCTCCCATCCTTTCTTCGAGGCAGCTTGCCTCGGCGATTGAGAAGCATTATCAGCCAGGCGACGTGGTTGTGATTGGCGGACAATATCATCAGGCTTCGACTCTGAATTTTTACCTGCGCACGCGGGTTCGGATTCTGCATGAACCCAGTGGTAATCTCTGGTACGGCGCCAAGTTTCCGGATGCGCCCCGCGTTTTTGAAACTCCCGCTTCTTTGGCGCAGATGTGGGCCAGCCCCGGCACCGTCTTTCTCTGGAGCGACCAGGACAACCCAAGAGAGTTGAGCGGATTGCCGCATTACTTTTTGGCGCGCAGCGGCGGCAAATCCGTATTTACCAACCGCGAGCTCGGGCCGTGATTTCCCTGCTCTGGCGTGCCCTGTTGGGCATCTCCATCCTGGGGCTGGCTACTTCCTCCACTTTTCTGTTGTTGGTCGTAATCGCGGTTTCCCGTTTCAAGCGGCGCTGCGCCGAAGCCCGGCGCGCGACCCAGAATACTCCTGTGGATCGCCTGCCTCCGGTTACTATCTTCAAACCCGTGCATGGCATGGAGGAGCGGCTTGCGGAAAATCTCGAAAGCTTTTTCCAACAGAACTATCCCGATTTCGAAATCATCATTGGATCGCGCAGCGCTGACGATCCCGCCATCGCGGTCGCCGAGCAACTGCGGGTCCGTTACCCTCAGGTAAAAAGCCGGACCGTGATCTCCGGTCCGCCCCAATGGCCGAACGCCAAGGTGTTTACGCTGGACAAGATGATTCCGCTCTCGCGCAACGACTTTTTTGTGATTTCCGACAGCGACGTGCGCGTAGAGCGCAACTTTCTGCGAAATGTGGTCCCTCCATTGCTCGATCCCAAGCTTGGCTTGGTTACCTGCCTCTACCTTGGTGATCCCACCTCGAACTTCTGGTCTTCCCTCGAGGCGCTGGGCATGTCGGTGGAGATGCCGTCAGGGGTGGTCGTCGCCGACATGCTGGAAGGAATCCGGTTCGCGCTCGGTCCCGCGGTTGCGCTCCGCCGCGATGCCTTGGAAGCGATTGGAGGGATAGGCGCCACCGCAGCCTACTACTCCGACGATTATGTGCTGGGAAACAGGATCTGGGCGGCAGGATATAAAGTGATTTTTTCTCATCACTTCATTTATCACGTGCTCACGCAGCGGCCCTTTCGTCGGACGCTAGGCGACCAGTTGCGTTGGATGAAGAGCACACGTCATTCCCGGCCGCTGGGCCACATCGGCAGCGGGCTTACCTTTGCAATGCCTTTCGGCGTCCTGGGATTGATTGCCGCGTCGGCGCTGGGGCAGCTTCGTTGGGGCATGGCCCTGCTTGCCGCCGCATTCCTCAATCGCGTGATTCAATCAGTGGCGGTTGGTTGGGGCCTGCTGCGCGATCGGCGCGCGCTTTACCTCTGCTGGCTTTATCCGCTGCGTGACCTGCAGGGATTCATGGTATGGCTGGCAAGCTTCCTCAGCCACAAATTCTACTGGAGGGGAGAAATCTATCGTTTCACCCATGAAGGCAGGATTATCGCCGAAGGTCGCGCCGCGCGGGGCGGGGAGAAGGCCGGCCCTGGCGTGAGCGCGGGATAGAAGTCGGTTTCCAGACTGCTCAATAACCGCATTGACGGAAATTTGCCCGCGCCCCTACTATGGTCTATCCCCGAGGCAGCTGCTACCCACATGATCGGACAAACCGTTTCCCACTACAGAATCGTCGAGAAGCTCGGCGGCGGCGGCATGGGCGTGGTTTATAAAGCCGAAGACACGCGACTACACCGCTTTGTCGCATTGAAGTTCCTTCCCAATGAAGTAGCGGCGGATGCACAGTCGCTGAGTCGCTTCCAGCGTGAAGCCCAGGCGGCCTCTGCGTTGAACCACCCTAACATCTGCACGATTTACGACATTGGTGAAGAAAAAGGGGTGGCATTCATCGCCATGGAGTTTCTGGATGGAGTGACCCTGAAACACATGATCACCTCGCGCCCGCTCGACAACGAAACCCTGCTGTCGCTGGGAATCGAAATCGCCGACGCCCTCGATGCAGCGCACGCCGAAGGCATTGTTCATCGCGACATTAAGCCCGCAAATATTTTCGTTACCAAGCGCGGACACAGCAAGATTCTGGATTTCGTCTGGCCAAAGTGAACGCGAACTCTCAGTCTAACGCAGAGGCGGCCGCGACCATCGATCAGCAGCACCTCACCAGCCCCGGCACCGCGCTGGGGACCGTGGCTTACATGTCTCCGGAGCAGGCGCGCGGCAAAGAACTCGATTCGCGCACTGACCTCTTCTCATTTGGAGCGGTGTTGTACGAGATGTCCACGGGAACACTGCCATTCCGCGGAGATACGACGGCGAACTTGTTCGAATCCATTCTTCATAAAGCGCCGGTGGCGCCGGTGCGTCTGAATCCCGACCTTCCGGCCGAGCTGGAACGCATCCTTAACACGGCGCTGGAAAAAGACCGCGAGTTGCGTTACCAGCATGCGGCTGATCTGAGGGCCGACCTGAAGCGCTTGAAGCGCCAAACCGAATCCGGACGCGCCGCGGTCGATGCCTCCCTCATGTACGAGGAAACCGCCACGGCCGCCGCTCCTTCCTCCCGCAGGCACTCCCCCGCACCGGTTTCTGTGCCAGGCGTGGCTGCGGCCGGGCGACTTGGCCGGTGGAAGCTAATTGTCCCCACATTGGTTCTTATTGCCGCCGTCGGCGGAACATTTTTATGGCATTCGCGGCGCGCCCGGGGGCTCAGCGAAAAAGATCTGATCCTGCTCACCGATTTCACCAATACTACCGGCGACCCCGTTTTTGATGGCACGCTCAAGACCGCGCTTCAGGTCAGCCTGGCGCAGTCACCGTTCCTCAATCTGGTTCCGCAACCGGACGTCGCCCAAACCTTGAAGCTGATGGGGAAGCCCGCGGACACACGGGTAACGCCGGATATCGGCCGAGAGATTTGTCAGCGCAAGGGCATCAAGGCCATGGTGCACGGCTCGATCGCGAGTCTGGGAAGCGCCTACGTGGTGACGGTGGATGCGGTGAATGCCTCAACCGGCAACTCGATCGCGCAAGAACAGTCACAGGCGGAAGGCAAAGAGAAAGTTTTGGCTGCCCTGGGTCAGGCCGGCACCAGCCTGCGGGAGAAATTGGGAGAGTCGCTGGCGTCCGTTCAGCAATTCGATAAGCCCTTGCAGGAAGCCACAACTTCTTCGCTTGAGGCCTTGAAGATGAATTCCGAAGCTGCCGATCACAATAATAATGGAGATTCTCTTCGCGGGCTCGAATTCAGCAAGCGTGCGATTGAGTTGGATGAATTTTGCCATGGCTTATCGCGGGCTGGCCGTGGAATACGGGAACATGGGCCAGTCCGAAACCGCGTTGAACTACATCCGCAAGGCCTTCGAGTTGAAGGACCGTGCCAGTGAACGCGAAAAGCTGGCGATCAGTAGTGACTACTACCAGTACATGGGACAATCCGACAAAGCGATCGAAGCCTATGAGGTCTACAAGCACGTGTACCCGCGCGACAGCCGGCCGGTGACGAACCTGGCAGTCGTGTATTTGATCCTCGGCCTATACGACAAAGCTCTCAGCAACGGGCTCGAGGCAATTCGGCTGGCTCCCGATTCCTTCAATGGCTACTCGATTTCCTCTTTCGCGTATGTAGCGTTGAACCGGCTCGACGAAGCTAAGGCGATCTTGCAGACTGCGCAGCAACGGAACCTGGGGACCTCTACTATTCATGAACAACTGGCGAGCATCGCAATTGCGCAAGGGGACCCGGCGACGCAGGCCAAAGAAGATGCCCTGGCCAGGGCGTCGCCGCAGGGAGAATTCGATTTGCTGCAGCGCGATGCCGGGCTGGCGTTGGCTGGCGGCCAATTCAACCGCGCCAGAGATCTCCTCAAACAGGTCGAGGCCAAGGCGCGAGCTATTGAACTCACCGAATCCGCGCTGAATGCAATTGTCTACCGGGCTCTTCTCGAAGACTTGGCGCAGAACCGAGCGGAGGCGATTCGGGGCGCCGATGCAGCGCTCAAACTTTCGCAAGCGCCGTCCGCCCTGCTGGCGGTTGCGGACGTTTATGCGCGTTCTGGCGAAGACGCTAAAGCCGCGCAGTTGACAGAGCGCGCCGCACAACAGCGTCCCGAAGACGTCACCGTGCAATTCGTTGCGGCGCCGATGATTCGGGCTCTGCTGGCGATGAACCGCAACGACCCTGCCAAGGCGGTCGAGATCATGAAAAAAGGCGAGGCGTTCGATCGCGCCAACATGGAATCCCGTTACACGCGCGCAACGGCGCTGCTGATGGCCGGCCGGGGAGCCGATGCCATCCAGGAATTTCAAGGCATGCTCAAATTGAAAGATGCCTCTATTACCGAACCTGCCGTTTCACTCGCTCAAATGGGCCTGGCTCGCGCCTACGTCTCGACCAATGACAAAGAAAAAGCGCGAACCGCCTATCAGGATTTCTTCGTTCTCTGGAAAAATGCCGACCCCGACGTCCCAATCCTGAAACAGGCACGAGCGGAGTACGCGAAGCTGCAGTAGAACTTCCTGCATAATAGTTCCTGTCCGGATGGCTATTTTCCCAACGCGGCGCGGAGGGCATCAGCGAGGCAGGGCGATGACTATCTATTTCACCCGCTCCAATCTTCCCCGCCTAAGTTCAAAAGTCTCTCCCCGCCAAACAATCTTTCGTCCAAACCATCCCCCCGCCCACACCACTACTGCCAGCAGGTCGCGAATCGGCAGCAGCCATAGGGAACGTGCAACCGTTGTGTCTCGCAGGACGGTGTTGCCGAGTACGAGCGCCATTACCATGCGCATCAATACAGCAGTTGCGAACAGGCCCCACGCCCATCCCGCGCCGCGCGACAGCGCCAGCGTCAAGATTGCCCACGGCAAAGTAAAGGTCAGCACCAACCCGGCATAGCCTGCCGGCCGCGAGACGCGAATGGTCCGCGCCCACCGGGCCTGATGCGCCAGAAAGCCCGGGAAATCATAATCCGGTAAGAAAGTTTCCACCACCGTCCGCGAGAGCTTGACGCGCAAACTTCGGCCCCCAATCCGCCGCCCTAATTCGTAGTCATCCGCTAGATAATCGACGATGGATTCAAATCCACCCATTGCCTCCAGGTCAAGCTTACGAAGAGCAATCGTCGCTCCCAAGGCAAATTGCAGTTCTCGCTCAATGGTCATGGCCGCCAACACTCCGCCCATAAAATCTGTGCTGATGCCCAGCGACTCGATCTTTGAAGCCATGGTGCGCGCTGGAACTCCGCGGTAAAGGCAGGTAACCAGGCCGACCCCGGGCTCCCGCAATTCCGTCATGACGGTGCGCAGGTAATCAGCTTGCACGCGGATGTCGCTGTCATTTACGAGCAGCACGTCATATCTGGCGGCTTGGGTGAGTTGCGCAAGGCTGCTGACTTTTCCGTTCGCGCCAAGATTTTTCGCGCAGGGGATGAGCCGGATCACCCGCCCCGGAAATTCCCGCTGCAACCTCTCGACCACTGCTATCGCCGGATCATTCGGATCACTCACGCCGAAAAGGATCTCGTATTCCGGATATTCCTGCACGCAGTGCGAGCGCAGGCTCCCGTGCATCTCCGGGTCCGTACCTTTCAGCGGTTTTAGGATTGAGACCGGCGGGAGATCCACCGAAATGGGAAGCGGCAGTTTGCAGCGCGCCCCAAACCGCAGCCCGGCCCCAATGCAAAGGGCACAATAGCCGGTGCTTGCGGCCGTGAGCAATGCCGCTACAAGTGAGGCAGGTGTCTCCATTCAGGATTCCGCGGTCAAGCGGTCCCCTACGTCTCAATTCCCACGTAGCAGACCCGGCCTACGAGGTGCTCTGACGCTCCCTCGTCGCCGGCCGGAACTACCTCCACCGCGTAGGACTGATTGTGCGGGCGCAGCACTATGTTGGATCCGGACATTTCCACGTAGCGAACTATGCATGTGCCACGCACGTCGACGGCATACATGTTCAGCTCCCCTTTGCGATAGGGCTGCAACGAATTGTAATGCCGGTCTATGAGCACCGTCGCCCCAGGCAGCAGCCGGGGGTACATGCTCATACCGTCGCTGGCCGCGACCTTGATGGCAACAAACCGCTCCCATCCCCCGCGCTTGCCGCCCACCGCAGGCCGCAGCTTCCGCAGGAAGCTTCTTTTGAACTTCTGTATCTCTTGCACCTTCATGTTCATGATAAGAGGCTGAGTGGCGGCCACCCCACCCTCTACCAGCAAAATATTCACGAATTCGTCCGCGCTGGGTGGGGGGATGCTTGCTCGTTTGTTGATTTCCGCCGGATCGAGCAGGTCCAGCACCGACAAGTGCTGTACGCTCAAGACTTTGTCCATCCCCTCCAGGCTGAGGCTCCTCTTCCGGTTTAGAAAGTTGGAGATATGCGCCTGCTTGAAGCCGGTCTGCTCCGCCAATCTGAGTCCGGTCAGTTCTTTTCGCTCGATCCGAGACCACAACGCTTTGCGCAAGTTCTCTTGCAGACTTTTGAATTTCATAGCCGATATATAGCATACGGTTATACAAATAGCAAGGCTAGTATTTATGGACAAAGTGTTTTCCACAGCTTAAATGCGAAGCCCAAAGCGCCAAAAGCCGCTATGGGAAGCCAAAGTAAGCATTTAAAAGGAAATACTGATTTCCTTGACTGGCGAAATCAAATGGCTATAGTATCCAACTCAAGATATAGCTAAGTTGGGGACGAGGGGAGAAAGTAGGAGCTTCAAATGCCGGACTCGCTGGGGGAAAAAGAGGAAGGCGGTTTCGTGGAATTTCGCCGCAAGATACGCTCCGCGGAGGTGCTTTCCGCGGCAATGGAACGGTTGCTCTCGCAGATCCAATTCAATGGCAGAGTCAGCGTGGTACTGCAGAACGGCCGGGTCTTGAAATCCGGGTATGAGGAAGGATACTTCCGGCGGCATATCCCCATGTGACGCTGTCAGGGACCTCCAAATTTAATTAAATAGCCACTCAGGTCGTCGTAAGAGAAACGAGCCCTGTTACCGGGACCACCCGGTGCAGGGCTTTTTTATTTCTTTCACAAGGAGCTTTTCATGCAAAACGTTGAAAGCGTTGATATCAAGTTGGAACTCAAATACTGCGAACGCTGCGGCACGCTCGGGTTGCGCCCCCAGGGTTCAGATTTGCTGTTCTGTGCAGCATGCGTCCGTGCTATGGCGGGTTTGGCACGCAGTAGCCATATGCCGCCACAGGGCCGCAATCATTCCCGCTATCCCATCACAAATAGCAACAGCTCAACCTTCTGGAGCGAAGGAGGCAAAGCGTGAACACCGCGAATCATTCTGATCTGGAACCTTTTAGCTCCCGCTCGACAGTTGCCTTCCCGCCGGTCCCGATTCCTTTTTCCCAGCCGAGAGTGGTGACGCCGACCTCTGGCTCTACCGGGAGCGTACCGTCGCCCTGCTGAGGCGCTATCTGCGCATTTCGATCGAAGTGGGGCGGCTGCCATCGCTGCTCGGCCGTGAGTTGTTCCGCTCGCGGGTCACCTCCTACCGGATGACCAGCTTCGAAGATGCCGTCATATTTGTTCACGACGTCGACAGCGCGCTGGAACAGCTTGACAGCTTCTCCCGGCAGATCGTGGCCACCATCGTCTTCGAGGATTACGCTCAGGACGAAGCCGCCGAGGTCCTGCGGTGTGCCCGGCGTACCATCTGCCGCGCCTATCCCCTGGCCCTCGACAAAATTTCCGAGATTTTTCTGGAGGGGGGATTGCTAAACCGGCTTGTCACAATTCCTGTGGAAAATTCTTGTCAAGAGGGGGACGAAGGCGTTTTCTCGTTAAGTGATTGCAAACAAGTCGAATAAATTTCTGCAAAGTGTGGCACAATTCCCGTTTCTGCATGCTATTCTAAATATAGAGAGCAAAAAACGAAGAAATCGGTGAAACCAAAGAAAAGAGCGCGCCTGCCCGGTGCGCTCTTTGTTTTTGCCGGGCTTTCCCAGTCATGAAGAAGCCGAATTCGGTGGCGCCAGACGCGGATTTGGCCGCTTTGCGCCGCCAGATCAGCGACCTGGTGGCGCGCAACGCCGTGTGCATGGTGCAGCAAGCCATTGACGCGGTCGGGGACGGCCAATACCAGGCAATCAAGTATCTGTTCGAAATGGTCGGCCTTTATCCGGCCGCAGCCCAGGATGAATCGTCGGTACAGGAATCTTTGGCGCGTATCCTGCTCCAGCGGTTAGGGCTGTCCGAAGGTGCAAGCGCGGAGCAGGACGACCAAAACTTTACTGCCTCCCATCCCTTAGAATGAAATGGACGTTGTTGGAGCCGATAAAACTAGGCTTTCCCAGCGCCCTGCAACGCCAGACCAGAGTTCTGGCGTCCAAGCAGCTTCGGGCCGGCCCGATGAATTCGCGCGAGGGGAGAAACACTACTTTGGGGATGGACATCACGTGGATCACGGGGCGGGTGGCGATGGGTGGCGGCATCTGGACTGCGGACAACATGGCCTATATAGCCCGCGCAGGCATCACGCACATCATCGACATGCAGGTCGAGTTTGACGACACTCCGCTGGGGGAAGCCCAGGGCATTGAAGTTCTTTGGAATCCAACCGACGATGACTTTCAACCCAAGGACCCGGAGCTGTTTCAGCGCGGTGTGGAATTTGCCGAGAAGGCGCTGGAAGATGAGGATGCGAAAGTTTTTGTTCACTGCGCGGCCGGAGTCCACCGCGCGGCGATGATGACGCTGGCCCTTCTGTGTTCGCAAGGCTGGGAGCTGGAAGACGCCATGGCTACTATTTCCTCGCGCCGCCCGGTGGTGGATTTCGCCGACGTGTATGTAGACAGCGTGGAGAAATTCTTGCAGCAGCAGGTGAGGGCAGGGGACTAGAGCTGTTCACAAGTTCGACTTCAGGTGGAGGTTTTATGTCGCAGGCAAGCCGCCGTCACTGGCGGCTTTTTTCTTTGGCGTTGGGTCTGGCGGGGGCGGCCCCTGCCTCCGGGCAGGGTCCGGCGCTCACCACCATTAGCGACACCGTGTATCGCGCCAACGGCGCCCGCGGCGGGGACGCTGGTAATCACCTGGCCGGCATTTTTAACTGCCGATCACCACACGGTTGCCGCCGGAAATCTGAGCGTTCCCTTGGGCCCAGGCGGTAGCTTCGTGGCGCAGCTCGCGCCGAATGCCGGAGCCACTCCCGCAGGTACCGCTTACACCGTCGTTTACCAGCTCACCGACGCCACCGTCAAAACGGAAAGCTGGTTGGTGGGCGCCACCTCGCCGGAAACCATCGCCGCCGTACGCACCCTCGCCGGAACATCAACCGGGTCAGGGCAGGCCGCGATTCAGCAATACGTAA
Organism: Terriglobales bacterium; assembly: GCA_038254805.1. Classification (GTDB taxonomy): domain Bacteria; phylum Acidobacteriota; class Terriglobia; order Terriglobales; family Acidobacteriaceae; genus Gp1-AA145. Next base: position 28,445 of record JBBSFW010000033.1, read on the forward strand.
ACACCGCGCTCGCGAGCGTCGTCCACTTGAGCGGGACCGAGAGCATCACTGGCGTCAAGCAATTCACGGTATCGCCTACCGTTCCTAATCCCTCGCAAGGTTCGCAAGCAGCGAACAAAAGCTATGTAGACGCGGGAAATTCCGCAAAGGCTGATCTGGTGAGTGGCATTGTCCCCGCCGGCGAACTAGGCAATGGCGGCGCGAACAGCTCCGCCTGCCTGCATGGCGACTCGACCTGGGGCGGATGCGGAACCGGCAGCGGCTCTACACTTACCGCCGGCATGTTAGCTATTAAATATGCAACCGACTTCAACTGGTCGCAGAATCCAGCCGCCGACCTCAGTAGTGCCGGCGCGAAAACCGTGACTGTGGCTCCGTGCTCTTCGGGTGTGAGCGGCTCCGAGCCACAATTTTATGTGTACATCTCCGGCACCGGCGCCGCAGAAGCGGTCCTGGTAACCGGGGGCACCTGCGCGGGCAACGGTCAGGGCGGAACGTTGCAATTCACCACCGCCAACCCGCATCCGGCGGGATACACTCTCGGCAGCGCCTCGGGAGGGTTGCAGGAAGCGCTGATCGCGGCGCGATTCACGCCATCGAATCCAGCCGGAAGTTCACAATCCGGTAAGGTGATCGTCCCCCCGGGCGAACTCAAAGCTTATGCGCGAGTCTCGATTCGCGCCTCCAACATCACCGTCGACTTCTCCGGCTCGATAGTGGAATGCTGGATGAACGATACCTGCATTTTTCTCGGCGACAGGACGAACTCCAATTTATTTTCCGACATCACTGTGCTCAATCCTCGCGGACGGCCGGCCATCGCCGGCGGGCAAAAGCCCTTCCTCGAAGTGAATGCACAGAAGACCCGCATCTTCGATGTCGAAACCCGCGTGCCGCTCTCTGCGGGCACCTTCAGCAGCTACGTGCAGGTGGATGACGACCAGGCATTCCTGCTGGATGGACTCGATACGGTGATCGGCGGCGGCCTGCGCTGCGACAGCACCGCCTGCAATCCCGCCGTATATGCGCCCGGTCCCTTCAATGTGTATTCCGCCGTGGGATGGTTGAAGCACATGAACATTTCGCTGCAATGTGGCGGGAACGGAGTGGACTGGCAGAGCGGCAATCCATATTGACTATCTGTAGTGAAAGGCGGGCATTAGCTAGTAGCTGGTCTCTGGCCTGGCTTTTGGCTCTTAGCGATTAACGATCGCTTCCACGCCCCTCCGCTAAGAGGTTGTATGAGGGCCAAGAGCTAAAAGCTAGGAGCTAGAAGCCAGAAGCTGAGTTTCTTATGACCAATCGAAATGATGACGTCTGCATGCACGAATCCTCCAAGCATCCGCTGGTGGTGCGCGTGACCGACAACGATTTTCAGTGCGAAGTCCTGGAGAAGCTGGCCCGCCTGGAAGCCAGGATGGAAATGCTCGTCGGCAGCGGCCAACCCGGCCGCATGTCGGTCGCGGAAGACAGGATAGAAAAACTCGAGCGCAACGACGTGCGCCGAGGTGTCTACGACCGGCTGGTAAACGCATTGTTGACCACGGCAATCAGCGTCCTGATCGCCCTGCATGACCGCTGGTGGAAGTAAGGAAGCTTAGAAACGGCGCAACTCCTCCAGCAACCGCTCGACTTCCTCTTCCGTGTTGTAGTGCACTAGCCCGATGCGCAGGAAGCCACCGTCTTTCTCCACTCCAAGCCTCTCCGTCAGATTGATGGCGTAGTAATTTCCGTCCCAGGTGAAGATGCCCTGTTCGCCGAGTCTCGCCGCCAGCTGGAGGGGCGTGTGGCCATCCATTCGCAGGGCGAAAGTTGGGCATCGTGACTCGATTCGCAACGGGTCGCTGATTCCGTAGAGCCGTAGGCCGGAAATTTCGCGCAGGCCGTGGAGCATGCGTTCCATCAGCTTGTGCTCATGCGCGCAGATGGCATGGTACGCGGCTTTGAGCGCACCGCGGCGATTTGTAACCTGGGCGCTGCGCATTCCAAGATCGGCAAGATAATCCACACAGGCGGTGATGCCGGCAATGCACTCGTGATTCAGCGTGCCCCACTCCCAGCGTTGAGGAACGGAATTGGTGTTGGCACGCACTTTGTAAGGAGTCAGCCGCGCCAGGTGCTCGCGTTTTCCGTAGAGCACGCCCATGTGCGGGCCGAAGAATTTGTAGGTTGAGCAGGCGAGAAAGTCGCATTCCAGCTCGCGAACGTCAATCGGCCCGTGGGGCGCGTAGTGAACGGCATCGATGTAAACCATCGCTCCGGCATCGTGAGCCAGCCGGACTATGGTTTTCACGTCGTTGATCGTGCCTACCGCATTTGAGGCGTATCCCACGGCCACGACTTTTGTGCGAGAGTTGATCTTGCTCGCCAGGTCGTCCATGTTTAGCGTGCAGTCTCCCTGGTGAATATCGGCGAAGGTGATTTTGACCCCGCGTTCTTCGAGCGCGCGCCAGGGAGAGATGTTGGCGTCGTGGTCGAGATGGGTGAGCAGGATTTCGTTACCCGGCCGGAGCTCGCGGCCGAGGGCGCGGCTGAGGGCAAAGGTCAGCGAGGTCATATTGGGACCGAAGGCAATCTCGTCCGAGTGGCAGCCGAGGAAATCGGCCATGGCGGAACGGGCGCCCGCTATGATCTGATCGGTGTTGCGGCTGGTGGCGTAGGCGCCGCCGGTATTCGCGTTGTTGCTGCGAAGGTAATCGGAGATTGCGTCAATCACGCTCTGCGGCACCTGGGTTCCACCCGGCCCGTCGAGAAAGGCCGCGGGCCGGCCGTTCACTCCTTGCGAGACAGAAGGAAATTGCGAGCGGACCCAGGCGAGGTCGAGCGGCCGTCGATCCACTAAAGTCTGCGAGGATTCGAGAAGAGGAGTTGTCATTCTTACCACCAAGCACGCTTTGAGAGTCCCTCAGCGGCTTAATCCGGATTGATTGCCGCTTCAGGGCAACCTTCGACTGCGCTCAGGGCAGGCTCTTACAGCCGTGCCCCTTCAAAGCAGCCCTATTATCTGAACCTTCAGCAGCGTCAGAAGAAGTAGTGATTCCCTACGAGCTCGGCGTATGGGAAAAAGCTAAAGGCAAAAAGCTAGAAGCTAGCAGCTACATTTTATCCCATCATACTTACGCGTTCGGGCTCGATCTTGTACATGACGCGCACTTCGCTGGCCTGGCGGTAAGGATACTTGTCGGCCCCCAGATATTTTTTTGCCATTTTGTCGATGTGGGCGTCGGCGTCATGCTCGGTAATTTCAACCACGCGGCCACGAATTTCAAGATAGCGATACGGATTGTCGGGATCGATGATGGCGAGGGAGACGCGGGGATCGCGGCGAATGTTCTTGTCCTTCTGCCGGCCTTTCGCGGAATTGATGACGACCAAAACTCCTTCCAGGTCACACCACACCGGAGTGACTTGTGGAGTGCCGTCAGGCATGAGGGTTGCGAGGCTGGCAAATGCGCGCTTGGTAAAAAGATCGCGGTATTTCTCGGGGATGGGCTGCGACATGAATCCTCCTGGCTGGAAGTGACCGGAGCATTATAAGACAGCGGCCGACGGTCAGTTGGCACTCAGCCTTCAGCCCTGAGCTGGTGAGCCATGGCCGCAGCCCAATCTTTCACCATCCGCAAATGCCCGCGGAAAGCAAATTCACGAGGTACGCGGCGCGGAAAACAGCAGAGCCCTGCGAATACCTGATTTCCCGCAAACGCCGCTTCCCTCAAGGATTGCCGCTCGATTTTCACAACTTGTAATTTTCATTCGGTGGCCACCAGCGAAAGATAAAATTCGCGATGGGCAGGAAATTCGCGGCTAAGCAACGTACTCACTGCCTGCCAGCTTCCGGCCTGCACTATGTTTGCTGCATCCCCCTGTGAACCAGCTGCACTCGATTGAAAGCAAAGCACATACAAACCTGCTTTTTTGATTGACCAAAAAAATAGAAGGTGTAGAACAAGATTGTTCTTTGACAGTTTCTGAAGTTTTTCCGGTTGGTGCGGCGTCCGGGGGTCAAGCGAAGTCACCTTCTACATCGCAAGATGACTGAGGGAGGGTAAGCAAGGCTCTATAGCAAAGTGCTGGTCGAGAAGAACAGGAAGCCAAGTCAGAGGCAGGATAGAGTCCCGAAGGCGTTGAACTGATTTATCCGGTTGGCGGTAAGCCCGGAGCCCGAGCAACGATCGCCGGTCGCAGTCCGCAAGGATAGTGATCAATGCAGGTCGGCAAGGGTCTAAAGCGAGCTACTGGCCGAGACGAATGAGATCGACATCACCGATGGGACTCTTTATTTTGTGCCGCATCCGTTGATCCTCATCCAGTTCGCACGAACTTGGATGGGACATCAAGCGAGCCGCATGAAATTCCGCAGCGCCATTCGAGCAATGGAAGTGGCTGGCCTTCAATAAAGCTCCTCCCCCTTTGAAGAGCGGCCTTTACCTTCCCCGCGCGAAGGGCGCTGCTTCCGATTTATGGTCCTTGAATAACCTGCTGTTCTCCCCCCACCAGTCGCGCCCGAAAAATCCGCTGTGACACCGTTCCTCTCCCACCACATCTACGCTGACGGCATAGTTCGCAGGGGGAAGCGCTTCCCCGAAGGGAATCTCCAGCTCGCGCGTGTCTTTGTTCAGGGTGAAGTGCTGGTATCCGAGGGCGGTGGCGCGGCCGGTGTCCTTGACGGCGAGAATAATTACGGTGAGATCGAAGTCGCGGCCGGTTTGATTGGAAATCTTGAAGGATCCGTCGATGCGCAGGCCGTTGACCTCTGGCCGGGCGTTCCAGTCGGCGACGAGGGGAATTTCGGTGGAGAGGGTGAAGTTCTTGCGCGCCTGTTTCGGAGGCCGGCTGCTGTCGGAGACGAGCACCATAAAGTCACCGCGAACGCCTTCCTCGGTAAGGCCAGTCAGTTCCCCCGCGTTGGACAGACTGAATCCCTCGGGAAGAGAGCTGCTGATCAGTCGCCACTCATAAGGCTCGATTCCGCCCGATGCCCCCAGTTGAAATGAGTAAGGTGTCCATAGAGAAACTTTGGGCAGGTCTTTAACGGGAATCGAAAGGACAGAAATTGAGGCAGCTTCGCCTGGCCACTGGGCATATCCGAACAGGGCCATCAGGATGACTGCCGAACAGCCGAGAAGCATGCGCATTCGGGGATTATAGCCGGGCGACAAAAGCTGACGCGCGCCCCGTTGACTTCCCATGCTGCTTTGGTCTAACTTTCTGAGCTGCCGAAGTAGTTTGGCCATGTCAGTGGCATTCAGGAGGACCAATATGGGACGGAAATTGTCTATATTCGGGCTCAGTCTGATACTTGCAATCGCAGTCGTCATCTGGAGGAGCCGCAGCGCCCCGGTTGTCATCGCTCAGGGGGAGCAAACTGCGAAAACTTCGTCGCCGGCGGAAGGCTATACGGTCCATGTGTTGGCGCCACATCGCGTGGACGGCCACGAAATGGGGCCCTACCACCACTATTGCAAGGTGCTGGCGCCGGACCCGGTAATCCAGTGCCTAATTTATGAATCCACCGATGCCAATGCGCGGCTTTCGCAGGTGGAATTTATCGTAGCCAGGAAGCTGACCCGAAACCAGGTTTCGCTGAAAAATTGGAATGCCAACTGGCATGATCACACAATCGAGATCGCCGGAGGACGCGTACAGGTTCTGGATCTGCCTCCGGACAAGACGAAAGAAGTGGCCGACCTGGTCTCCACGACCGATGGACTGATCGTCCATTTCTATTACGATGGCAATTTGCCGAACGGTCGAACCTCTGTGGCACAGGCCGTCGGTCATAAGCCGATGAAAGAAGCCGAATTCAAGAACTACGAAAGCAAGTAAAGGCGTAAGTGCCGGGGGGTGGATTCCGTGCTTTGTTCACTCCCGCGCAGGAGAGAGCTTAGTGCTGCAGCTCGATCGCTCCAGAGGTATTGGTCCCGGAATCGGCCTGCAACACATAGGCGTCAGAGCCGGAGACGGCATACATTACCAGATTCAGGCTGGAGCTGTTCAGGGATCCGATAATGCGACCGTTAGCAGAAACCTGGTAGGTTCCGTTCAGAATCCTGCTCTGCGCGCCGGAAAGTGAAGCCGAGGCATTCACCAGTTCTGTAAGCGCCAGCTTGCCCGCCCCATCGAATTGCAGAGGGCCAATCCGGGCCAATATTTCCGGGGTGATATCGATGCCGTCCATAACCAGGGCAAATTGCCCCTTCAGAGCAGAAGCGGAGAAGGAAGTCGTGGTTTGCAGGCCTGCGGTCCCATCCTCCACTCGGGTGGAGTTGCTGTTCAGAAAAAATGCGCGCGCGGGGCTTACCATCCAGAATATTTGCGCGGTTGCACCGGAGCAATTGGTTACCACCACCCTGCCAGTGGATGCGGCCGTGTAGCAACTCGATAGCGCGAGGCTCGGGGTATAGTTGCCGTCCTGCATGGAGTCTTCCACGCCTGAAATCGTGCCAGCGTTGGCTGTGAACTGGCCAACCGTCGCCACTCCATCGAAGAAGGAATCGTCTCCCCGGCTGCCGAAGGCGTAGCTTCCGGAAAGGCCATTGCCAATGGCGCCACTCTGCGCCTCGGCGCTGCCTGATCCCACGGCGGAGGGGGTACTAATCAACAAAACCAGCTTCCCGGCATTCACTACATAGTAGGAGAAACTGGTGGTGGTATTTGTGCTGTCGGTAAAGCTGCCGGTTCCGCGGCCCGACACGGGAGCGTTGAACAGCCCGCCGGTAAGCGAAAGTTGAGTAGTGGTTCCGCCAAGGTTCTGGTCCATGCTGCCGGTGAAGGCGCCGCCGGAAACAGTGAGGGCCCCCACCTGAGAGGCGGAACTGCCGCCGCCCTGAGCGCTGATTGACTGGTGCAGACTGAAGGCAAAGGTGCCGCTGGGCGTGGTAGCGAGGGTGGCGGGATCCTGCAGCTCTGAAATTCCGGCTCCATCGGCAAAGTCATCCGCTTCCATCAAGTCCACCTTCGACGAACTCACGATGGTGATGGCAAAAGAGACTTGGCCGGCGCCGGCGCTCTGGGCAAGGGTGGTGGGGCCCAATGAAATGAAGCCAGTGCCGTCATTGGTAACAGAATAGGATCCGGTCGTGGCGTTCGAAATTACACCGCCGGTATTGGTGCTGGCATAGTCGTCGGTTCCGGCAGTGATATTGCCGGCCCCGTCCGCGGTGAAGATGCCAAACTCGCGATAGGGCTGGCCACTCACCAGCGACGTACCGTGAATCTCGTAAACATATTGGCCGTTCAAGCTGGCGTTCGAATAACTGCCGGTGGTATGGCTGGCAACAATTCCATTGCCGGAGCTACAACCGGCATTCACCAACACCGAAAGCATTCCGAGTCCGAGCAGTAACTTATTCATAGGAATTCCAATTGGGCGCACCACCCACTAATTCCTTTATAGCTAAAAACGCGGGTTGGAAAAAGCCGCAGCTATCTCAGCGTTAACCCTTATGGCTAGGGGAAGTTGTCTATGAAAGTTAAAACATCCTAACTTCATACAGAGACTCGAGAGATCTACTTGATGGCAACGATTCTTTGGGCGGAAGAGACGCCACCGTGTTTCATTCTGGGCCGAAGCCGAAGTACGACCCGGTACGAGAGCAAAAGGGCGAGCACTGCTCCATATACCAACGGCTTACGAATATCGGCCTTAACCAGCCACAAATAGTGGATAACGCCGGCTATCGCACTGATATAGATGAGACGATGCAAAGCCTGCCAGCGCTTGCCACCCAGTCGGCGGATCGAAGCCGCGGTGGAGGTGAGCGCCAGGGGAACCAGCAGGATGAAAGCCGTAAAACCGACAGTGATGAACTTGCGCTTGGCGATATCGGCCAGCATTTCATGCAGATTGAAGAATTTGTCGAGCCAGATGTAAGTCGTGAAGTGCAAGCACCCATAAAAGAATGCGAACAGCCCAAACATGCGGCGGAACTTAATCAGTGCTGGCATGCCAAGCAGTTTTCTCAGCGGAGTGATGGCAAGAGTAATCAGCAGGAAGCGCAGGGTCCAATCGCCGGTCGCATGGGTGATGGCCTCAATGGGATTGGCGCCCAGCCCCACTCCCCAGGTGCTCATGTCCCGTGGCGCCGGGCCAAAAAATCTCCACAGCAGCCAGCCCAGGGGAGACAGGCAGGCGGCGAAGACCGGAATTTTGATCCAGCGAATCATGAAATCAGGCTCTTGTCTGTTGCTCGCGAGGTTGGCTCGCACCTGCGTCCCGCCCGGACGACCGCGTCCGGGACTGCGCAATTCCAGATGCTAGTAATTCTTCTTCAGATCCATTCCCGAATACAATCCCGCGACCTGGTCGTAGCCGTTGAACATCAGGGTGGGACGCTTCAGGAACTCACCCAAGCGGCGCTCTGAGGCCTGGCTGTGATACCTGTCCACATTGGGATTCACGTTTGAGTAGAAGCCGAAATCGTGAGCATTGGCCAGGTTCCAGGTGGTTGCTGGTTCCCGGTCAGTGAAGCGAATGCGGACGATGGCCTTGGCGCTCTTGAAGCCATATTTCCATGGCACGATCAGCCGCAGCGGCGCGCCGTTTTGATTGGCTAAAACTTCGCCATACATTCCGAAGCACAATAACGTGAGCGGGTGCATGGCTTCGTCTAGCCGCAGGCCTTCAGTGTAGGGCCATTGCAGGGTCTGGCGCCTTTGTTCCCGCATTTGTTTCGCGTCCAGGATGGTCGTGAACTCCACGTACTTGGCTTTGCCCGTGGGCTCGGCGCGCTTGATCAGTTCATTCAGTGAAAATCCGATCCAGGGTACGACGATGGACCAACCCTCGACGCAGCGATGACGATAAATGCGTTCTTCGGCCGGCGCCCACTTGATGACCGAGTCAACATCGAGAACCTGCTTCTTTTTCACCAGCCCATCGATTGTGATCGTCCAGGGGCGAGTGCGGAAATTTTTTGCCAGCTCCGCCGGCTCCTCTTTTTCGCTGGAGAATTCGTAGTAGTTGTTGTAATGGGTCACGTCGTTCATGGGCGTGATATTTTCGGTGATGGAGAAGGGACTCTTCTGCAGGCCATTGATCTTCTCGCCCGCATGGGCCCGCATGGAAGGGGCGAGCAATTCTCTGATCCCTGCGCTGGTCAAAGCCGCGGCCCCGGCGATTGCGGCCCCCGCCAGGAACTTGCGGCGATTGAGGTACAGACCCTGGGGCGTGATTTCGGAGGAAGGTATGCCAGGATTTTTGAACGGCATGGTGGAGTTCCTTTAGATATACGCGGTCACAGACATTTTAGATGTATTAGATTTCAGGAAACATCGAAAGTTACCGATCACCCAGGGAAAGCAGATCGCAGGCACGTAAAATGAGGTCCTGCTGCGCCTGGTCGCGCGCCAGGAACTCGAATCCGTGGCGAAGACCATCGCGGTAACGAACCAAGCCCCGCAGTTTCAAAGGAGTTGTGGTGCCGGGGAGGGTAAACTCGAGAGTCGCAACTTCGCCAGGTTCGAGTTGCCCGGTCAGGGTCACGCCGATTCCGTCCTGGCCCAATTCGCTGGAGCGTCCCCACAGGGAAACCGGCACAGCGCCGCGGAAAACTTTTAGGGAAACACGAATGTCGACCGAATAACGGAGAAAGCGACGTTTTCTGGCTGGGTCAGGCGTCTGTGCGGTCATCGGCAGATCTCTGGGTCTAAAAACGACTACTGACCTTGGTGCCCTCTTCCAAAAAATTGTGCCCGGATCGTTAATTGCTGCACTGAACGGCATTTTCCTCACCAGAGTAACATTGTCAGGTGCGGGAACGTCCTCTTTAGTTATTTCGGATGGGCAGAGTCTGAAAAACAGGCACGCGGTTGGTTTCTGGTTGAATATCAGGTGGCGAATCGCGAAAAATACCGGGGTGCATCTTTCAGCATTCGTTGACGCAGCAAAATGAAACACCGATCTAGAGAGGAGTGAAGCATGAGCAAGGTACGGGTATTGGTTGGCACGCGTAAGGGCGCATTTATTTTGACGGCCGACGGCAAACGCGAGAAGTGGGATGTCAGCGGCCCCCATTTTTCGGGCTGGGAGATGTATCACCTGAAGGGATCGCCGGCTGATCCGAATCGCGTGTATGCATCGCAATGCAGCGGCTGGTTTGGACAGATTATTCAGCGCTCAGACGACGGCGGCAAGACCTGGCACCAACCCGGAACACCTGCCGGCGAACGGCCCGGCCCCGGCGTCATGCCTAAGAGCGAGAGCAACAAGTTCGCTTACGACGCGTCCCCAGAAACCGGCAAACCTCTTACCACCCATCAATTCTATGATGGCAAGCAGCATCCCTGGGAGTTCAAGCGAGTATGGCACCTGGAACCTTCGCTCACCGATCCTGACACGGTGTATGCCGGAGTCGAAGACGCGGCCTTATTCCGCTCGACCGATGGCGGCCAGAATTGGCAGGAGCTCTCCGGATTGCGCGGCCACGGCACTGGGCCCAAGTGGCAGCCCGGGGCCGGGGGCATGTGCCTGCACACCATCATTCTCGATCCTAGCTCTCGTACTCCGGAAACTGAGCGGATTTACATCGCCATCTCGGCAGCGGGCGCCTTCCGCACCGACGATGGCGGCAAGACCTGGAAGCCAATCAACCGCGGCCTGCACTCGCAATACATCCCCGATCCGTATGCCGAGGTAGGACACTGCGTGCATCACATGGCCATGAACCCGAAGCGGCCAGGGGTGCTGTTCATGCAGAAGCATTGGGACGTGATGCGCTCGGACGACGCCGGCGACAACTGGAGAGAGATCAGCGGAAACCTGCCGACCGACTTCGGCTTCGTGATTGACGTGCACGCGCATGAGCCGGAAACCATCTATGTGCTTCCCATCAAAAGCGATGGCGAGCATTTCGTGCATGAGGGCAAGTTGCGCGTCTATCGCAGCCGCACCGGCGGCAACGAGTGGGAGGCGGTGACCAACGGCCTGCCGCAAAAAGACTGTTACGTGAACGTGCTGCGCGACGCCATGGCCGTGGATTCTCTCGACAAATGCGGTGTCTATTTCGGAACCACCGGAGGCCAGGTTTACGTGTCAGCAGATGCCGGGGACAGTTGGAATCCGATCGTGCGGGATTTGCCGGCAGTGCTGAGCGTGGAGGTGCAGACGCTGGGGTGAGGTTTTCTGGAGGGGAATTATAGAAAGTTGAAGCCGCGAGCGAAGCTCGCGAATGTGGAAGGGCGCGGCTTCAGCCGTGCCGTAAAGGGCAAACTTGGCAGGGGCTTTAGGCCCTGAGGTAGCAACTAGGGAATTTTTGAAATGTGCTAGCCCAGCTAACCGGCCCGAACCCCGTGCTAACATCCCTCCGTGCCCCATACCGATACCACTCCCGCGGCGCAAGCCATCCAGCTGGAAATTTATCGGGCAATGTCCGGAGAAGAGCGCATCCTGCTGGCCTTCGAAATGAGCTTGTTCGCGCGGGAACTCGCCCGGGAGGGCATCCGGCAGCAGCATCCCGAGTGGCCGGAAGCTCGGGTCGCGCGAGAACTGCTGCGCCTGGCATTCTTTCCCGCGCCGCTACCCTCCTGGATTCCATGAGCGCCGCGGACGTCCTCCGAAGAATCACCACGGCACTCGATCGCGCCGGAATTGCTTGCATGCTGACTGGATCGTTTGCCAGTGCCCACCACGGTGCTCCGCGCTCGACCCTGGACATTGACATGGTAATCGCAGCCAGTCCTGAACAGTTGCGAACATTCGTCGACTCCCTGCCCAGCGGCGATTACTACGCTGACTTGGAGGCAGCCCGCGAAGCCGAAAAGGGGCAGTCCTTGTCAATGTGATTGACTTGGCAACCGGTTGGAAGATTGACCTGATCATCCGCAAATCCCGCCCCTTCAGCCAGGCTGAGTTCAGTCGCCGGCAATTGGTGACCGTACAGGGACTGCAACTCCATGTCGCAACTGCTGAAGACGTGGTAATCGCCAAGCTGGAATGGTCAAAGCTGGCGCAATCGCAACGGCAAATCGAGGATGTTGCGGCAATATTGCGGCTGCGATGGGAATCGCTGAGCCACGCTTACCTGGAAAAATGGATTTCCGAGTTGAACTTGAGCGCGGAGTGGAGTAATGCTAAGCGCGTGGCAGGAATTCCCGAGAGGATATGAACTGACAGGAAGCATGACCTG
>JBBSFW010000034.1:0-40506 GCA_038254805.1 Terriglobales bacterium
CCCATCCTCTCTTCCGGTTCCTTCGCAGCCGGCCACACTTCCATCATTCCCCAGCGTCGCCGTAGCGCAGCGAAGCCCTGCACAGCGTAGCGGAGCGGAGGCGGCACCTCATCCAGCCTCAACCTTGTGAAGCAGGGCGCTTTTTCATAATGCATCGACGGGGTTGGGTTGCAACGGCGAGGTTACGCCTGAATAATATTTGTGCCGCACTAATCCTGGAGCATGGGTCATAGACTTCGGAGATCACATGCGCACCACCGGCAACGCGCTGAAGAACTGGGCCGTTGCGCAGGCCCAAGATTCTCCGGCCGCGGGTTCGAAGAACCAAATAACAACCTACATGGCCAACGCTACGAGGCTTGCTGGCGCATCTGCATTGTTGATGTCTTCGATCATTTTCCAGCTGCCCTCCGCCTCCCCCGGGTAAATCGTGACGTACTCGCCCCAATGATTCCGGAGAATGATAGACTCACTCCCGCCGCGTGGCGGGAAGGCCAGTGGGTCTCGGAAAGATGAACGACTTGCCAACAGTTGTGGGGCTGGGTGAACTGCTGTGGGATTTGCTGCCTTCGGGGCGGCAACTGGGCGGCGCTCCGGCGAACTTTGCTTACTGGTCTCACGTGCTGGGTGACCGAGCGGTCGTGGCCAGTCGAATTGGCAACGATGCGCTGGGCCGCGAAGCCCGTGAATCGTTGCTTTCCCGCGGCATCACCGATCAGTTCTTGCAGATGGATACGACCTACCCGACCGGTAGCGTGAATGTGCAAGTGGATACCGCAGGGCAGCCGAAATTCGAGATCACATATCCCGTGGCCTGGGACTTTTTGGAATGCACGGATACCTGGAAGGCGCTGGCGGAATCCACGGATGCGGTGTGCTTCGGTTCGCTGGCGCAGCGGTCGGCGCAATCCCGGCGGGCAGTGCTGGATTTTCTGGACGCCACTCGATCCCAAAACCTGAGAATCTTCGACGTTAACCTGAGGCAAACTTTCTATTCGGCTGAGATTATTCGGGAGTCTTTGAAGAAAGCTAGGTTAGTCAAGCTGAACCATGAGGAGTTGCCGCGGATCAAGGAAATGCTGGAAATATCTTCCAGCGAGGCGTCTTCATTTTGCAAAGAGATGGCTGAAAAATTCCAGCTGGATTTGATCTGTGTGACCCGAGGGGCTAATGGAAGCCTGCTGAGCGATGGTGAGAGAGCTCACGAACATCCCGGATTCCAGATACAGGTAAAAGACACTATCGGTGCCGGAGACGCTTTCACCGCGGCGCTGGTGCACGAGCATCTTCGCGGCGCAGCGCTCGCTCAAATGAACGATGAAGCCAACCGGCTGGGTGCATGGGTGGCATCCAGCGCGGGCGCAATGCCGCCATTGCCGCAAGGTGGTCTAGGGAAAGCATTAGCTGAGTTAGAGCTCAGGTGAGCGGCTACCAGGCGAAGGCGTCAGTGGGCATGGATTGAAAAAAATTCTGGTTTTTAAGCAGCAGCTCGATAGCCTTGATGACTTCGCTCCCAGTACTCTTTGAGACCGCGCCCTTGAAGCCGGCATGGGCCGCTTCCCGGGTAAGCTCCTTCGAAACCTCTTGCACGGTCAGAAGCAGCATGGGGACTTCGGGAGTTGTCCGTGAAATTTCCCGGGCAGCTTGCAGTCCGTTCATATCCGGCATGGCAAGGTCGAGAACGATTACATCGGGACTGAGTTCAGAAGCCTTGCCGATGGCGTCCTGGCCGCTTCCGGCGTCGCCGCAGACACTCCAATTGTCGTGGTTTTCGATCAAACGACGAAGCAGCCGCCGGATAGCGGCGTCGTCGTCGGCAATAAGGATTCGGACTGCCATGAAGGGGACCCTGACTACAATACGCAGATGCAAAAAAGTGGTGCACCAACACAAAGTCGTGCAACAGCACAAAACCAACAATACGATTATGGGGCTGGCGCCTCCCTAGCAGCAATACCGTTAACACTGCATTACCTCTGATATTACGCCCCTAGACCTAAGTGACCTCGGGAGGGTTTTCGTTGCGGGAGATTTAGCGTACCGCTATTCCGTGAAGCGCAAACTAAACTAAGTGAATCGAATGTAGTTCACGCATGAGCTCTGGTTCCCAATCCCATCCCGAAATCAATCCGTGGCTGATCGCGATTGCGGTCATGTCGAGCACTTTCATGGAAGTGCTGGATACGACCGTGGTGAACGTTTCGCTGCCGCACATTGCCGGCAATCTTTCGGCGAGCACCAACGAAGCGACGTGGACTTTGACCTCGTACCTGGTTGCAAATGCTGTCATCCTCCCGATGACGGGATGGCTAGCGGGCCGATTCGGCCGCAAACGTCTTCTCCTGATGGCAGTCTCCGGATTTACGATTGCTTCTTTCTTCTGTGGACTGGCTCCGTCGCTCCCCTTTCTGATTATCTTCCGTATTGTTCAGGGCGGGTGCGGTGGAGGGCTGCAGCCACTCTCGCAGGCCATTCTGCTGGAATCGTTTCCGCCGGAAAAACGCGGTCAGGCAATGGCGTTCTGGGCGCTGGGAATCGTGGTTGCTCCCATGCTTGGACCGGTCGCCGGCGGCTGGCTGACCGATAATTACAGTTGGCGTTGGGTCTTTTATATTAACGTCCCGATAGGCATTCTTTCTATCTTTTTGACGCAGGCCTTCATTTTTGATCCGCCGTATCTGCGGCGTGAGCGTACCGGAATTGACTACTGGGGAATTGGACTGTTGACGGTCGGCATGGGCTCGCTGCAGGTCATGCTCGATAAAGGACAGGAGGAAGACTGGTTTGGATCGCCCTTCATCATCGTCCTGGCGGTGCTCGCCGTGCTCGGAATCGGGGGCTTGATTATTCGAGAGCTCAGGACGCGTGCCCCGGTCATCGATCTCAGCGTTTTTCGATACCGCTCGTTTGCCGTGGGAACGTTTCTAATGATGATCGTCGGGTTCGTGCTTTATGGGAGCACGGTGCTGCTCCCATTGCTTATGCAAGAGCTGCTGGGCTACACCGCAACCCACGCGGGAGTGACCAACCTGCCTCGCGGCATGGCGTCATTCCTGTTCATGCCCGTGGTCGGTTTCCTCACGGGAAAAGTGGACGCGCGTAAATTGTTGGGAGCAGGGCTTCTGAGTACAGCTGCAGCAATGTTTTGGCTGTCGTTCTCCAGTCTGAATATCGGTTTCTGGAATTTTTGGTGGCCGCTGACGCTGCAGGGCGCGGGCCTGGGCTTGATTTTCGTCCCACTTACCACTGTTACCAATGATCCCATCCCTAAAGAGAGCATGGGGAATGCCACCAGTGTGTTCAATCTCATGCGGAACATTGGGGCCAGCGTAGGCATCGCAAGCGTCGAGGCCTTGCAGTTTCGGCACATGCAGACGCACCTGAATGTTCTCGGTCAGCATGTAAACTCCGCCAGCCTCAGGACGCAGCAAATGCTGGCTGGGCTGCAGCACATGTTCACGTCAAGAGGGGCCGATGCGGCTACCGCTCAAAAGCAGGCCCACGCGGCGATTTGGGGGATGATCCAGCAGCAGGCGGCCATGCTCGCTTATAACGACGTCTTCCGGTTCTTAGGGTGGATGTTCCTGGTTATGGTACCCCTGATTTTCCTTATGAAAAAGCCCAGGGCCAAGGCTGCGGCCATGGCCCACTGAAGTAAGTGGCTGGTTTTTCGATGAGACTGATTTAAATTTTGAATGCAAAACGCCGTCTGCGACGTTGACTTGGGGCAGCGGTGACTCTAGGATTCTAAAAGCAGATGAGCCTTTCCCGCCAAATGCGGCGCCAGTGTTGTTCTTGTTGTTGTACGTGTGCCCACACTGGCGCGGGAGAGCTGCTGACCTGAAATTTTAGTACAACCGGTACAAGAGCCCATCGCCAGTGCAGCCTGGTGGTGGGCTTTTTCTTTGCGTGAAAAGATGTTCCCGATCTTCTTAAAACTCGAAAGACGGCGGTGCCTGGTAGTGGGCGGGGCCGGCGTGGCGGAGGGTAAAATCCGCAGCCTGCTCGATGCCGGAGCATCGGTGCAGGTGGTAGCACCGAGAGCAGTCTGGCAGATTGAGAAATGGGCTTTCGATGGCGCAGTGGGATGGAGCGCCCGCGGCTTCGATCCGGCAGATCTCGATCTTGTTTCGCTGGTCATTGCCGCCACTTCATCTCGCGAGGTCAACACTCGTGTTTTCAAGGAGGCGCAGCTGCGCAAGGTCCTGTGCAACTCGGTCGACGATCCCGACAATTGCGATTTCTATTATCCCGCGGTCGTGAAGCGCGGCGATCTGCAGATCGCGATCTCCACCAACGGCCGCAGTCCGGCGCTGGCGCAGCGACTACGGCAGGAACTCGAAGAGCAATTTGGTCCTGAGTATGAAGGCTGGGTTCGAGAGCTCGGCATTGCGCGGGATCAACTGGCGGCCGAGACGCTGGATGCCGGTGCCCGGCGCGAGTTGCTGCACAGTTTGGCGAGCCGGCTGGCGTTCGTGAACCGGAACAAACAGAACGGGAGGAGCAACTGATGGAGACTGGCAGGGTATTTCTGGTCGGAGCGGGCCCCGGGGCTCCCGATCTGCTGACCCTGAAAGCAGCCAGAGCGCTTCGGTCGGCAGATGTGGTGCTGCATGATGAACTCGTCAGCCCAGAGATATTAGCACTGATTCCCGGCTCTGCACGACGGGTGAACGTGGGAAAGCGCTTCGGAGCTAAAGGCATTTCGCAGGAGGAGATTAACCGCTTGCTGGTGCAGTACGGGCTGCTGGGATTACAGGTAGTCAGGCTCAAGGGCGGAGATCCGTTCATTTTCGGACGCGGCGGGGAAGAACTGGGAGCGCTACGCAGAGCGGGCATCCGGGCGGAAGTGGTTCCGGGAATCACCGCTGCCCTGGGCGCAGCAGCAGGAATACAGCTTCCGCTCACGCATCGGGAGGTTTCCTCCACTTTGATTCTGGTTACTGGCAGCAGTCAACGTTCCGATCACGTTGCCAATTGGCCAGATCGTTTGCCGTCGAATGCAACGGTTGTGGTGTATATGCCGGGCCCTGATCTGGGCGGGTTGCAGCAGCGGTTGCTGGAATCCGGCGTTTCTCCGGAAACACCCTGCGCCATCATTTCCAATGCCACCAATGTATCCGAGCAGGTCCACGTCACCAGTGTGAGCAAGCTGGCAGCGGCGCCTGATCCTCCCGCGCCCCGGCTGGTAGTGGTTGGTGAAGTTGTGAGGCTTGCAGATACATCCCGCATTGCACAGCAGGTCAGCGGCATTGCCGCAACCGCCGCAACGTTCAGTGAACGTCGAGCAGAAGTAACTATTGGTCTGAGGGAGAGCGCAAAGTGAAAGCCGATCTGGAGCAACTCCGAGTCATTGCCGAGACCTGGGAGCCTGAGCAGGTGCTGGCCTGGGCGTTTGCAGAGTACGGAGAAAATGTGGCCATTGCCACGGGCTTCGGGGTGGAAGGCATGGCGCTGCTGGACATCGCCGCGAAAGTGAATCCTGATCTGAAAGTTTTTACTGGAGACACCGAATTCCTGTTTACCGAAACATACGACCTGATCGACCGAGTCGAGGACCGATATGGAATTAAGGTGGAGAGACTCTATTCAGAGCTGACGCCGGAAGACCAAGAGCGTACGTACGGTAGGGCATTGTGGACGAGTGACCCCGACCGGTGCTGCGATCTGCGCAAAGTGGAACCCCTGCGGTGCAAGCTGGCCTCGCTCGACGCCTGGGTAACGGCGATCCGGCGCGATCAGACGTCGCAACGCGCGGGCATCCGAAAAGTTGACTGGGACGCGAAATTCAACCTGGTCAAAATCAGTCCGCTTGCCGACTGGAGCCGCGAGGCGGTGTGGAAGTATGTCATCAACAATGATGTCCCATATAACCCGCTCCACGATCGCAATTACCCCAGCATCGGCTGCACTCACTGCACCCGTGCCGTCATGCCAGGCGAAGACCCGCGCGCGGGGCGCTGGTCAGGCTTCGGCAAGACCGAATGCGGCTTGCATTCCCAAGCCCCTGCGCCGTTCGTCCAGCTCATCGCGTCCGGGGTTGAAGATTAGCCGGGACGCAAAAACAATGGGGCTGGCGGCTGACACTCGGTAACTGACTAGGGATCGCTGAAAATTAGTCTTTCTCCGCTATAATGCCGCACACCGATGGACTTTGATCAGCTAGTCACCTTCATGGAAGTGGCGAAGCTTGGCAGCTTTTCGCGCGCTGGGCAGAAGATTTTCCGCTCACAATCGGCGGTCAGCGCGCAAATCCGCCAATTAGAGCAGGAGTACGGCGACCGCTTACTCGACCGCGCCGGAAAGGATGTGACCCTCACACCGGCAGGCCGGGTGCTGTTTGCATACGCGGAGCGAATGTTGCAGATCAAAGACGAATCACTGCTCGCGGTGGCCGATCAAGGCAGCCTGCCCCGCGGGACAATCACCGTCGGGGCCAACGAAGCAACCTGCCTGTACGTGCTTCCCGATGTATTCGCGAAATATTGCAGCCTGTATCCCGGCGTGCAGATCAGCATCTACCGCAACTTCAGCTACAAGATTGTGGAAAAGCTGGAAGGGGGCGCAATCGACGTCGGCATTGTCACCATGCCGGTGAAGAGTTCAAGCCTGAAAGTGCATCCCATCTTCCGCGATCAGCTGATGCTAATGGTCAGCCCGCAGAGCCCACTCGCCAAGATGGAAGTAGTACCGATCAGCGAGATTGCAAAACATCCTCTGCTTCTGCCCAAGACCGGCTTCAGCCGGCGCGTCATGGATAAGCTGTTTCGGCCTTACGCCGAAAAACTGCAGGTCCGCATGGAGTTGCCCAGCGTAGGCATGATTAAGAGCTTTGCGGCCGCGGGGCTGGGCGTCTCGATCATCAGCGCCAGTTTCGCGCGGGACCAGGTGCTGGCTGGTCGCGTGCGGCTGATACCTATTAAAGGCGAGGAACTCTGGCGGGAGCTGGGCGTGGCCTACCGGCGTGATCGCACCCTCACACGGGCCACGGACACCTTTATTAATACCGTGCGCCAGCTTGCTCCGGCGTCGAAGTAAAGAAAAACCGTCGTTGACCGTCGGCCGTTGGCCGGAGACATCTGAGTGAATCCTTAAAATGACTTTGGAATGGCACGGATTCGGGGCGTGGCCGCTCAATATGAAACTGCGTCGTGCTTCGCCGTTTAAACGTTTGACTTTGGTTTGGCCAACGGCCAACGACGAGCAAGCGGCGGCCGCGCCGGGCCGCCTACGAAATTCATTTTCCGAATCCTCTCCATCGCAATTTCTGATTTCTAGTCGGACACCGTAATTGCTAATCTAGGGACAGCCTCCTGAGGTTCGCTGCACATCGAGCTGGCCTGAAGGGGAGTCCAAAGTGGGGGTCTCCCAATGTCGGAACTGGAGAACAAGATCAATAACATCTTGGAAGAACATCAGCACGAAAGCGGACTGCACATGATCGGCGGTCGCCGCCGGCTGATCGACCGCCTGGTGCAGTTCTTCGAAGAGGGCAAGCAGCCGCAGGGACAAAAAGCTCCGCCGCCCCGCTCGCGCGAAAACTAAATCATCTTCTCTCTTAGTGAGCCTTCTGCGCTGGCAGCGGGCTTTTGTTTTGTGGGTCCAAGAGATTCCACGGGCCCCCCGAGGTTCGAACCCGCCTAGACAATGAAAGCTCCCGTCTCCTTGGATTTTTCCTTGACGCCCGCGCCAAACCCACTACAATGAAATGAATAATTATTCGATATGATGAATATTCATCCATGAGCAAACTGGCAAGGCATAAAGCGATTTTGGAGCTGCTGAATGCGGGGCCGGTTCCCAGCCAGGAGGAACTTCAGCGGCGGTTGCACCGGCGCGGCTTCGATGCTGGCCAGGCCACGCTTTCCCGCGACATTCGGGACCTGGGGCTCGTGAAGTCCGCGGGCGGGTATTCGCTGCCGGGTAGGGAAGCGGCGGGGGAGACGGACTTGCCTTCAGTCTCGCGACTGGTGCGCGAGTTTGTGACCAGCGTCCACGCGGCGCAAAACCTCCTGGTGACCAAGACCAGCGTAGGCAGCGCCCAACCAGTGGCGGCTGCGCTCGATGAAGAGAACTGGCCGGAAGCGATCGGCACGATTGCCGGCGACGACACCATCCTGATTGTTTGCGAGAACAAGCGCTCCGCCGGACGGCTCGCCGACCGCATTCAAGGAATGCTCGCTTGATGTCTGGCAAACTCAAAGTGGCTGTCCTCGGCGCCGCCGGTTATTCGGGTCTGGAGCTCACGCGTCTGTTGATGCGTCATCCGCGGATGCAGACGCCTGTGCTGCTGCGGCGCCCGGGAAATCAAAATCCCCACCCTCCCCAAAAAACGAGGCAGGGTGGGGCGCCCTCGGGATTAGAGAATTCCAAGAATGGTTCGGTAGATCTGGCGGATATTTTCCCCGCCCTGTCGGGCAACGGAAAGTATCCGCTGCAGCCACTTTCGTGGCCATTGCTCAAGCACGAAGGGGTGGAAC
The DNA here is from genome assembly GCA_038254805.1 of Terriglobales bacterium. Lineage (GTDB taxonomy): Bacteria > Acidobacteriota > Terriglobia > Terriglobales > Acidobacteriaceae > Gp1-AA145. Next base: position 8,481 of record JBBSFW010000034.1, read on the forward strand.
TTCTGTTCCTCGCAACGCCGCATAAAGTTTCGCGGGCGCTGGTTCCGGAGGCTGTGGCTGAGGGAATCCGCGTAGTTGATCTCAGCGGAGCTTGGCGTCTGAAGCAGGCGCAACATCGCGCGGTTTACGGATTTGAAGACGAAGATGCAACTACGGCTGCGGAGCTTACGGAAAAAGCCGTGTACGGACTGCCGGAGCTGAATGGCGACAAAATTCCAAGTGCCTCCATTGTCGCCAATCCCGGCTGTTTTGCCACAACCGTCATTCTCGCGCTGGCGCCGCTGCTGAAAGCCGGACTGATCGATCGCGAGCGCGGCATTATTGCGGACTCGAAGTCGGGAGTTTCGGGGGCAGGGAAAGAGCCGACGTCGCGCACCCACTTTGTTTCGGTCGCTGACAACCTCTCCGCCTACGGCGTGTTCACCCACCGTCATCTGGGCGAGATGTCGGAGCAGCTCCAGCTCACGACCGGCGAGCTCACGTTTACGCCGCATCTGCTGCCGATCCCGCGCGGAATTTTTTCCACGATCTACGTGCACCTGAAGCAGCCGATGCAGCCGGCGGAAGTAGAAGCCTGCTATCGCGACTTCTACAAAGGCCGCCGCTTCGTGCGCGTGTTCGGCACTCCAAAGCTGCCGGAGATCCAATTCTCGCTGAACACGAATTACTGCGATCTGGGTTTCTGCCTGGCGCCGGATGGCCAGCGGCTGGTGATCGTCTCGTGCGAGGACAACCTGATCAAGGGCGCCGCCGGACAGGCCGTGCAGAACATGAATCTGATGTGCGGCCGGCCGGAGGAAGAAGGACTGCTGTGAAAGAGGCGGGGCTGCTGTGAAGATCGTCATCAAGGTTGGCGGCGTGGCGCTCGAAGATGAATCCATCTTGCACAAGTGCGCGCGCGCGGTCGTGGAAATGGCGAAGGACGGCCATCGCGTGGCCGTTGTGCACGGCGGCGGCACCGCCCTGACGCGCACTCTCAAGCTGCTGGGCAAGCAGAGCGACTTTATCGACGGCCTGCGGATCACCGACGCCGAAACCCGCGATGTCGCGCTGATGGTGCTTGCCGGGATGGTGAATAAGAAAGTTGTCGCCGCGATTGTTCGCGCCGGCCTTCCAGCCGTCGGCTTCTGCGGGGGTGACGGCATGACCTTCCGTGCGCGCAAGAAACAAACTCAGGGTTACGACCTGGGATTCGTCGGAGAAATCTGCGCGGTCGAGCCGCGCTGGTTCGAAGCCATCTGGACCGAAGGCGGGATCCCGGTGCTCTCATCACTCGCTCTCGGCTCCGATGGCGAGTATTACAACGTGAATGCTGACCAAATGGCCTCCGCATGTGCCGTTGCCTGCCACGCCGACACTTTGATTTTCCTCACCGACGTTGCCGGAGTGAAAGGGGCGGACGGCATCGTCATGCCGTGGCTAAATACCAAGCAGGTGCCCATGCTGGTCGCCGATGCGGTCGTTGCCGGAGGAATGCTGCCGAAGCTCGAGGCATGCACCAACGCTCTGAAAAAGGGCGTCAGCCGTGTGCGCATTCTTCCTGCATCGCAAGCCGAAGTCTTGCCACAGTTTTATTTTCAGAAGCTCGAATACGGAACCGAGGTGGTGGGAGCATGAGCCTGGCCGCCGTGATTCGCGCTGAACAAAAACTTTTGCTGCCCACCTACGACCGGCAGAAGGTGCTCTTCACCCAGGGCCGGGGCGTATATCTCTGGGATTCGAAGGGCAAGCGCTACCTCGATTTCCTCAGCGGCATTGGCGTCAATGCACTGGGACACTCGCACCCGGCCATTCAAAGAGTGTTAAAGCAGCAGGCAGGAAAGCTGATCCACACTTCGAACCTGTTCTACCACGAGTATCAAGCGGAGCTGGCGAAGCGGCTCACCAAGATCTCCGGCCTGGATCGTGCTTTCTTCTGCAACAGCGGAACGGAGGCCTGGGAAGGAGCGCTGAAGCTGGCCCGCGCATACGCCCGCGTGCACAATAGCAATGGGCACAAGGCCAAGTGGCGCCTGCTGGCGCTGGACAACTCTTTTCATGGCCGGACATTTGGCGCGCTCGCAACCACCGGTCAAGAAAAGTACCGCCATCCCTTTACCCCGCTCGTTCCGGGGGTGAACTTTGTTGCATTCAATGATGTGAAAGATCTGAAGCGGCAATTTGACGGCAGCGTGTGCGCGGTGTGCGTGGAGACGATCCAGGGTGAAGGGGGAATTCGTCCGCTCAATCCCGAGTTTCTGCAGCTGGCGCGGCAATTGACTGAGAAATCGGGAGCGCTGCTGATGCTGGACGAAATTCAGTGCGGCCTCGGCCGCACCGGAAAGTATTTTGCCTACCAGCATTACGGGATCACACCCGACGTTGTGACCGTGGCGAAACCGCTCGCAGCCGGTCTGCCGCTGGGAGCATTGCTGACGACAGAGCGGGTTGCAAGCGGAATGCATCCCGGTATGCACGGCACCACATTTGGCGGCGGTCCGCTTGCTTGCGCCGTGGCCATTGAATTCCTGCGCCAGCTTGACGGTTTGCTGGGCCACGTTGCCAAGCGGGGCAAGTACTTCGTAGCTGAGTTGCAGAAACTCCAGTCAGCCTGCGCTTCGATAAGAGACGTTCGCGGGATGGGATTGATGCTGGCCATCGAGCTCGATTCCGCCGAGACCGCCAAAGCGGTTGTCAGCGTTTTATTAGCGCGGGGAATTCTCATCAATCGCACACATGAAACGGTGCTGCGATTCCTGCCACCCTACATTATCGAGAAGAAACACATAGATGAAGTCGTGAAGGCGCTTCACCGGTCTTTGAGTTCAAGTCCGGCAGGAGCGCCGAGCAAGCGAGCTGGAAGGAGCCACTAAGTTGAGCAGCCAGATACTGACGACATCGTTGATAGCGCGTCCGGAAACCGGCGAGATTCCGGGCCGGGACCTGGTGTCGATCCGCGATCTCTCGGCGGTTCAGGTGGAGTCCATTTTTCATCTGGCGGCGAGAATGAAGGCGCGTCCCGACGACTTTCGCAATGCGCTGGCGGGCAAACACATCGCCATGTTTTTTGAAAAGCCATCTCTTCGCACCCGGCTAACGTTTGAGTCTGGCATCTTTGGGCTTGGCGGCTCTGTCTCTTTCGTCGATCAGCGGCACGAACGACTGGACGCGCGTGAAACCTTGAGCGACATAGCGCACAATTTAGAGCGTTGGGTCAGCGGGATCGTGCTGCGTACCTTTGCTCATCAAACGGTCGAGGGAATGGCTGCATTTGCTTGTGTACCAGTCATTAACGCACTTAGCGATTTGGAGCATCCGTGCCAGGCGCTGGCCGATTATTTTACGCTCCACGAGCGCTTCGGAAATCTGAAGAAGATTTGCCTGGCGTATGTGGGCGATGGAAATAATGTGATGCACTCGCTGCTGCTGACATCGGCGCTGCTGGGTTCCAGGATTCGCATCGCGACACCCAAGGGGTACGGTCCTGACCCCCAGATATTGGCCGATGCCCGCGACATTGCGAGAAATACCGGCGGAGTCATCGAACTGACGACCAATCCGCAGCAAGCGGTGCGCGGCGCCGACGCAGTTTACACCGACGCCTGGACCAGCATGGGGCACGAGCATGAAACCGAAGAGCGTTCTAAACTTTTCCCGCCATACCAGGTGAATGACGAGCTAATGGCGCGGGTCGCGCCGCACGGCGTATTCATGCACTGCCTGCCGGCGCACCGCAACGAAGAGGTTACAGATTCAGTGATAGACTCCGTGCGCTCGGTGGTGTTCGACCAGGCGGAAAACCGCATGCACGTGCAGAAAGCGATATTGATGATGCTGGTGGGCGGCGAGAACCGTCTGCCCGTCAGGAGCGCGAATGCCTGAAAAAGTCGTACTCGCATATTCCGGAGGCCTCGATACTTCCATCATCATTCCCTGGCTGAAGGAAAACTATTCCTACGATGTGATCGCGATGGTCGGCGATGTGGGCCAGGGAGATGACATTGAAGCCGTGGTCGAAAAGGCCTACAAGACAGGCGCCAGCAAGGTCATTGTGGAGGACCTGCGCGAGAAATTTCTCACCGGATATGTCTTTCCCGCTCTCAAGGCCGGTGCGGTGTATGAGCACAAGTATCTGCTGGGGACTTCGCTGGCACGGCCAGTAATCGCGAAACGCCAGGTGGAAGTGGCTTTGCGCGAGGGCGCGACGGCGGTCTCTCACGGGTGCACGGGAAAAGGCAACGACCAAGTACGCTTCGAGCTGACCTATCAAGCCCTCGCTCCTGAACTGAAGGTGATTGCTCCTTGGCGTGAGTGGGAGCTGAAATCGCGCGAGGATTGCCTGGACTATGCCGAAGCGCACGGGATTCCGGTCTCCGCGAGCCGCGAGAAAATTCACAGCCGCGACCGCAATTTATGGCACATCAGTCACGAGGGCGGAGAACTGGAGGATGCTGGCAACGCTCCTTTCCCGGCCACTTGGCAGATCTCCAAGTCTCCGCAAGAAGCTCCTGATGGCGACGAGCAGGTGCAGATCGAGTTCGCCAGCGGCGTGCCGGTGGCAGTTAATGGCGTGCGGCTCGGCGCTGTCTCCGTGGTGGAGCTGCTGAATGAAATTGGCGGACGCAACGCCATCGGGCGTGTGGATATCGTTGAGAACCGCTTTGTCGGCATCAAGTCGCGCGGTTGTTATGAAACTCCGGGGGGCGCTTTGCTGATGGCTGCGCATCGCGAACTCGAGGCGATGTGCTGCGAGCGCGATGTCATGCACTTCAAACAGCACATCGCCCTGAAATATGCGGAGCTGGTGTATTACGGGTTGTGGTTCACCCCGCTGCGCGAGGCGCTGGATGCCTTCGTGGAGAGCACGCAGCAAGAAGTGGCCGGCACGGTGACCCTTTCACTTTATAAAGGAAATATTTCAGTTGTGAGCCGTCAATCAGAGCACTCGCTGTATCGGACCGATCTCTCGTCGTTCACCATGGGCGAAAGCTACGATCAGAAAGATGCCGCAGGATTCATTCGAATTCTGGGGCTGCCCTCGCGCTCGCGGGCCCGCAGCCGCGCGGCCGCTAAACCGGAGGTCGCGCGATGAAAATGTGGTCGGGCCGCTTCCGCCAGCCTCTAGACCCAGCCTTCGAAAGCTGGCAGCGGTCGTTCGACTTTGACTGCCGGCTTCTCGACTGCGATCTCGAGGCCAGCTCGGTTCATGCGCGTGCTCTCAACCAGTGCGGAGTTCTATCGACGGCTGAGCTGGCCAGGGTGCTGCAAGGCCTGGAGCAGATCGGTGAGAATGCGGCGGCTTCATCGGAGTTTCTCGACGATTCTGAGGCCGAAGATGTCCATCATTTTGTCGAGAAGCGGCTGGTGGAATTGATCGGCGATCTGGGACACAAGCTGCACAGCGGGCGCAGCCGCAATGAGCAGATTGCGGCCGACCTGCGGTTTTACGTGCGCTCAGGTTGTGATGAGATTGGCGAAGCCATCTCCCAACTGATCCCGGTTTTTTTGGAGCGCGCCGAACACGCCGGGGAATCAGCCATGCCGGCTTACACCCACACGCAACCAGCAGAGCCGGTGCTGGTGGCGCACTGGTTGCTCGCCTACGTGGAGATGCTCTTCCGCGATGCCGAGCGGCTGGTGGATTGTCGCAAGCGCGCGAACTTCTGTCCTCTGGGTTCGGCCGCGGTTGCGGGATCAACTCTCCCGCTCGACCGCGAATTAATGGCCCAGGAGCTTGGCTTTGCTGCTCCCAGTGCGAACAGCATCGACGCGACCAGCGACCGCGATTTCGTCATCGAGTTCACTAACGCGCTTTCCATGCTTATGCTGCACCTGAGCCGCTGGGCGGAAGAGATGCTGCTGTTCTCCTCGCGTGAGTACGGTTTTATTCACCTGCCGGAAGCGTACTCGACCGGGAGCAGCGCCATGCCGCAAAAAATGAATGGCGATCTGCTGGAGCTGGTACGAGGAAAAGCAGGACGGGTAATCGGGGACGCGACCTCCCTTCTCATCACCATGAAAGGCCTGGCGCTCGGTTACAACAAAGACCTGCAGGAAACTCAGGAACCCCTCTTTCATGCAGCTGAAACCGTGATTTCATTGTTGCCGCTGGTCAAGGGATGGATGGAAGCGGTCGAGTTCAATTTCAACCGCATGCAGAAGGCCGCCGAGACCGGTTACATGAATGCCTTCGCCGCCGCTACGTATCTGGTGCAAAAAGGGCTTCCGTTCAGAATGGCGCACGAGCAGACAGGCAGAGCCGTCCGCATGGCCCTGGATAAGCAATGCGAACTGCAGGAGATGCCGCTCGAAGAATTGCATACCATTGCGTCTCAGTTTGATAGCGATTTTTACGACTTCGTGAAACTCAACAACGTCCTTGCCATTCACGATGTTCTGGGTGGGACAGCTCCCGCCCGCGTGCAGCAAGCAATTGCGGACGCGCGGCAGAAAGCCGGGGCGCTGCACGAGGAGGCGCATGCGCACGCGTGAGGCGGTTCTGCCCGACGCGGAACGCATCCATGACCTGATTTGCAACTACTCCGGCGACGGCACGCTTTTACCGCGCTCCCTGGCGGAGATCTGCGAGAACGTTCGCGACTTCACCGTGCTCGAAGAAGCCGGGCGAATCATCGGGTGCGGAGCGCTGCACCTGTACGGCCCACACCTTGCCGAGATTCGTTCGATTACCGTGCAGAGCGGCTATCAAAAGCGGGGCGGGGGAGAGTTGCTGGTCCAGTCCCTGATGTCAGAGGCGCACAAGCACCAGGTGAGCTGCATATGTCTGTTTACTCGCAGCCCGCAATTCTTTGCGAAGCTCGGCTTCGGCATGGCCCAGCGAGAGGAGCTTCCTGACAAAATCAACAAAGACTGCCGCGTATGCCCGCGCTATCACTGTTGCGATGAAGTGGCGATGGTGAAAGGTGAACTGCCGCGGTTCGCCATCCTGCCGGAACCAGCGGATTGGCTGGTGAAGCTTCAGGTATGAGCGGATCCAGTCCGATCTTTCTTCCTAAAGGATTCAGGTTTTCTTCGATACGCGCGGGCCTCAAGGCCAGCGGCAAACCTGACTTGGCGCTGATTCTTGCCGAGCAGCGCACCACGGCTGCTGCCCTGTTCACCCGGAATCTGATGGTGGCTGCGCCCATTGAAGTCGGGCGCGCGTCACTGGCCAAAAGTCGCGGCCGGGTGCGCGCGGTCATTGTGAATTCCGGAAATGCAAACTGCGCCACCGGGCGGCCGGGAGTGAGCGCCTGCAAGAGCATTTGCGCCACGGCCGCGCGACTGCTGGGCGCCAATAGCTCTGAAGTTTTTCCTTCCTCAACGGGGATCATTGGCGTTCCACTTCCCGCGGAGAAGATCACCGCTCGGTTGAGGTCATTGGTGGAACGGGCAGGTGCATCGGTCGAGAACTTACGGCAATTCTCGGAAACCATCTTGACCACCGACTCGCGTCCCAAACTATCCAGTCTCCCTTTGCGATCGGGAGGCGGCGCCATTACCGGAGTGGCGAAGGGATCAGGGATGATCCACCCGCAGCTTGCGACCATGCTTGTCTACCTGCTCACCGATGTGGTGGCGTCGCCGGCGGAGCTGCGCAGCCTGCTTTTGGTTGCCTGCAATGAGAGCTTCAACCAGATTTCAGTCGATGGGGACACTTCAACCAACGACACGGTGCTGCTGCTCGCCTCCGGCCAGAGCAGAATTAGGCTGCAGAGCGTACGCCAGGAGTTTGCGAAAGCGCTACTGGAGGTCTGCCGCTCCCTTGCTGGGCAGATTGTCGCGGATGGGGAAGGCGTGCAGCATGTCATCCACTTGTATATCGAGCAAGCGAGGAACCACGCCGAAGCATTGCAAATTGCGCGCGCGATTTCACATTCCCTTCTGGTCAAAACTGCGTGGGCAGGCGCGGACCCGAATTGGGGGCGCATGCTCGCGGCCGTGGGAAGAAGCGGAGTCCTGCTTGACCCGAAGACGATCAGCATCCTGATTGGGGACCAGGTGGTTTGCCGCCGGGCAGTAGCCTGCGTGTTCGATGAAAAGCGCGCTCATCAGGAACTGTCAAAACCGGAGTGCAGGGTAAGGGTGCGATTGGGAAGAGGGAAGACTGCCCTGGAATTTTTGACAACCGATCTAACCTCGGAGTATGTCAGGATCAATGCGGACTATTCGACCTGAAAAGCTACCATCAGGGTGCTGCTTGTAATCTCCCGCCGAAATTACTTCCTGCACGTCAAGCCAGGATTTTGCGACCTGAATACAGGCCTCGAGCGGTTGGTCCGTATCGATTAGTGTTTTAGGCAAAGTGATCTCTTCGAAGCCTGTTTTGACCTGGAGGTACAGATCGAAGTCACGGTTTTCGGCCAAGTGTTCACAGCCTGATTCAAGGCGTTTCCGTGCCGTACCCTCAGGGCAAACGCACTCCAGGATCCGCCACGGCTGAGTCAATGCCTCGGCAAATCCGGTGGCGCGCTCCAGTTGGTAGCGGCGGGAGAAAGTTCGGCCGTCGAGAAATATCCGTCGCGAGGGATCTTTCCTGAAAATATAGCCCGCGACTTTCAGCATGATTCCCATGCAGAAATCGTCCTGCTCGGTCGAATATTCCACATCGGATGGCGCGAACAGCGCCGCTCGTATTTCGTCTTTGTCGAGAACGGTGCCGGCCAGTTCCGCAACCAGCGCTCGGCTGAGCGTGCTCTTACCGGAGCCGGGAAGTCCAGCCATCAGGATTAGCATGCTTTAGGTTAACTCCGGGAGGGAGCCTAGTTTCTGCCAGAGAACACAGTGGAAATATCCGGGAACAGATGCTATTGGCTCACGCCGGAAGCCGGCAGTCCGAGGGTGGTGATTTCGCGGAGCGTCTCGCTCTGGTTTTCCTGGCCGGCCAGCATTTTGGTCTGGCGCCATTCGCTGTAGCTTCCGGCTACCATGATGTGGAAGCACCACTGGCGGCGCTCTTCCTCAGGCTCAACCAAGCCCATTTCCTTCAGCGGGCGCATGTACTCTTCCATCCATTTGATCTGTTCGCGAGTCATGCCGCGGCGCTGCAGGTCAATGGTAACCCCGGCCAAATGGGACGAGGCGGTTTCGCCTTTTTCGGGAGCGGCGTTGCGATTGTGGCGGCGCAGCTTCTTCTGCACCAGCACCGTGCGGACGGCAGAGTTTACCTGGATCTGTTGATGAAACTGTTTGTAGTAGGCCTGGCTGATGTCCTCGACGAAATCCAGCGTCCATGGGCGGCAATAGCGCCGCGCCGGATCGAGCGATGGCTGAATGCGAAGCGACTCACTCTGGGAGATTGGAACCAGGTCTGCATTTGCAATCAGGCGTTGAAGTTCTTTGTCGTCGCGAATACGCGGCAGATTCAAACGATCGATTTCCGCGTTTTGTAAAAGCAAAGATTCGTGTGAAGGCTTGAAAACTGGATTCCACGCGATCCGATGAAACCGGTGCATCCGATGATAGCGGGGTGAAACCATGGGCCGCACGGCCAAAGCCTGGCAGCTTAGGGCCAGAGTCGCGACAAAAAGTGTGGCGTGCTTCTGAATCGTCATCGGTTAAACTTCACAGCAGGCGCTTATTCTAAAGCAGTTCAGGAAAAAGCCAAGCGCAAAATTCGGATTTGAAAGATTACTTTGGCGTCGCCGCCTGAACCCCTGCTCGTTACCTCCAGTTACCCCATAGGGCCAACGCTATTCAACTTGCAGCTGGGATGCCGTTCGGGCGACCGGCCGCTCGTCCGAGCATCTTCTTTGAATTCAGTGAGGGCTGGGAGGCGAGCGATCGAAAAGTGACAAAACTTCTACATTGGCTTACAAAAATTGGCAACTGCTTCCGCCGCAGAGAGGTAGACTGGCGGGCTTTTCACCTCAGCTTTTAGCCTTAAAGGCTGCCGCTGACTGCTAATTCTCACCGCCGGAAAAGGTCGCCGATAGCCTGCTTCATCACCGCGCCTCCGACTTCAGAGATGGACCGGGTCAGTGGAATGTCCTTGGGGCAGGATTCCACGCAATTCTGCGCGTAGCCACATTCCTGGATACCGCCATCGCCCATCAGGGCCTGCAGTCGTTCGCGTTTCAGGGCCGCCCCGGTCGGATGCGTATTGAACAATCGCACCTGCGAGATGGCCGCCGCCCCGACGAAGCCGGTTCCCTCGTTGAATTGCGGGCAGACCTCCATGCAGATACAGCAGGAAATACACCGCGAGAGCGGATACGCCTCTTCCTGCTCTTGCATGGTCACTCGCGGGCCGGAGCCGAGATCGTAAGTGCCATCCACCGGCACCCACGCCTTCACCCTCTTCAGGTTTTCAAACAGCACGCTGCGATCGACCGCCAAATCGCGAATCACGGGGAACTTCGAAAGCGGCTCCAGTCGGATCGGCTTTTCGAATCTATCCACCAGCGCCGAGCAGGCCATGCGCGCCTTGCCATTGATGAGCATGGCGCATGACCCGCAGACTTCTTCCAGGCAATTCGAGTCGTAGGTGATGGGAGTAGTCGGCTTACCGTCGCGCGTGACTGGATTGCGGGCAATCTCCATCATCGAGGAGATCACGTTCATCCCCGGATGCCAGGCAAGCTCAAACTCTTCCCAGAGAGGTTTATCGTTGGGGGAGGTTTGGCGACGAATTTTGAAGAGAACGGATTTGGAGGGCATTAACTCTTAGCCTAGATCAAAAATGCCGCGGTCTTGAACGAAGAATGTCCAGTTAAGTTCCCTCCCGCATTTTCAGCGAAGCGACACGAATACGCGCACTCTCCAAAACCGGCTCCAATCGAACGCGTTCGCGCGTGTAGAAGGCAAGTAATCTTTTAACGGCCGACAATCCCTCTGCCACTGTGGATTGCTCCCGATTGAACTCATCAAATCGCTCGATTCGTGAGACCTCGAGCCGTACCGCAGCGCTCTTACCTGTCTGCTCAATCTTCATCCATGGTTCCAAGTATGGCTCTATAGGTTTCAGGTGTACGGCTGCCGTATTTGGAAATGTGAGATCCACAAAGCCTGAGGGCGACTTGTGATTGACGTATGCGCCTTTAGGCAGCAGCGCACTTCAAACCTCGAAGCAAGTATCTCCCTTATAAGTCGGTGCCGGTACTCGCATCCCAACATCGTGGAGCATATCTTTAAAAAATTCGTTAAAGAATGCAAAGTAGCTTGTCCGAAAGTCTGTCATTATCTGATCGACAACCTGTACCCCGGTTATCGATGCTTTCTTAATTGCGTGTTCAATTACCCGAGACTTAAACTCGTGCCGTTTGGGTTCGTCAACGGCCAGCCATTCCTGGATTTGTTCCAGTTTCAAGGCAGCATCGAACCCGTGGTTTGGTTTGATATAACTCGCTGGCGCGACCAGACACGTCCAGTATTGGCACCACTCGCGACCTATTCCAGATTTCCCTCGCCTGTGGTACCTCTCAGGCTGAAAGGGCTAAAAAATCGCCCGAATCTTGTCCTCAATAAGGATGGCAATCCGTTCCTCACTCCCGCCGAGCCGCCTGTAAACGACGATGAGATCGGCTTCACCGTATTGGTCTGAAACCGAGTGCTCAACACGTTCAATCTCAACGGGTATGTCGTGCTGATCCGCAGCTTCAATGAAGTTCCGAAGGAATTTCGGATTCGCCCTGAACTCCTCTTCGAGAAGAAAATCGACGTGGATTTCCCGTACAGTTCGCCCAGAAAACTTCTGAGGTGACTGGTCGTCCAGTTCCGGCGGCATATTGTTGTCGTCAATCATTTCGGTTATTTGGATTATCTCCGCTCTTTTTCGGAGAGTATATACCCGAGCGTTGCTCTTGCCCCTTCAGTATTCGAAGCTAAGGGGGACAATGTAGCACAAAGTTTCATGCCTTCATTACGGTCGGGCACGAAATCAGCATTGAGCGCGCAGTGCAGTTCATCAAAAAGGCGGATTTACATTCCTCGCGGGTAGGCAGTTGGATTCAGCCCACCGGTTTGGGAGCGGGGATTTTCGGAAGTTCGGATTTATGGCCCGGAGGCCCTCGCCCGAATTCGGGAATACATCGCAATGAATCCGGTCAAGCGACGGCTGGCTAAGAGTCCAGCGGAGTACGACTATTTCATGCGGGGATTTGATCTCGACGAAGTACCGCAGGGGCTAAAGCCCACAGGAAGCCGGCGGCTGATCGGCACATCTGAAGACGTGCCCTGATACGAACCCCTCCCTCAATACTTCCTCGCTCTTGGCGGAATCAAACTTACATCCACCGGCTCAAACTCAAACTTAGGCTCATCCGCATCAGGCGCAAAGCAGGCTTTCGTAGTCTTCAGCCAGTTCTTGTCATCGCGCTCTGGGAAGTCGGGCTTGTAGTGCGCGCCGCGTGACTCATCCCGCATGCGGGCGCCCTGCGCAATCACGCGCGACAATTGCAGCATGTTGTAAAGCTGGCGGGTGAAGACAACTGACGTGTTCGCCCACATCGAGCGGTCGCTCAAGTTCACGCGGCGAAAGCGCTCCAGCAACTCGACCAGCTTGGCGTCAGTCTGCTGCAAATTCTTGTTGTAGCGGATGACCGTACAATCTTTCGTCATCAGCTCGCCCAGTTCGCGCCACAGCCGGAACGGATTCTCCTCGCCCTCGGATCTCATCACCCCAGCATTGATTTCTTCCTGTCGCTTTCGCTCGGCATCGGAGTGCCCGTTGTTTACGGCCGCTTTCTGGTTGCGGGCGTAGCGAACGGCATTAGGTCCGGCCTGGAACCCGCCAAAGATGCACGACACCAGCGAATTCGCGCCCAGGCGGTTGGCGCCGTGATATTGATATTCGCACTCGCCGGCGGCAAAAATTCCCGGAATGTTCGTCGCCTGGTTGAAGTCCACCCATAGACCGCCCATGGTGTAATGCATGCCGGGGAAAATCTTCATCGGCGTAGTGCGCGGATCCTCCCCAACAAACTTCTCGTAAATCTCCAGAATGCCTTCGAGCTTGCGGTCGAGCGTGGCCCGGTCAATATGGGTCAGGTCGAGATAGACCATCGGCTTGCCGTCGATGCCGAGATTGTGCTCATAAACTACTTTGAAAATTGCGCGGGTAGCCACGTCGCGCGGAACCAGGTTGCCGTACTTCGGATACCACTCTTCGAGAAAATACCAGCGGTCGTTTTCCGGGACGGAGTTGGCATCGCGCTTGTCGCCTTGGCTCTTCGGGACCCAAACACGTCCGCCTTCGCCGCGTGCTGACTCCGACATCAGGCGTAATTTATCTTCGCCCGGAATCGACGTGGGGTGGACCTGAATAAACTCGCCATTCGCGTAGTAGCAGCCCTGCTGATACAGCGCCGACTGCGCCGACCCGGTACAGACGACCGAGTTCGTGCTCTTGCCAAAAATCGCGCCGATGCCGCCGGTGGCGATGATGATTGCGTCGGCGGGGAAGGTGCGGACCTCCATCGAACGCAAATCCATCGCGCAGATGCCGCGGCAAACGCGGTTGGAATCGAGCACTGCAGAAAGAAATTCCCACGACTCGAACTTCGTAACTTTACCCTCGGATTCGTATCGCCGCACCTGCTCATCGAGCGCATACAGAAGCTGCTGGCCCGTTGTGGCCCCGGCAAACGCGGTGCGATGGTGCAGCGTGCCACCGAAGCGGCGGAAGTCGAGAAGTCCTTCGGGCGTGCGGTTGAAGGGCACGCCCATGCGGTCGAGCAGGTCGATGATTCCCGGCGCGGCGTCGCACATGGCTTTTACGGGAGGCTGGTTGGCGAGGAAGTCTCCGCCATAAACCGAGTCATCGAGATGCTGCCAGGTGGAGTCGCCCTCGCCCTTCAAATTCTTGGCGGCGTTGATCCCGCCCTGCGCGCAGACCGAGTGCGAGCGCTTGACCGGCACAATGGAGAAGAGATCTACGTGGCCGCCCATTTCAGCGATTTTGATAACCGCTGAGAGCCCGGCGAGCCCGCCACCCACTACGATGATTTTTGGATTAGCCGCCATTCAGGCCTTAAGCTTTTTGTCTGCGAGCGTCTGTGTCCTCTATGGTTAAAAAAGGCGTGAACCACAGAGGACGCAAAGTATCACAGAGAGTCAACGCCGGGTAACCGAATCGAACTGATGCATTGTGTCGCCGTGCATTGGCTGCTGTGGCGTGCTCAGGAACGAGTACATTGTGACCGCGCCCACCGCCATGAATCCCACCGCAATGATGAAGCAAACGTATCCCCAGCGCCGGCGCGCAATTGGACCTTGCGCGATCCCCCACTTGGCGGCAAACAGCCATAGCCCATAGGCAAAATGCCATGAGGCGCAGAAAATCCCGAGCGCATAAAAAGCCACAATCAGCGGATTATGGAACTCCATTTGCACTTTGCCAAATGCCGACGCGGGATAGGTCAGAATGTGGACCCCGCTGAAGCGCAGATGCCAGGTATGCCAAACCATGTAAAAGAATGAGAGGGCCCCGGTCCAGCGCTGCGAGGCGTACATCCAGTTGCCCCTCCAGGGATAATCGACGATATTGCTCTCCCCCCGGTACCAGATGTAGAAGCCGTACAGCGAGTGATAGAGAATCGGCAGCCAGATGCCAAACAGTTCCAGTCCGATAACGAACGGGAAGCCGCTGAGAAATTCAACCTGCTTTGCGTAAGCGCCCGGCCCCCTGGTAGCGAATGCGTTCGAGAGGAAGTGCTCAACCAGAAAGAAGCCAATGGGCACAATTCCCGTGATCGAGTGCAATCGCCGCAGCAAGAAGGAACGCCCTTGTCCCGCGCGCAGCGGAGCCACGCCGCGTTTCACGCCGGCTGGAGCCGCTGTACTGGGAGATGATGCCACGGGCTTCCTTATGAATTCAGAGATGAACAGCGAACTTTTTATTATGTTGGGGGGAGAGAAAGGAAGTCAAGAAAGGCTCGCCTCGGCTGTGGTCCCGCAAGGCGATGACGAGCACCACTCGAGAAATTTCCGGAAAGCAATTCCGCGATGACTGTATTTGGCTTTTTCCTCGGCACTCAGCTCGGCGAAGGTTTTTCCAACCGGCGGAAAATAAAACAGAGGATCGTAGCCGAAGCCGTTTAAACCGCGGGGCGCGTCCAAAATGGTTCCTTCAGCTTTGCCTTCAAATACGGCTGAAGTTATGCCATCCCGCGCCGCGGCAATCCAGCAGACGAATCTTGCTGTGCGATTTTCGGGAGCCACCTGCCTGATAGCGCGGATCAGTTTGGCATTATTGGCTGCATCATTGCTGTTCGCTTCCGCGGTGTGAGCGTCATCAGCCGCGTACCGGGCAGAGTGGACGCCCGGAGTGCCGCCGAGGGCATCCACTACCAAACCTGAGTCGTCGGCGAGCACCATCTGATCTGGAACATGCCGGCTGTAAGCCTCGGCTTTTTTACGAGCGTTGGCCTCGAAAGTCAGGCCATCTTCGATGACGGGAGGAAAGGAAGAGAAGCCCGGCATTGGGGCAACTTCAATTCCATAATGCAGTGCCGCTCCAGCGAAGTCACGCAGCTTGCCCGGGTTCGAGGTGGCAATCAGAACACGATTCATGCGGGAGTCATCGCGCTCCGCCGCCGCCCCATCGCGAACCCAGTGCCGACGGCAAAAAGCGCGAGAACGGAGATAATAATTCCCAGCGTTCGATCCCAGCCGCCCACAAACCAGACGTGAATGCGGCTCTCGCCGCTGACGATGGGTATGACCATCTGCCCGGTAGAATCTTCGCTTTCCGTCGAGACCGGGCGTCCGTTCACCTCAACGTGCCACAAACGATAATTGAAGAGCCGTAGAAGCAATTTTCCTCTTGTACTGGCCTTTGCGATCAGCGTTCTCGACTCTGGCTGCCAGCTACTGATGTGAATTTCGGCTTTGCCCTTACCTTGAAACTGTGCTTGCGGCGCTTTGTCATCCACTTCACTCGTATCCGCTGTCGTAGGAACATATTCATCGGTACCCTCATAGCCGAGGCCGTCATGCTGATTGTCGAGCATTTCCTGAATGTCGGAAGCGTTATCCCACCAGGGAACCTGCACTCGATGCCAGCATAGCAATACGATCCCCAGGGACACGGCGCAAACCACCCCCCGGAACCACCAACTGCGCAGCGCCATCACCATCGCCAGAGCAAAGGGAACATTCACACAGAGCAGCCATCGCCATGGAAGCTGCACAAAGCGGAGTTCAGGCAAGTACGTCCACAGGGCCGAAGCCGCCCCGAACATCAAAGCCGCGGAGACCCCCGTCCAGCACAGCAACATCCGCCAAACAGGCCGGTCGCGTATTCGGCGGAGAAGAAACAGCGCGCCCAGAGTGATTGCCAATTGTGACATGGCGATAATCGACACCAGCAGGTTGAAGCGGTCGTGATCGGCATGAGAAGTTTGCGCAAAAAGAAAGTTGTCCTGCGGACGCAGCTCCGGGGCGAATACTTGCCCAATGTGCACCCACGAACCCTGGTGGACAACTGGAACGACATAGAAACCTGCCATGCCCGCCCCGAGAGCAGCCGCCAAGGCTGCGTAAGCCAGCGGAGCCAAGGACCGCCTGGATACGGCTAAATAAAGCACCAGCGCCGCCAGGGAGTAATTCATCATCAGCGCGCCAGGAATATTCGTGATCCAACCAAGCGCCATCACAATACTGAGGGGCGCGACCACGCGCGTGCCCTCTTCCTCGGATCGCGAAATTAAAAGAAGCAGCAGCGGAAGATAAATGGCAACCAGCAATTCGGCCATGGCGCTCCGCCAATAGACAATCACAAGGTGGTAAGGATTGGCGGAATATACGGCTGCAGCGAAAACGGCCTCGCTTCGCGGCATCCAGCGGCGTGCCAGCGTGTACATCGAGCTCCCGGCCAGAGTAAGCGCGATCCAGATGTAGACTCCGGAGACCAGTTTCCAGGGAAGCAGCAGGCCGAGAGCAGCTCCCAAAGTCCAGGAAACCGGTGGATAAAAGATGAATCTCGCCTCCCCGTACCCGTTGTGGGCCCAAGCCGCCCACTGGGGATACGCAACCCCATGCTTCCAGTGATCAAGAACTTCGATCCAGGAATTAAAGTGAAACTCGAAGTCGTGCCCGGAAGGAATCCCGAGCCAGAAAAATGGGAGCACGACACCGAATGCCACAGCAGAAATCACCGCCAGAGGCATCCCCCAAGATAAACTTTGTATGTCCGGCCGGGCCATGGCTGGGAACGAGAATACAGTAATCAAATCCTTTTTTTTATACTGAAGCGATGCGACGTCGATTTCTGCTTGCGGCTGTGCTTGTCGGGGCTGCGGCCAACTGCTCCGGCGAAGACAGCGGTTTCGCGCCGCTGGAGGCCTGGAAAACGGCCGTAGTGCGCGGCAACCTTGCCGCCGTCCGCGCACACTATAGCAGCACGCCGCCCGCCCGAATCTCCGTCGGATCCGCCGAACTGAATGGGGATGCGGAGGCTGATTTCTGGACCCGGTTAAAAGCGCGAAGGATCGACCTGAAGATCGTGCAATCGGGTTCTCCGCAGCCCGGCGTACAGCAGGTCTCCTTCCAGGCGGAGATCCGGACCGCCGGTAGAACAGTCTATGTTTCCGAAGAGCAGCTGTGGCAGCAGCAAGGCTTAGGCTGGAAGCTGCTTGCAGCGCAGCGGACAGATGCCACCCGGCTGGAGCAACCGCTCTCGCTCGAAGAGAAGATCTATCCGACCGCAGATGCGCGGGAGGAGATTCGTCAGGCTCTCGCCCGCGCCGCTAAGCAGCGCAAACGTCTTCTGGTAGTTTTCGGCGCCGATTGGTGCTATGACTGCCATGTGCTTGACAGGGCATTCCAGCGCCGGGATATCGCCGCAGTAGTGACGGCGAGCTACGAAGTTGTTCACGTGGACGTCGGAAAGGGAGACCGGAATCAGGATCTCATGAACGAATATCAGGTGCCAATGAAGCGCGGCATCCCCGCACTTGCGGTTCTTGAGATCAACGGCAAGCTTCTTTACAGCCAAAAGAATGGTGAGTTCGAACGTGCGCGCGCCCTCGGACCCGAGGACCTGTTGGAATTCCTGAAGAAATGGAAGCCACAGTCCTGATCAGGAAGCGCCCCAGTTTGCTCGGATCGCGCCAGCACGGATTCGAATTTCTTTTCGCCCCCGGGCACTCATCAAGCTGCGGTCGCGACAAGGGGCGACCAGCCCATAGTTTGCGAGATCGGGCACTCTGGTCTGGAAGGCAAGCTCCTCCCATAGAAACCAGAAGTGCGCGCCGCCCCAACGCAGGGATAAGAAGTCTTTTTACGGCCAGCGAGGTGCAATGCCACGCATAACCGGTTTAGGTGCAGCGGGGCCTTGTGCCTGGGCGGTGGCCGCTTGGGCTGAGGCCTGGCGTGGCTCTTCTACGTCAGCCAATATGGCGCTGTCGTCATCCTCGTTTTCCGCCAGCAGGGGCGCGACCTCGCGAAGCTTTTCGGCCGCCTGCTGCAGCATCTCGATTTGCTTTCCCAACTGGACGTACTTTGCTTGCTTGCGCCGCAGTACCTCGTGGATATCTTTCATTACGACCCCCTGTTGGAAATCTAAGGAGAAGTCACGCAGAGGGTCAATGCGTAAAGGCTTTTGAGGATTACCGCGGTAATGGAAGGCGCGATAAGCAGATGAGAGAGGGTCTAACGAAACAGGAATTTTGAAACCCTGGCGTTTCCGGCACGGCTTCCTGAGAAGTAGTTTTGTTGGTTAAAAAGCTGGTTCCGGCTTAAGAACGCACCTTACGGCGAATGATGCCCGCCAGGCCCAGGAGCCCGGTTCCCAGCAATCCAAGCGTGCCAGGCTCAGGGGTCGAGATAGTATCGCCACTAATCGCGCGATTCCGCTCCATCCCAAAGCTAAAGTCATTATTAAAGCTCCCTAAGAACAACCTGCCGCCAGTCCCCGCGATCATGACGGTTCCTCCGGCCAACGAGCCCCTCGTAACCGTAATCCAACCCAAAGCTCGCTGAGTCGAAACCATACCGGCCTTGACCGTTCCGAAATTCTGATAATTATTAATTCCAATGCTGCTGGCCAGCGACGCTGTGGAAAGCGCCAGTGCCAGCAATGCCAAAAAAGCTACTCGTCCCATTTGAATGCTCGTTCGTTGCAAAACCTGTTCGATTGTAGGACCATTCCTACTTTCTGCGATAAGTCCTGTTAACCCCAGCCTTTTAAATCTCGCAGCGTCTTCCTACTTTGCATCGGGATTACCACTTAGGCGACTTTCGATCGCTGAAACAACTTTTATTCAGTGCGTGTCAATGCTGACTCTACCGTCTGCAAAGCGTACACGCTCATTTGGGAATCTAGTCCCGTTTCGGAACTGATGCGATTTAACTCTTTTCTTTGGCTTGCTGGATATAGCTGAACAGTGACACCCGCGTGGCACCAAGGTGGGGGGAATCCATGGACGAGGACTATTAGCCTGGGAACACAATTGTCAGAACGGAGCGTATATGGTGGCGGTGAGAGTCCGTCTTCCCATTTTGCCGGTGATTCGCGCTTGTACCTGCGGAGTCCGGTAATTCCATGTCATCTGAAGTTGCCCGCGTTCGTTGCCGGTGTGGACCTTGATTCTGACCTTGATCGGACCCGGATATCTGTAGTCCCAGTCGCCTTCACCCGAGACCGCCACATCTTCAACCCACTTCAAGTGTTTAAATTTGTAAAGCGAATGGCTGCCTGAAGTTCGATAACTGAAAGTTCCGCCGCGCAAACCCACACCTTTGCCGGTGGTGTTCACCCACCAGCGCTCCAGGGCGTCACCCACGGTGTACGCCGCTGCGGTCGCGATTCGGAGCTCGTCGGGAGTGGCCTCATTGCCCGGCGAGGCCGTGGCCGGGGCCAGGTCTTGGAATCGCCAGACAAAGTCTGGCACTAGGTGAATCTCCGCAATGCTGCGCGCGCACGAGGTATCACCGGAACTAAGTTCCTGCATAAAGCGGCGGACGATGAGCGACGCGCAGTCATCCGGGTCCTGCAATGCGGTCACGTGAAAACTATTTTGCACGCTGACCTCGCGTGCATTGGGAAACAGCGCCGCGGCGCTGGTTGCCTGCGGAGAGGGCGTCAGAGTATCCAGATCCGCGGTCAGCACCAGCACCGGAATTTTTGGAAAAGGCGTGCCCGCGGGCACCGGCTGACCCGAGCGAAAACCTTCCGGCGCCCGCGGCCACTCAAGGCAGAGGCTCAGGACGCTGGTGTCCAGAGGCATGGCATTGAATTCATCGATGGTGAATGGCGCGTAGAGTTCTGGATTGGCACTTTGTTTCTCGGCAAAAGCACGAGCACGTTGCGCCCTGCGCTCATCTGGCGGAGATTTCATGTCATAAATCTGCGGATAGTCAGTGCAGCTTACGGAGACAAACATCGCCGCGCTGTATTCCTTAATAGAAGCCCCTGGTCCGCCGGATTCGCCCATGTGCTTGTTCTCGACCAGCATTCGCAACAAGGGTAATTTGTCATTGCGCTGCAGATAGGCGCGTGCCGCTGCATCCAGTTCGCGATAGAGCACTGACGTGGTCGAATTTCCGTACAGCAAATAAGCGATGTTGGCCGGGTCGGCCGTCACCTGCTGGAGTCCGCCGTCGCCGTCATGCGCCTGCCCGGAGAACGGATGCTCCCGAACCTGTCGCACAAGCTCACCGACTCTCGACGCCGAATCCCCCGCCAAGTCACGGCAACTGGCCGAGCGCTGGCAGGCATAGTTCAAGGCTTGCTTTGAAGTTGGGGCAATTTCCGGATACCAAGGGGAAAGCCCGACCACGGGATACGCGCTGTCAAGCACCAGCGAACGAAGGCGCTCGGGATGAAGGATGGCGAAGGTTTGGCTGAAGTACGTTCCGTAAGAGTCACCGTAGAGGTTAGCCACCGGCACGTGCAGAGCGTCGAGCACTGCGGCGAGGTCATCGGCCGCCGCTGCGGTTCCGTACAGATATGCTGTCTTCCCCATGGTGATGCCGCATTCCTTAATCCCCTCCGGAGCCGCAGTCGGCTCGCGCTGCAGCAGCGGGCAATTCACCGCCCCAGAGAGACCGGTGCCGCGGTTGTCCACAAGCAGCAGGTCGCGATGATCCATCAATGGACGAAAAAGGGCAAGATAACTGTGCCGGGTTTGGGTGGAGGGATATCCCGGGCCTCCCTCCATCGCGATAATTGGTTCGAGCGGTGGTGTGGCGGAATCGAGGTGCGGATAAAATTGAAATCCTATATTGATCTCCCCCGTTACCGCCCCGGTGGGATCAAGCTTGCGGAGCAAATGGCCGCAATAAGCTGGAGCCTTCTTGCAGCGACGCAACCGCAGCGCTCCGACCTGCAATTCAGACTGCGCAGGCCTGGGCGCCACCTCTGCAGGAGGCTTTAGTCTTTTCGCTAATGCGGGAAACGGAATGATGAAAAATGCGAGTGTCAGCGCATATCGAATCCAGAATTGAGTTTTTGCCTCCAATTGCGCGCGCACTGACGATTCCGGCTCCCCGTGCGGTTTAGTTACGTGTCGAACCGGATTATATATGCCGATACTTCGTCGAGCTCCAACCTCGCGCGGCGCACGGCCCGGTTGGTTGACTTGCCCTCAGCGACCAACTACATTCTCATCCCAACGAAGTGA
Organism: Terriglobales bacterium; assembly: GCA_038254805.1. Classification (GTDB taxonomy): domain Bacteria; phylum Acidobacteriota; class Terriglobia; order Terriglobales; family Acidobacteriaceae; genus Gp1-AA145. The sequence continues at coordinate 30,023 of JBBSFW010000034.1, forward strand.
GATCCGGCTCCTGTGAACACCCGGCATATCTCGCACTATCGCCTCATCGAGAAACTCGGCGGGGGCGGCATGGGTGTGGTTTATAAGGCCGAAGACACCATGCTCGGGCGTTTCGTGGCGCTCAAGTTTTTGCCCGACGACGTGGCCGGCGACCGCCAGACTCTGGAGCGTTTTCGGCGCGAGGCCCGGGCCGCATCGGCTTTAAACCACCCCAACATCTGCACCATCCATGAAATCGCCAGTGAAGCTGACCGGTGGTTCCTGGTCATGGAATTCCTCGACGGACTGACTTTGAAGTACCGCATTGGCGGACGTCCGCTCCCGATCGACGAACTGCTGTCACTCTCGATTGAGATTGCCGACGCCCTTGATACGGCCCACGCGCAAAGCATCGTCCACCGCGACATCAAGCCCGCGAATATCTTCGTCACCCGGCGCGGACATGCCAAGATCCTGGATTTCGGTCTGGCCAAGATGGATTCTAACGCTCCCCCGGTGTTGAACGACGATCTGACCACCACCGTTAGCATTATGGGAACCGTCTCCTACATGTCTCCCGAGCAGGTCTCAGGCAAGCCGCTGGATGTGCGAACCGATCTGTTCTCCTTCGGCGTGGTCCTCTATGAGATGGCGACCGGGCGGCAGCCCTTCCAGCGCGAGACGGCGGGATCCACATTTGGAGCGATCCTGCATGAAGCTCCGGTCCCGCCAATCCACCTGAACACTCAAGTTCCTGGGCAATTGGAAAGCATTATCAATAAGACTCTGGAAAAGAATCGCGAGATGCGATACCAGTCCGCCGCCGAGATTCGGACTGACCTGCAACGCCTGAGGCTCGAGTCGGAAAGAGTGGTAACTGTCCCCCCTTTGGAAAGGAGCATGCCTTCGGATGGGCCACTCACGGCGGCAGCAGCGGAGTTACGGACAACCACCGCCGCACGCAGCACGCTTCGGGCCGCCAAATCGAAACCATGGGCAATTCTGGTCGCTGTTGCAATCCTGGCCACAGCTATTGTCGTTGCTTTTCTCTACTATCCCACACGCCACGCCCAGGCACTGGCCGAAAAAGATACCCTCGTACTGGCGGATTTCAACAACTCGACTGGCGATCCTGTCTTTGATGACACTCTGAAACAGACGCTGACCATCGCCCTGCTGCAATCGCCTTTCCTTAACGTTATTTCCGACGTCAAAGTATCCTCAGTTCTTCAACTCATGACGCGCCCCCGCGATGCGCCTCTAACGCCGGATGTGACGCGTGAGGTCTGCCTGCGTGCTGGTGGCAAGGCATTCATTGCTGGCGGAATCGTCACGCTGGGCAGCCAGTACGTACTTTCATTGGACGCGGTGAATTGTCAGAGTGGAGAGACGCTGGCGCAAACGCAAGCCACTGCAACCGGCAAGGAAAAGGTGCTCGATGCCCTGGGCCACGCAGCCACGGGTTTGCGCCATGAACTGGGCGAGTCGCTGGCAACGGTGCAGAAATTCGATGTTCCCCTGAGCCAGGCCACCACGCCATCCCTGGAGGCCTTGAAGGCCTTCAGCCTGGGCGTCCGCGCGGGACTGCAGAAGAGCAGCACTCAATCCATCGCATACTATCAGCAGGCTATTCAACTTGATCCCAATTTCGCCGCCGCTTATCGCGGTCTGGCCAGCGGTTATGCCAGTCTTGCCGAGACGGGACGGGCCAGCGAATATCTGGGCAAGGCGTTTGAGTTGCGCCACAATGCCAGCGAGCGAGAGAGGCTGGCGATCGCGGCCGATTATTATCGTTTGGTTAGCGGGGAGTTGGATAAGGCGGTCCAGGTCTATCAGGAATGGATCGAGAAATATCCTCGCGAAGATTCGGCCTACAACAGTCTGGCGATCACCTATGCGTCGCTTGCCCAATATGATAAAGCCGCGGATGCGAACCGCCAGGCAATGCGGCTGGCGCCGGAGGTCGGCGGCCCATACATGAATTTGGGGAATTGCCTTCTGGCCCAGCAGCGCATCCCCGAAGCAAAACAGATTGAGGAAGCTGCGCTGGCGAAAAATCTCGATGATTACGTGCTACGGAGCGCGCTGTACGGTGTCGCATTCCTGACCCAGGATAAAAATACCTTGGCGGAACAGGCAGCCTGGTTTCGAGCTCAGTCCGATTCTGAACACTTTGGTTTCGCGCTCGAAGCCGACACCGCGGCTTACTACGGCCATCTGCGTCACGCACGCGAACTTACGCGCCGCGCGGCGCAGTCTGCCGTACGCGCCGACAGCAAAGAGAATGCCGCAATATGGCTGGAGAATGCCGCCCTGCGGGAAGCGGCGTTCGGTAATCGGCCAGAAGCGCATCGTCTCGCCGCTGAAGCCCTGTCCACGGCTCCTGCGAGTCAGGGAGTGCAGATCGAGGCGGCTTTGGCTTTCGCCATGTCTGGCGATTCAGCGCGGGCCAAGATTCTTGCGCGCGAGCTGGACAGGCATTTTCCGGTTGATACACAAGTGCAGTCGCTCTGGCTGCCAGCCATTCAAGCGCAAGTCGATCTCAATACTAAAAACTTTGCCTCGGCTATCGATCGTTTGCAGGCTGCTTGGAATCAAGACCTGGCACAAATTCAGTTCATCAATAATTTATCTTGCATGTATTCCGTGTACGTTCGCGGGCAGGCCAATCTGGCAGCGGGACAAGGAAACGCCGCCGCAGGCGAGTTTCAGAAAATTCTCGATCACAACGGAATTGTCTGGAATTGCTGGACCGGAGCGCTGGCGCACCTCGGCTTGGCCCGCGCCTACAGGCTCTCCGGCGATGAGGCGAAGGCCCGCGCTAGGTACCAAGATTTTCTGGCCCTGTGGAAAGATGCCGATCCCAACATTCCCATTCTTAACGAAGCCCGGATCGAATACGCAAAATTACCATAATCTGCTCCAGCATCGAAATGAAGAGCCCGGCGGCCCGGCCTGCGGATTTTTATCGTCCTTATTTGCTACCGCCAGACATGCCGCCTGCCTCTCCCTCGTGCGTATCGATCGAAATTAAAAACGCATTCCGGTCGGAGTAAGAGAATTTGTGTCCCTGCACGTTGGCGCTGTGCTCGAGAGAACGGTACATTTCGAACCCGCCATTGTTTTGTGCTCCGAAATATTTCACATTTTTCAGCACCACGCCCCTAGAGTCAGCGCCCGGTTCACGCTTCAGCTTCATGGCAGCCATCTGGCCACCACCGAGTCGTGCGTCAACGATGTCGCCAGAACGACTGATCTCGATGGGAGCCTCCTGCGCTTTCAGTTCGCCCCATTCAAGGCCATATGTCTTCAGAATCATGGGCGCCAGGACGTCCCGTTGCTCTTTGCTCGTGGATGGATCAAACGACACAACCACCCACTCTCCTTTTTTGTTTGTACCCCACTGGTCACCAAGATCCCCCGTCAACCAGTACTTCGCCCCTGCAAGATTCGTATTGCCCGAATAACCTTCACGTACTTTTACGGCCATATTGAACTCGCAGTGAGGATTTTCGGCATGATTGTTGAAGTAGCAAGGGCAAAACAAATGGCAACTGCAGGCCTCAACGTAATCGGCCTTCATCTGCCATGCGGGCTTTGCGGAAGTCGAGGCTAAGAAGATCAGCACACAGAATGTGAGCAGGCTTATCTGCTTCGGGTTTTTCATATGCACCCCTTTATTCGTTAAAGTGAAATGTATCCGAATTGCCTACTTACCTGATTGGAGAAAAATTCTACTGCGGATGGGGAAATTTGAACAGGGGAAATTGGCGCCGGGGAACGACGTATGGTTGGGGAGGAACCTACCTTCAGCGTTTCCACCATTCCTGTCGACGAAAGGTGGCTGTTCGGCAAAAGGCAAGTTACTGCTTTGGTTTCTGCGATTCGGGCGGGGACGCACTTTGGTTTTGTTGCTGCTGTCGGGCGCGCTGCATATCCCCGAGTTTCTGCAGTTGCTCGACCGTAAGAATGGCTTTGATCTTCGGCGAAGCGGCGTCACGGATCTGATTTAGTTTTGCGACTTTCTGATCCTGGGGAAGAGCCGCATCATTGCGAACCGCCTCCATCTGTTGGTTCTCATCCACGACGATGGGACGTAACCTTGCCTTCTGATCATCCGTCAGGCCCAGAGGGTTGTCATCATTTGTCGAACCCTGGGTTGTTGAAGCTGGATTGACCGGACCTTGGTTGGCCGAACCCTGGTTTGGCTGCCCCTGCGCGCCGCCCTGAGTTTCCGCTTGCCCTGCAGCTTGATTTGCTGGGGACGAGGTTGACTGCCCTTGGGGAGCGGGAGGCAAGCTCTCTTGTGAACTGGCTCCGGGAGAGGTGGTCGCAGACGTCTGCGCAGCTGCCGTCAACGTAAACGTAAGAGCGAGGGTTGCGGCCAACGACAATAGTTTGTTCTCAAGAAACGGCTTGTCATTTTGCTCCTTCTTTCGAAAGGGTAAGCTGGCAGTCAAAAAGATCTCCCGCTTAAAGGATGGACTTTAAAGGAAGGAGGTTGGCTTCGGCAAAGGGTTCGGAGCCAGAGAAGAGGCTGCTACGAAAGATGGGACGTGTGGCGACCCCGGAGGGAGTCGAACCCCCAACCCTCAGATCCGAAGTCTGATGCTCTATCCAATTGAGCTACGGGGCCGCGGCTCGCCGTGAATTCTACAGCAAAACGAGTGACGCGGGGCGAAGAATGACCTTGGGGAACTAATCTAAACTGACGGATTAGTCAGCTCAGAAGCGCATTGGCGTGCGTAAGCAACTTTTCAGCCGGATCAGACTTGGATACTACTGCCGCAATGCCGGCTGCTCTCGCTTCCCGCTCGACCGTCGAGCCGGTATTATTGGTAAACATCAACAAAGGCAACGCTGGCATCAAGGTTTTGAGCTTTCGCGCCGCCTGCAGCCCATTCATTACAGGCATTGCCAAATCCAGTACCACCAAATGTGGACGCAGCTCCTGAGCCTTCTTCACAGCTTGCTCACCGTTTTCTGCGCCAGAGACCTCAAAGCCTTGTGCTTTAAACATGGAGCACACCATGTTCCGTACGACACTGTGATCGTCCGCAACCAGCACACGTTTACGCATGAACGCGCCCCTTTTTTAAATTATGTGCAGGATTAGAACTAAGAGGCAATCGAGTGAGCGGGGTACGAGCGCACACAATACCCCCTACTCGCACTAAGGAGGGTTAAGGACAGGTCCGGGTAATCCATACGGTGCGAATCTAGTACGAGGTGAGGGTCCCGGACAACGCAATGATTGAATGGAGTTTTACGAGAACAGACTTGCCCTGCAATCCACCTCGGACGACGTTCCTACCTTCCGCTCGTTTAAACTGAACCGGTCACCATCCATTCCTCCGTAAGCCCGCCCAAAAGAGAACACGAGCTTCACTGCAGCTTCGCGTACTCCGCTCGGGCTTCCTTCAGGATGGGGATGTCGGAATCGGCGTCTTTCCAGAGCGCAAAGAAGTCCTGATAGGCGGTGCGGCTTTTCTGGAAATCACCCTGGAGCGCGTAGGCGCGGCCCAGCCCCAAATGCGACAAAGACATCAGCGGGTCGGCGGGAGCAAAGCTCCGGAGAGCCAGAATCTTCTGAAACTCCTGCGCGGCTTCGCTACCGCGACCGGTCTTCAAATATGCCAGTCCGCGGATATACGGCTCCTGAGTGTTCGCCTTATCGTAGGCGGTCGCCGGCTTCAGCAGTTCGATCGCCTTGGCCGCGTCGCCACTGCTCAGCGCCGCCGCCGCCCGCACCTGGGGTGCGTAAACTGATTGCACGAGAACGTCGTCGGGGCGGCTTTTGGCGACTTCGTCTGCCAGGTCGAGGGCCTTCCTGCTCTCTCCGGCGAGGGCCAGAATGGTTCCTGCGAAGAGTTTTTGGTTGTAATCCTGGAGAATCCCCAAGGAAGCATTGGCTGATGCAATTGCCTCTTTGCGGTCCCCGGACAGCGCCCGCAACCATCCGCGCTGACTCACCGCGAATGCCTCCGCACTCTTGACCTGCAGTCTCTGACCAACCTGGCGGACCTTCTCATAAAACTCTTCGGCTTGACGGAGCTGCCCGTGGGACGCCGCGAGGTCACCATGGCGAAAGAAGACTGCCCACTCCAAGTCCGGTTGCGCCTTGCAGAGAGAGTCCTCTTTTCCCATAGTAGCAAGATCGCCCTGTGCCAGCGCTATGGTCGCCAAGGTATCGTGAAGGAACACGAACTCCGGATGGCGCCGCAATCCCTGTTGGGCAACCGTCTTGGCTTCCTCCAGCCGGTTCAATCCCATGTACGCGCCGGCCGAATTGCCATAGCCGCGCGATTCATCGGGATCCACGCGCATGGCGGCTTGGGCATTCTCCAGTGCCGTCTCAAACTCGCCCAATTGCAGATTGGTAACTGAGAGATTTACGTACGGGGTAGCATCCCGGGGGTAAGTCTTCTTGTACAGTTCGTAGGCGGCGTTACCCTTCTCCAATTGGCCACTGTCGGCATAGTAGTGGGAGGTGATGTAGAGTCTTTCGCGCTCGCTGGTCCGGTCCTTCAAATCGAAAGCTCTCTTGCGATATTCTTCAGCAGTTACCAACTGTCCAAAGTTGTTATAGACGGTGCCCAGCCTGGCGTAGGCCATGGCGAAATTAGTATCCAGCTCGACGGCCCGCTTGTAAAACGGAATTGATGCCATATCATCCCCGGCACTGTGCCTCTCATCGCCCAAGGTAAACGCCTTGAGCGCTTCCAGCGACGACGTTGTGGCTTCCTCCAGCGGCTTGTCAAATTTTTTGATGGAAGTCAGGGACTCGCCAAGTTTTTCGCGCAACTGAGTAGTGGATTTGTCAAGGGCCTTGAGCACCTGCTCCTTGGTGTCCGCACGCGACTGAACGTCAGCGAGCGTGTCGCCGGTCGCGGCGTTGATGGCATCCAGCGTGACCACGTACTGGCTGCCCATGCCGGCGATCGATCCGGTGATCAAGGCTTTCACCCCCGTGCGCTGAGCGATTTCGCCCCCAATGCCGGGAGTGATCCGCTCGTCTGGTGATTTGCCCATCAAGGCCAGAGTCTGCCGCACCCGCTCGTCCGAAAGCACGTTCAAGAAAGGGGACTGTTGGAGGTCTACAGCCAGCGCTTTCTTGAGCGTTCCGTCGAAAACCGCATCGCCCGTGGTGTTGACGAAATCGGCGAGCAGAATGGCGTCTCTTTCCGTAATGGCATGAACGCGAGATGAACGGAAGTAAAGTGCGCCTGCCGCGGTCAACAGCAGGAGTGCCACGACGGGCACAACAATCTTCCACAGCGGTCGATGTGGGACTTCGACCGCAACGGGCGCCCTGGGCTCACTGGCGGAGGCGCGGGTTGAGCTCGTTCGGGCGCGGGGTTGTGATCCGGAACCCGACCCAGAAGAGGAGGCCGGTGTGACCTTTAGGCTCGAGGCCAGCGGCAGTTCCTGCTCGCTTGGCACCGCCGCCCGGCCCGAGTTCGAATCGCGCTTCAAACGCTGCAGATCGGCGCGGAGGTCGCCGGCGTGCTGGTAGCGCAGATTGCGATCTTTCTCTAGCGCTTTATTCACGATGCGCTCGAGGTCGGCCGGAAGGTCGGGATTCAGTCGTACCGGAGCCACGGGAGCTTTGTGCAGGATGGAATCAAACACAGCTGCCGAGGTTTCGCCTCGGAATGGGAGGACCCCGGTCGCCATCTCGTACAAGACAGCACCGAAGGAGAACAGGTCGGTGCGTCCATCCATGTCCTTGCCAAGGGCCTGCTCGGGAGACATGTACGCAACCGTTCCCAAAGCGGTGCCCGGGCTGGTCAAATGCGGGTTTCCCTCCTCCACAGTAGCGTCTTCCAGAGCCGCGTCGGAATGGACGCCTATCGCGGTCACCTTGGCCAGTCCGAAGTCCAGCACCTTGGCGTGGCCGCGTTTGGTGATAAAGAGATTGGCGGGCTTGATGTCGCGGTGAACAATACCTTCGGTGTGGGCTGCGTCGAGCGCGTCGGCGACCTCAATGGCCAGCGACAGAACCGTGTCGATCTCCATTGGGCGCCCGGCAATGCGATGCTTGAGGGTAACGCCATCCAGAAATTCCATGGCAATAAACGGACGCCCCTCATGTTCGCCGATGTCGTGGATGGTGCAAATGTTGGGATGATTCAGGGCCGAGGCAGCCTGCGCCTCGCGCTGGAAGCGGCTCAGGGATTGCGGGTCGCGCACGACTTCGTCTGGTAGGAACTTCAGAGCTATGAAACGGTGAAGGCGCGTGTCCTCGGCCTTGTAGACCACACCCATGCCGCCACCTCCCAGCTTCTCCATGATGCGGTAGTGCGAGATGGTTTGGCCGAGCATTTTGGGGATGGCTAGCTTTGAAGTCGCTTCATCTTACGGACGGTCCATCCGGTAGTCAACGAATGAAGGCTCCCGTCCCAGCTTGTCGGACCCGGAATCCTGAAGGAAGTCAAACCAGAAGATTGGCGGCCACGTTTCCGTTCTCATCAGTCAGCGTTACGTACATCCGAGGCCGGAGGCCGTCGAGAATGCGATGTGCAGGCTGGAGCTTTACAACGCTACAAGGCTGCGCCACTTACGGGGGGGTGCAATGAGTCCTACAATTTTCACTACAGGGGACTTCGGAGTTTTGGCGTTGACTGCTAAATGATGGGAAAAGTGGTGCGCCCTGAGAGATTCGAACTCCCGACCTTCTGGTTCGTAGCCAGACTAGTGACCGATCACGGCTGCTCACAGTATCTCACAAATCCCTTTATTTTGTAGCGGTTTGAGGCTATCCTTGGTTCCATCATGCTCACGCGAAAACACGCGAAAACACGTGAAATCTCTGCCGAAGGTAGCAACCTGGTAGCAACCAGCCGTTTCCGCTTTACGCATCGGCGCCTCAATACACTGCCGCTTCCCACCTTAGTGAAACGCGGTTATTGGTACGACGATCAGGTACCCGGTTTAGCTATCGGGGTAAACCGTGGCGGTTCGAAAACCTTTTTGCTTTACCGCAAGATTTCAGGCCGTCCCGAGCGTGTTCCTATCGGACCCTACCCGACTCTTTCGGTCGATGAAGCCCGGACCCGTGCCATGGAAATGAATGTTGCCATTGCTGGTGGCAAGAATCCCGCAGATAAGCACCGCAAGCTTCGTGCTGAGGCAACGCTTGAAGAATTCTTTGCAGCTTATGGCGAAGACAGGGGGCGGGAGCTCCGCACCTGGAATAACCTCGAAAGCATTTTTCGCTGTCATCTTTCGCCTTGGCGGATGCGCAAGATGTCGGACTTCACCAAGCCCGACGTCTTGAGACTACACCGGCACATAGGCGCGATCGATCCTCGGACCGGGAAGCGCAAAGGGACATACGCTGCCAACCGGACTATCGAGCTATTGTGCGCACTCTTTAATTGGGCGTCCGGGCACTCCGAATGGAAAGGCGAGAACCCTGCCAGCAATATTCCGCCATTCAAGGAACGCAAACGCAAGCGATTCCTAGACGGTACCAAGCTGCCGGATTTTTTTAAAGCACTGGCGGACGAACCGAACGAATCCATGCGCGACTACATGCTGGTCAGTTTACTGACTGGCGCACGTCGCGCGAACGTGCAGGCTATGCGATGGGATGAAATCAATTGGCCGCGGGCTGAATGGCTGATTCCCGCAGAAAAGGCTAAGGCGGACGAAGACATTCAAATTGCGCTGACTCCCGTAGTGGTAAAACTCCTGCGAAACCGAAAAGCGAATGCAATCGGTCCCTGGGTCTTCCCTGGCCGCGGCAAGACAGGGCATTTAGTTGAGCCCAAGACAGCATGGAACCGGATCCTGAAGCGCGCAGGACTCACAAACCTTCGATTGCATGACCTGCGCAGGACGCTAGGAAGCTGGCAGGCTGCTACTGGCGCGAGTCTTCCCATCATCGGCAAGAGCTTGGGGCACGAGAGTCTTCAGGCAACCAAAATCTATTCACAACTGAATTTGGACCCTGTTCGGGAAGCGGTTACCCGGGCCACTGACGCCATGCTGCTGGCTGGGGGTATTGCTGGAATGCTGGAGGGGAAATGACCGAAGCAGAACTCCGCGCCGCCAGAGCCCAGACGGAATTAAAGCGCGAACTGATTATTGTCAGCACACAGATAGACAATGTGCTGTTAGAAGCGGAAGCCCATAGGGATGACCCAGAAGTAAGCGCCGATTGCGCAAGCCCCGTTAGGCTCTATGAAATCTCCACCCGTTTGCCGCGGCCGAGCTTCCCGGTAGCCTCGGTAATTTTGGTTTCGCCGAAATCCAATGTGAAGTGAATTTCTTTTCCCTCTTGCACCAGGTAGTCGCTTTCGGCCAGGTTGTTCTCGCGAGAGTCATCCAAGCTGAGTTTTTGGCCACCTTTTAACAACAGAGCTTGCAGGTATCCGGACGGCAGAATCTGGAACTCCGCGGCACTGGTGGTCAATACGATTGGGCCGCCACTATTCGCAACAACCGAGATCTTGGAGGGTTCAAGTCGAGTTTCCGCCGGGTTCTGTGCCGTCCGCATA
>JBBSFW010000035.1:0-37988 GCA_038254805.1 Terriglobales bacterium
GGGCGCTTCGAAGACGTGATGTCGATCGACACGGAATTTTCGCAGCATCTCGAAGACGTCTTCCCCGGCCGTGACATTCGCGCCCACAACGACGAGAAACTGCATCACCACGGATCATCCACGGTGAAGTACGGACGCGGCTCGGTGCTGACCATTGACCTCACCAACCGCTGCAACATGATGTGCGATCCCTGCTTCATGGACGCCAACCAGGTTGGCTTCGTCCACGAATTGCAGTGGGAAGAAATCAAGCAGATGCTTGACAACGCCATCACCATCAAGCCGCGGCGTCAGATGAGCGTGCAGTTCTCCGGCGGCGAACCCACGCTGTCTCCGTACTTTTTGGACGCGGTGCGCTACGCCCGTCACGTGGGATACAACTCCGTGCAGGCTGCGACCAACGGAATCGAATTCGCCAAGAGCTTCGAGTTCGCGCAACAGGCGGCAGAAGCCGGCATGCGCTATGCCTACCTGCAGTTCGACGGCATCGGCAACGCCGCCAACGCGCACCGCAAAGTCGGCAACCTGTTCGATGTGAAACTGAAAGCCATCGACAACCTGCACCGTGCCGGCGTAGAAATCGTGCCGGTGGTGACCATCGTCAATGGCATCAACAACGAGCAGGTGGGACGCATCATCCAGTTCGCTTTGGATAATCCCCGGAAGATTGGGTTCCTGTCGTTCCAGCCGGTAAGTTTCACCGGACGCGACGAAGCCATCACCGACGAACGCCGTCAGGCGCAGCGCTACACGCTGTCGCACCTGGCCCACGACGTCAGAAACCAGACTGGCCTGGGCGAACCCGCCCGCGACTGGTTCCCCATCAGCTTCATGTCCACCTTCAGCGATTGGGCCGACCTGATGCACGTCGAAGACAAAAACAACGACTGGGGCCAACTAAGCTGCGGGTGTCATCCGAATTGCGGGACGGGGATGGCGGTGATGATCGACAAGGAGACCAAGGAGGCGGTGCCGGTGACGGCGTTCCTGCATGGGGACCAGCTGGCCAAGGACATTGCCAAGGTCAACGATGCGGCGCGCGGGAAATTCCTGACGATTGCGGGGATGGCGCTGTGCCTGATGAAGAACTACGATCCGTTCAAGTCGCCGACGCATTTCAAGTTGATGGACCTGCTCAAGAAGTTCGATAAGAATTTCAATGCCACCGGCAAGAACTACGGCAAGGTGGGACCGGACCGGACCCTTGACGACGTCATGAAGCGGCGCAACGACCGCTGGAACTTCCTGTTCATCGCGGGGATGTGGTTCCAGGACCTGTACAACTACGACTTCCGGCGCACCGAGCAGTGCATTATCCCGTATGCGACGCAGGAAGGAGAAATTTCATTCTGCGCTTACAATACAGGGGTGGGCTGGCGGAACATTATCGAAAAGATGCACATGACGGCCACGCTGACCAAGTGGTACGACGAGCACGGGCGGCATGAGATTTTTGCCGGCGGCAAGAACGTGGGCATGGAAACCAATGAGCACTCGCTCTATCTGCGGGACGGGATTGTCACCCAGGAAGAGCAACGCGATCTGGACAAGCTGGGCATCGCCAAGAACGCGCGCGAAGAGAAGACGCGGGCGCGGGATGCCAAGCAGAAGAATGATCCGGCATACAACGCGCGCATGGCGTCGCTGTATCGCGAAGTGGTGCTGAAAGAAAAGCCAGTGGTGGCGGAGAATGGATTCATTCCGCTGGGCGCGCTGGGAAAGGCGAACGGAAACGGGCGGGCGGCGGAGATCAAAGCCGAAGTAGCGGATCCGGTGGCGGGGGATTAAGCCGTCAGTTTTCAGCCTTCAGGAAAAGCAAATGTAAAAGGCCGCCGGAATGGCGGCCTTAGTTTTTTGCAGGCGGTGCGCAAAAACTCTACACGATCCGATCCGACGGCAGCCCACTGCGGCGAATACCATGGTCGGGGGCTAATGTTGGAGGGCTAACTGGAGTCCGGACAGGCAAGTCCTTGAATCGGTATCCTATCCTTCCGACGTTCTTTACGGGAGGGTGGGGGATTTTGGCTTTCCTATTCGTTTGATCTCCGATCAAAATCACAGACTCCACCCTGTCTCGCAGAAATCGCGAGACAAGGGCAGGGCACCCCTTGCTTGCAGGAAGCCAGAAAAGACGGCCAGCCTCAGCGGCACCGTCTCGCGATGAACGCCTTGCATCGTTCGTGTTGCTCCGCGCCCCTCGGGGGTCCTTCGACTCCATCGGTCGCGCGCAAGCGCGCGACCAATTGCGCTCAGGATGACAGAGTTTATTTCTGCTTCAGGTGACAGCAAGGGAAGTAGTGAATGCGCGGGTGCGGGGGATGGTGAATTCAAATGCATAGGTCCTTCGTTGGAATGCTCTGGGGAGCCAGAGCATTCCTGCCTCAGGATGGCAGGGTTTACGGGGTGTCCATCACTTTTCAAATTTTTTATTTCGCGGTCATCAGATACTTTCACCCCATCCCGCATTGCCCGGTTTCGGGTTCACATTTAGACTTGTAGGCCTGAAGGAGAGCTCATGCTGGTGGTGATGCAGGCGCATGCGCGGGCGGAGGACATCCGCGCGGTTTGCGACAAGATCGAATCTCTCGGATACCGGGCGCATTCGATTCCGGGCGCGGAGCGCACCGCTATTGGTATCACCGGGAACAAGGGCGAAGTCGAGCCGGGCACGCTGGACGAGATGCCGGGGGTGCAGGAAGTCATTCGCGTAACCAAGCCTTACAAGCTGGTCAGCCGCGACATGAAGGAGGACAACACGGTTGTCTCGTTTTCGGGAACCGATGCGACCTTCGGGGGGCCGGGGCTGGCCATCATCGCCGGACCATGCGCGATTGAGAGCCGCGAACAGGCGTTTGCCATTGCTGAGCGGGTGCATCGCGCCGGAGCGCAATTCTTTCGCGGGGGGGCGTACAAGCCGCGCACCTCACCTTATTCTTTTCAGGGACTCGAGGAAGAAGCGCTGCAGATTATGGCGGCGGTCCGCGAACGATACGGCATGAAGATCGTGACCGAGGCGATTGACCACGAATCGCTGGAACTGGTGGAAGAGTACGCGGACGTGATCCAGATTGGGGCGCGCAACATGCAGAATTTTTCTCTGCTGAAGCGCGCTGGGCGCGCTCGCAAGCCGGTGCTGCTGAAGCGCGGCATGTCGGCCACGCTGGAAGAATTTCTCATGGCGGCGGAATATGTAATGAGCGAGGGGAACTACAACGTGATCCTGTGCGAGCGCGGAGTTCGCACGTTCGCCGACCACACTCGCAATACGCTTGATCTGAGCCTGATCCCCGCGGTGCAGCGCTTGAGCCATTTGCCAATTCTGGTTGATCCCAGCCACGGCACGGGGAAGCGCAACAAAGTCACTCCACTTTCGCGGGCCGCGGTTGCGGTGGGCGCGGATGGACTCATCATCGAGGTGCATCATGAGCCGGATAAGGCGCTTTCGGATGGCATGCAGTCGCTGTATCCAGATCAGTTCGATGAACTGATGGCGCAGGTGAGGCAGATTGCGCCGGTGGTGGGAAGGTCGGTGGCGGGGATTGGGCAGCGGGTCGGGGCGATGTAGCGGCGGGTGTTTCCACCCGCCCTGGCCGGACGCGGGCGTCCGGCCCCCACGTGGTCTTTGCTCTTATCGAGGTTCTTGTCCGGCTGATGCTCTAGTCTCCGCGCCTGGAGGCGCCGGTGGCGGCGGTGGCTACTCCGAGCTTACGCAGGCGGTCTTTGGCCTGGGCCGCTTCATTGGATCGGGGGTAGCGCTGCACCACGTGCCGCAGGGTGGCGACGCCGGCGTCTTTCTGTCCCGACTCAATCTGCGCGAAGCCTTTCTTCAATTCCGCCGAAGCGGCCTTGTTGCCATCGGGAAAAGTCTGCAGGACCTGGTCATAGCCCTTGACCGCCTGCGGATAGTTTCCGGCGCGGTAATCTAATTCTGCCAGATAGAAATATGCGTTCCCGGCGAGATCGGTATTCGCATAACTCTTGATGTAGTCGGAAAACTCCTGCCGGGCCAGGTCAACGTTGCCGCCGTTGTAGTCGCGCAGAGCATTGTTGTAAAGAACGTCCGGGGGAGGAACCGCCAACTGCTGGGTCTGCTGGCTGGCCTGTGCGGCCATGCTTTGCTGGGAGGTCTGCAGATCTTCGAGCTGCTTGGTGGTTTTACCGAGCCGCGCTTTGAGCTCATCGAGGCTGTCGTTGAGCGACTGCAGTTGGCCGGAAAGCTGGTCCACGTGGGTGCCGGTATCGCTTTGCTGTCTTTGCATAGCACCCTGCATGTTGGAGATTGCGGCGGTGACTTTATTGATGGAATCGGTGTTCTGGTCCATCAGGTTCTTGAGCACGCCCATACGCTCATCGAGCGATTGCTTCAAAGTGGTGACCTGATCTGAGAGCTGCTGCACCTGAGTTTGCAGCTCGACCAGTTCACGATTCACCGCCCAAGCCGGCGTCGTGCCCACCAGGCCAGCGGCCAAAACCGTCACGAAAACGCGGTTGCGAAGCATTCTTATACTCATATCGATTCCTAAGATGCGGAAATGTGGCTTTTGGTAAGTGCAACAGAAGCAAGACCGCCGGTCAAGTTCAGGGCACGACACGAGGTTGGTGATTTTGATGCCTGGCGGCGAGAACGGGGGGAGCAACTTACAAATAGCGCTGAACGACGGAGGTTCCGCGCATTCAGTTGGTGGTTGCAGTCCGTGTACAATCACTGCCGGAAATGAGCGATCCAAATTCTCGCAAATTAATCATTGCTATCGATGGTCCCGCCGGAGCCGGCAAGAGCACGATCGCTTCGCGGCTGGCCCGGAAACTGGGGTACATCAATCTGGAAAGCGGCGCCATGTATCGCGCCCTGGCTTTGAAGGCGATTGAATGGGACATTTCATTCGACGACGAAGCGGCGCTCGAAGACCTTGCGCATAAGACCCGGATCAAGCTGGAGCCCAGCATGGGAGGGAACCACGTGCTGATGGACGGGCGGGACGTGACGCAGCGGGTACGGGAGCTCGACGTTTCGGAGGGGGCGTCGAGGGTGTCGGTGCATCCCAGGGTGCGGGAGTGGATGGTAGCCCGGCAGCGGGAGTTAGGCGCAGAGGGTGGGGTGGTGATGGAAGGCCGCGACATCGGAACCGAGGTATTCCCGGATGCCGACGTAAAAGTGTTCTTGGATGCCGATCCGGTAGTTCGCGAGAAGCGCCGCATTGAGCAGCAACATATGCACGGGGCGTTGGCGGAGGAGATGGCAGCGGAGTTGCGCGAACGCGATCGCAGGGACCGGACCCGGGCAAATTCTCCGCTGCAAGCAGCAATGGATGCGGCAGTACTTGATTCCAGTTCGCTTTCGGAAGATCAGGTTTTCGAGCGGATCGAGGCGCTGGTGAAGGAAAAGCTGCGCTGATGCTGCGGGGTAAGAGAAATCCTTCGACTGCGTGAGAACTTCGCTCCGCGAACTTCTCACTCCGCTCAGGATGACAGGGTTGGGTTGGATGGATATCAGGTGACGCTTGATCAGGTGACGCGTCATCAGGTGGCAGAGTTCGTGGCATTTTTCCGGGGCATTTTATCGAGATCAGTGAGAGGGCAGGAAGAAAAACGGGAAAACACTTAGGGTTTAGAAAATTCCGGAGAAGCGGAGGACAATGCCTTTTTCAATTGTTCCCTGTAGTGCTGCTTATGTGCTGCACTGGGTCCAGCTGGGCACAACGCGATCCGGTGCTCAAGCAGATCGACGTTCCTCATCCTTATTACGCCCGCGAAATGTACCTTCCGCAATTGACCACGGGGCCGAGCGCGGCAGCCTGGCTGCCCGATTCGCGTGCGCTGGTGTATTCGATGGCTGGAACGCTGTGGCAACAGGCGGCGGAATCCGAGGTTGCAGAGCAACTCACCCAGGGGCCTGGATACGATTACCAACCTGACTGCTCGCGGGATGGAAAATGGGTAGTATTCGCTAAGTACGCGCACGATGCTCTGGAACTGTGGGCGCTCGACCTGGCAAGCAAGCAGGCCCACCAGCTTACCCGTGAAGGTTCAGTAAACGTCGAACCGAGATTTTCACCTGACGGCAAACGCATAGTCTTCGTTTCAACACAGAACCGCGGACGATTCCACATTTTCGTGGGCGATTTTGAAAACGGGGAGCTGAAAAATATCCAGCAGCTCACGCCCGAGACTCGCAGCGCGCTGCCGCGTTATTACTACAGCGCGTACGACCACCAGATTAGTCCCACCTGGGCGCCGGATGGGTCGGAGATTCTTTTCATTTCAAATCGGGGCCACATTTACGGTACAGGCGGAATCTGGCGAATGAAGGCGGAAGCGGGAGCCGCTGCCCGTGAGATTCATTACGAGGAAACGGAATGGAAGGCGCGGCCAGAGTTTTCTCCTGACGGGAAGAGAATTGTTTACGCCTCTTACGCGGGCAGGCAGTGGCAGCAGCTCTGGGAATTGACTTCAGAGGGAGGCGACCCCGTTCCGCTTTCATTTGGAGAGTACGACAACATATCGCCACGTTGGTCGCCGGATGGAAGGCACATCGCTTTCATTTCCAACCGCGAGGGAAACACTTCCCTGTGGATACAGGACGTGTTGGGAGGCGCGCAGCGACAGATTGCAGCGAAGCAGCGCCGCTACGCCGGGCGGACGGTCACACTAAGCATTGCCGTGGTCGATGCTGCGGGAAAGCGCACTGCGGCGAGGATTTCAGTGGCCGGCGAAGACGGGCGCGCCTACGCCCCGGACGATGCATGGATGCACGCCGATGACAGCTATGTGCGCAGCGAGCGGCCGTTCGAATCCCATTACTTTCATTCGAATGGGCACGCGGAAGTGGTCGTGCCGGCGGGAAACGTGCGAGTCGAGGTGATGAAGGGATTTGAGCACCGATTCGAGCAGCGGCAGCTGAAGCTTGAATCCGGAGAGCACCAGGTCGTGATAAAGCTCCAACCTCTCTCACTTCCTCCCGAAGCAGACCGGCAATGGTTGAGCGGTGACGTTCATGTGCACATGAACTACGGCGGAACTTACCGCAATACGCCCGGACAACTGGTGCAGCGGGCAGAGGCCGAAAATCTTTCCGTCGTAGAAAACCTGATCGTAAATAAGGAGCAGAGAATTCCCGATTCCGGCTACTTTCGTTCTGCGCCGGATGCAGCGTCAACCGCGGGTACTCTGCTGTTTCACGGGCAGGAGTTTCACACCAGCTACTGGGGACATCTGGGACTGATCAACCTAACGGACCATCTTCTGTTCCCCGACTATGCCGGTTACGTGAACACAGCGGTGGCGAGCCTGTTTCCGCCGAATGCCGTCATCGCGGACCTGGCCCATGAACAGCATGGGCTAGCGGGGTATGCGCATCCGTTCGATTTGCTGCCTGATCCTGGGGACAAGAACACACCATTGACGGATGAACTTCCGGTGGATGTGGCGCTGGGGAAAGTGGACTACCTGGAAGTCCTGGGATTTAGCGATCATAAGGCCACGACTGAGGTTTGGTACAGGTTGTTGAACTGCGGATTTCATCTGGCCGCGGCCGGCGGCACCGATGCCATGGCCAACTACGCCTCATTGCGAGGGCCGGTGGGACTGAACCGTGTGTATGCGGCTGTACCGAAGGGCAAGATCCAAATGGGGGCATGGCTGGATTCTCTGAAGCATGGCCGAACATTTGCCACCAACGGCCCGCTGCTGGGCTTCACGCTGGAAGATCAGAAGGTGGGGGGAGAGCTGAGATTGCCGCAGACCCAGACGGTGAAGTTCAGCGCATGGTTACGGTCGCTAGTGCCAATGGATCACCTGCAAGTCATCTGCAATGGAAAGGTGACGCAGGAGTTGCAGCTTTCGGGCGACCGCGAGAGCGCGAATGTAATGGGCACGCTTCCAGTACAGGAGAGCGGATGGTGCCTGTTGCGGGCATTGAGCGACAAGGCCGAATATCCTGTACTTGATTTGTATCCGTATGCGACCACCAGCCCCATCTATGTTGAGGTCGCGGGAAAACCAGTGGACCCAGGACAGGATGCTGCTTATTTTATGGCGTGGATTGACCGGCTCATGGAAGCGGCTGAGAGTAATTCAGCCTGGAACACCACGGTAGAAAAGCAAGCGGTGATGACGCTGTTGCGGAACACGCGCGGAATCTATGCCAGCCTGAGCCCGGCCAAATGATCCCCATCGCGATTCAGCTCGGTTTGTCTAGAGTTTCTCGTAGAATTCGCAGGCGGAGCAGGAAATAAAAATGCCGCCGGGGACGCCGCGCTCGCGGTCCTTGACGCGTTTTACGATGCGGGTAGGCTTGCCGCACTGGGGACAGTCGGTGCTCTTGGTGGTGTCCATCACTTTTTTTCGGTCTGCGGTCTTGGCAATCTTGGCCATTAGGTCTCCAGGTTTTTGGTGTGAATTTATTTTACCTTACGCGGGATGGGCAGGCGTGCGTCTGGCCACCCCGGATGGGGACATCTGGGGCTAGTGGCCATTTGAGAAAGCAATTGTCTGCATCGGATTTTCCGGATTGACTCAGTCTGCCGGCTCACGTAGCCTCATTGATTCATGCTGACCCAGCACCAACACCACCATCATCACGCGCATGGCGCGGCGGTGGGCGTGTGGGGCTGAGTTAAAAACAGCAAAACACGAGATTCAAGGCCCGCTGAAGCGTAAAGCCAGCGGGCCTTTTGTTTGTTCGGCAGAAGCACGAGGAAGACGCAAACAAGATGCAATGCCGTCGACTCTGAGCTCTTGTGGGAATTGATTTCTATGAAAACCGCGAGAACTGATATGGACATTGATTTTGAAAAGATGCAAGGCCTGGTTCCGGCGATTGTGCAGGATTCGGCCAGTGGGGAGATTCTGATGCTCGGTTTCATGAACCGGGAAGCATTCGAGAAAACCTGCGCCATCGGGTATGTTACTTTTTACAGCCGGACTCGCAATCAACTGTGGACCAAGGGCGAGACTTCGGGAAACCGGTTGAAGGTGGTATCCGCGTCGACGGATTGCGACCGCGATTCGCTATTGATCCAAGTGGAAGTCGAAGGCGCGGGCATGGTGTGTCACGAAGGGACACGATCGTGCTTTACCAAGGCGCTTGTGGGTCCGGGAGCGCTCGCCGATTTCTTATGTGTCGACAGGCGAGAAACAAGCACGCTCGCGGGCGGGGCGCCCGCACCACACTCGCGGGCGGGGGCGCCCGCGCCACACTTACTGCCGGAGAGCGGGCGATGAAGATCCGGCTGGGAATTCCCAAGGGCAGCCTGCAGGAGGCCACGTTGCAGCTGTTTGCGCAGGCTGGATTGCCCATCCACACCAATTCGCGATCGTATTTGGCATCCACCGGTGATCCGGAAGTCGAGTGCATGCTGATTCGCGCGCAGGAGATGGCGCGCTACGTCGAGCACGGCGCACTCGATGCCGGACTGACCGGACATGACTGGGTGATCGAGAGCGGGCTTGAGGTGATCACTGTCTCTGACCTGATCTATGCCAAGCAAAGCCGCAACAAAGTGCGCTGGGTGCTGGCTGTGCCGGAGAATTCTTCGTACGAAAAGCCGCCAGACCTCATCGGGCGAATCATCGCTACAGAACTGGTGAACGTCACCAAGAACTATTTCGCGAGCCGTGGGGTGGACGTGCGGGTGGAGTTTTCGTGGGGCGCCACTGAAGTGAAGCCTCCCATGCTGGCCGACGCAATTGTGGAGGTCACCGAGACCGGCAGCTCGCTGCGTGCCAATCACCTGCGCATCATGGATACGGTGATGGAAAGCAACACTCAAATCATCGCCAACCAGGCGTCGTGGGCAGATTGCGGCAAGCGTCGCAAGATGGAAAATCTCGCGCTTATGCTGCACGGAGCGATGGAAGCCAGGGACCGGGTCGGCCTAATGCTGAATGTCCGCAAAGAAGACCTGGAACGGGTGCTGGGGGTGCTGCCGGCGCTGAAGCGGCCAACCATTTCTACGCTGAGCGATCCCGGCTGGCTGGCGGTAAACACGGTAATCGAGGAATCGCTGGCGTGGGAGGTCATTCCGCGCCTGAAGGAAGCGAACGCACAGGGAATCGTGGAGTATCCGCTTAACAAGGTGGTCATGTAATGCGGATTCTCAAGGGCGCCGCGGCCGAAGCTTGTGTAGGCGCGCTGGCGCGGCGTGGCTCACGACTGGATGAGGTTGAGCCGGCGGTGCGGCGGATTGTGCAAGAGGTCCGGCAAAAAGGCGATGGCGCGCTGCTGAAGTACGCGCGCAGTTTGGACGGGCTGGCAGCGAGGCAAGCACTGCGAGTGAGTCATTCCGAGCTGCGCGCAGCATGGAAGAGCGCTCCGGCGGAATTGCGCAACGCGCTCCGGACGGCCGAGAAGAATATCCGGCAGTTTTGCCAATGGCAAAGGCCGAAGGCATGGACCCGCCCGGTAAATGGAATCAGGCTCGGCCAGTTGGTTCTTCCCCTGGATTCGGTTGGGTGCTACGTACCCGGAGGCCGGTTCCCGCTGGTGTCAACGCTGCTGATGACGGTGATTCCGGCGCAAGTGGCTGGCGTGAAACATATACGCGTGGTATCGCCACGGCCGAGTTCAGAAGTGCTGGCGGCAGCGGCGATGCTGGGGGTGAGCGAGTTCTACCAGATGGGCGGGGCGCAGGCGATTGCGGCGCTGGCGTATGGCACAGAGAGCGTGGAGCGCGTGGACAAAATTGTTGGGCCAGGGAATTTGTACGTGACCGCGGCCAAGAAAATGGTGTCATTTGATTGCGCCATCGACATGCTGGCGGGCCCGACCGAGGTTGTGATTGTGAGCGACAAAGGGAATGCTGCATTTATGGCTGCAGATCTGGTGGCGCAGGCTGAGCATGATCCGGAGACGCTGGCCGTGTTTATCACTACGTCGGAAACGCTGGCGAGGTCGGTGGCACAAGAAACGAGGGGGGGCGGGCGAGGATGTGCGCCGCTAAGCGAGAACGCTATCGCCAGCGAGTCTCTCGCCAGGCGCGGCGCCATACTGATCGCTTCCTCCAAACGGCAGGCCTTTGACTGGGCAAACCGCATCGCGCCGGAGCACATCACGATTGAGAGGTCCGATGTCGAACTGGTGCGCAATGCCGGGTCAGTTTTTGTAGGTGACTACTCGGCGCAGGCGGCGGGGGATTACGCCTGCGGCCCAAATCACGTTCTGCCAACGGCGGGCGCGGCCAGGTTTCGCGGCGGCTTGAGCGTGATGGATTTTGTGAAGCTGGTCACGATGCAAGAATTGTCGGCAAAAGGATTGAGAAGAATTGCGCCAGCAGTCGTGCGTCTTGCTGAAACCGAAGGACTACGCGCGCACGCCGATTCCGTTCGGGTGAGGTGTGCTGATGCTTAAGGCGCGAGAGCCGGTACGCGGGTTGAACGAGTATCATCCGCCGCTGGGAAACCGTGAAGGCCTGCGCCTGGACTTCAACGAAAATACCGTGGGATGCTCACCGCGGGTGCTCGAGCGGTTGCGGCAACTGGACGGCGAAACGCTTGCCCGTTACCCCGACCGGGGGAAGGGCGAGATTGTAATGGCCGCTCACTTCGGCATTCCGCCGGAGGAATTGCTGCTCACCAACGGCACCGATGAAGCCATCCATCTGATTTGTGAAACTTATCTGGAGAGTGGCGATGAAGCGCTGATTGTTGTGCCGACATTTGCCATGTTTGAAATTTACGCGGCGGCGACCGGAGCACGAGTTATTTCGATTCCCGCGAGTAGAGATTTTACATTTCCCACGCAGAGCGTTCTCGCTCAGGTCGGACCGCGTACACGGTTCATCGCGGTAGCGAATCCGAACAATCCGACGGGCACGTTTGCCAGCCTGAAAGATCTGATGCAAATAGCCGAGGCGGCGCCCGAGGCTGCGGTGCTGGTGGACGAAGCGTATTTTGAATTCTGCGGGAAGACCATGGTTCCGAAATGGCGGGGCCTTGAGAACGTGTTCGTGTCGCGAACATTCTCGAAGGCCTACGGAATGGCGGGCCTCAGAATCGGAGTTCTCATGGGCAATGGCGGGCAGATGCGCCTGCTGCGGCGGGCGAGTTCTCCGTACAACCTGAATTCGGTAGCACTGGCATGTTTGCCGGAGGCGGTTGCTGATCAGGAATATGTTCGAGACTACGTGGGCCAGGCGCTGGCTGGACGCAGTGAACTCGAAAGTGAACTGGACGCCTGGGGCGTGCGCTACTGGCCCAGCCGGGCGAATTTTCTGCTGATGCATCTGGGCGATCGGTGCCAGCCTTTTGTCGCTGGCATGCGCGAGCGCGGAATCCTGGTGCGCGACCGGTCCAGTGACCACGGTTGCCGGGACTGTGTCCGCATCACGGTGGGGATTCGCGAGCACAATGCGATGCTGCTCACTTCCCTGCGCCAGGTTTTTGCCGAGCTGGGGTTGCGCGAGAAGGTGGCGCGATGAGAAAGGCGGCGATTGATCGCACTACCAAAGAGACCAGCATACGAGTTCGCCTTACCATTGAAGGGCGCGGGCGGTACAAGATTTCGACAGGAATCCGATTCTTCGACCACATGCTTGAGCTGTTCGCGCATCATGGCGGGTTCGACCTGGAATTCGCGGCGAATGGAGATCTGGATGTGGACCAGCACCATACGGTTGAAGATGCCGGTATCGCGCTCGGGCAGGCGTTTACGGAGGCACTGGGCAACAAGCGCGGGATTTTGCGCGCAGGATACTTTGTGATGCCGATGGACGAGACTCTGGGGCTGGCGGCGGTAGATTTTTCGGGACGTGCCGCGGCGGTAGTGGATACGAAAGTTCGGGTACGGACCGTCGGCGACCTGCAGTCGGAGCTGGTGCACGACTTTTTTGATGGCTTCGCCCGCGGGGCGCAGGCGAATGTCCATGCTCGCATCTTGTATGGCCGTTCCAACCATCACAAAATCGAAGCGCTGTTCAAAGCTTTCGCGCGGGCGCTGCGGGCGGCGTGCTGGCGTGACAGACAGATGGCGCGCCTGCTTCCCAGCACGAAAGGGCTTCTATGATCGCGATCGTGGATTACAAAGCGGGAAACCTTACTTCGGTGAAGAAAGCATTCGATCATCTGGGGGCTGAGACCGTGGTCACCGACGATCCAGCGCGGGTGGCAAAAGCGGAGAAGATTGTGCTGCCCGGCGTGGGCCACTTCGCAGCCACCAGGGAGCTCGGCGATTCAGGCTTGCGCGAGGCAATCATTGAAAGTATTGAACGCGGCGTTCCCTTCCTGGGGATTTGCGTGGGGATGCAGTGGATGCTCGCCTCAAGCGAAGAAGCGCCGGAGATTACGGGGCTGGGGCTGTGGCCAGGCGAATGCAGCCGATTTCCTTGCGGAGTAAAGTCGCCGCACGTGGGCTGGAACAGCCTGCAGATTCGCAACAACGCCTGGCGGCTGCTACGCGGCGTTCCCTGCGGGTCATTCGTGTACTTCACGCATTCGTATCGCGTTCCCTTGTTGAATTCAACGTCCGCAGAATGTGAATACGGCGGCGGCTTTTCGGCGGCGGTGGAGCGAGAAAATGTTTTCGGAGTGCAGTTTCATCCGGAGAAGTCGGGCGAGGTAGGACTGCGGATCCTGGAAAATTTCTGCCAATGCTGACCAAGCGCATTATCGCCTGTCTGGATGTGGATGCGGGCCGCGTGGTCAAGGGCACGCAATTCCTCGATCTGCGCGATGCCGGCGACCCGGCTGAACTGGCGGCGGCGCACAGTTCGGCGGGCGCGGACGAAGTTGTGCTGCTCGACATTACGGCAACGCACGAGAAGCGGGCAACGCTGCTTGAAACTGTCCGCCGAACGGCCAAAGAGTTGTTCGTTCCCTTCACTGTAGGTGGCGGGGTCCGCACGCTTGCGGATGCGGGCGCGCTTTTTGACGCGGGCGCGGACAAGATCAGCATTAACTCGGCGGCAATTGCCGATCCTTCGCTGATCACCTGCATTGCGCAAAAGTTCGGCTCGCAGGCGGTGATTGTGGCGATCGACGCCAAGCGCAACGGCGGCCGATTTGAAGCCTGGGTTTCCGGGGGCCGCGTTCCGGCCGACAAAGATGCCGTCGAGTGGGCGAAGGATGCGGAGGCGCGCGGCGCGGGGGAGATCCTGCTGACTTCAATGGACCGCGACGGTACGGGCGAGGGTTTTGATTGTGAGTTAACACGCGTGATTTCACAGGCGGTCAGAATTCCGGTGATTGCGTCGGGGGGCGCGGGATGCGCCGAACACTTCGTCCGGGTATTCCGGGAAGGGGCTGCGGACGCCGCGCTGGCCGCCTCTATTTTTCATTTTGGATTGCATTTTGATCTGCCCTCAATCTCCGATCTGAAGCGGCATCTGGTGGTTGCCGGACTTCCCATGAGGTTTCCGTGCTGATTCCTTCGATTGATCTCATGGGTGGGAGGATTGTCCAGCTGATCCAGGGGGAGAAGAAGGCGCTGGAATTCGATGATTTCGAAGAATGGATTGCGCGTTTTTCAGCGTTTCCGCTGGTACAATTGATTGATCTGGACGCGGCCATCGGCGGCTCGCCGAATTCCCGCCTGATCGAACTGTTCGTGAAAAGGCTTCCCTGCCAGGCCGGTGGCGGAATCCGTTCGATTGAAGCTGCACAAAAGATGCTGGAACTGGGCGCGCGGCGCGTGATTCTAGGCTCCAGGTTAATTGCGGACGGCCGAATCGATATCGCCTTCGCCACGCAGATCGCGGGCCAGCTGGGCGCTGACAAAATGGTCTTCGCCATAGATGCGCGTGGCGGCAAGGTCGCAATTCGCGGCTGGCGCGAAATCACATCCCTGACTCCGCTTGAAATGGTGCAGGCGCTGGATGAATTTTGTGGCGCCTTTCTCTACACCCACATTGATACCGAGGGTCTGATGTCCGGCCTTCCGATTGCCCCGGTGCAGCAATTGCGACAAGCGACCCAGAAGCAACTCATCGCCGCCGGCGGCATTTCGACGCAGGAAGAAATCGACCGGTTGCACGAGATGGGGATCGATGCGGTGGTAGGCATGGCGCTTTATCTTGGCCGACTGGGGCCAGTTGAATCCGGCCGGTTGAGTCTTCCCCGGTTGAATACGGCCGGTGGAATACGGCCGGTTGAATCTTAGCCGTTTCAATCCGGCAAGTTGATCCTGCCTGATAGTATTCCAAGCATCTTGCAATAACCTTCTCCGGATAAGAAGGAAGCGATCGTTGGGCGATTCAAATTTCTACGCGCCGGGATGGCCGGGCATTCCGCCTCGCTGGACTTCGAGCGCAAAAACCGGGATTGGCACGGCGCTCAATCGCAGCAGCCGCGTGTGGTTCACTCTGAGCCATGGAATCGTGAATGAAATTTACTATCCTCGGGTGGATATGGCGTGCACCCGCGAGCTGGGGATGATTGTCACCGATGGGACAAGTTTTTTCTCGGAAGAAAAACGGCATTGCCGTTTTGAAGTAACGCCGGTCGAGCCGGGTGTTCCTGCATATCGACTAATAAACACCGAACTCGATGAGCAGTATCGCATAGAGAAAGAAGTTTTCGCGGATCCGCACCGCAATGTGGTGCTGCAGAAAGTCCGGTTTGTTGACCTGAGGCCGGCTGGCGAGACGGGTGCGGCGGCGCGGAGGGATTATCGGCTGCACGCGCTGCTGGCTCCTCACCTGGGCAACGGCAAAGCAAACAATACTGGCTGGACGGGCGACTACAAAGGCGTTCCCATGCTCTTCGCCAGCAGCCCCGACGGATTTGCACTGGCCCTGGCGTGCTCGGGGCCGTGGAAGAAAATGTCGGCGGGTTTCGCCGGTCATTCGGATGGGTGGCACGACCTTTCCCGCAATTTTCAGATGACGCAGGAATATAGCCGCGCCGAAAACGGCAATGTGGCGCTCACCGGCGAGATCGACCTGAGGGCTTGCGGCGGAGAATTTGTTCTGGCGCTGGGATTCGGCGGAATATGGGCGGAGGCCGCCGAACAGGTCCGCGCAGCTCTGCTCGACAACTACAGCGCGCTCTTCCGCGATTACGTCTCGCAGTGGAAAGGATGGCAGAAAACGCTGATGCCGTTGGATGGTACGGGCGAGGCAGACCTTTATCGCGCCAGCACGGCCATGCTGCGGGCTCACGGAGTCGAAAGATTTTCTCGGCGGAGTAATTGCCAGCTTCTCCATTCCATGGGGCTTTAACAAAGGCGACGAAGACCTGGGAGGGATATCACCTGATCTGGCCGCGCGATCTGGTTGAAACCGCTGGCGGTTTTCTGGCCGCCGGGGCCATCGGCGATGCGGTGCGTGTGTTGCATTATCTCGAGGTCACGCAGGAAGTCGACGGGCGCTGGCCGCAAAACATGTGGCTGGATGGCCGTCCATTTTGGAACGGCTTACAGATGGACGAGGCTGCTTTCCCCATCCTGCTGGTCGATTTGCTTCGCCGTGAAGGCGCGGGAGCGGTGAGAGATTTGAAGCGCTGTGGCCAATGGTGCGCCGCGCCGCAAGCTTCATCGCCTGCAACGGGCCGGTGACCCAGCAGGACCGGTGGGAGGAAGATGGCGGGTATTCCCCATTTACTCTGGCGGTCGAGGTGGCGGGCCTGCTGGCTGCCGCAGAGCTCGCGGACGCTGTCAGAGAATTTGAAATTGCCTCGTATCTGCGCGATCTCGCCGACCATTGGAATGACAATATCGAGCGCTGGACTTACTCGGCCAACGGCGACCTGGCGCGACAGATTGGCGTGGACGGATATTACGTTCGCATTGCACCGCCCGAAACCGATTGCTCGTCTTCCATGGAAGATTTCGTGGTGATCAAGAACCGCCCGCGCGGGGAAGACCGCGAGCGGGCCTCGCAGGTGATCAGCCCGGATGCACTGGCGCTGGTGCGATTTGGCTTGCGCGCACCGGACGATCCGCGAATTCTGAACACCATTAAAGTCATCGACGCACTGCTGCGGGCGAAGCTGCCGCAGGGTGCGGTCTGGTACCGCTACAACGACGACGGGTATGGCGAGCACGCGGATGGAGGCCCATTCGACGGCGCCGGAATCGGGCGTCCGTGGCCCCTGCTGGCCGGTGAGCGGGCGCATTACGAACTGGCGGCAGGAAATATTATTGGCGCGCAAGAACTGCTCCGCACGGTGGAGCTTTCAACCAGCGGCAGCAGGCTCCTCCCGGAACAAGTGTGGGACTCGGCCGACATTCCCGAGCGTGAGCTCTTTCTTGGCAAGCCGTCAGGCTCGGCGTGTCCTCTGGTGTGGGCGCATTCGGAGTACATCAAGCTGGTGAGATCGATGAAGGACGGGAAGATCTTCGATCAGCCGCCGCAAACGGTGAAGCGCTACCGGATAGAGCAGCGCCGGGCGGTGTACTGGGAATGGCGTTTTAACAATAAATGCCGCATGGTTCCCGCGGGCAAGACGTTGCGGATCGCGGTCCTGGCGCCCGCCACGGTGCACTGGAGCAGTGACGACTGGCAGACATCGCATGATCTCGCGACCCGAGACACGGGACTCGGCATCCATGTTGCCGACCTCCCGACGGCACAGATGGATCCCGGAGATAACGTGCTTTTCACTTTCTTTTGGCCGCAGGCGCAGCGGTGGGAGGGAGCGGATTTCTCGGTCCAAGGGGAATAAGGCTGGTCGCTGGCAGACGCAAATTTTTGTTCGGAATTGTAGACAAATACCCACCACTCACATGTCCTACCATTGATCCTGCAGCATGCAGACTAGTACCGAGATCGAACGGTTATACCGGCAGTATGGCTCGGCACTCGTACTGTTCGCTACGGCCATCGCGGGCGACCGTGGCAGAGGTCAGGACGCGGTCCATAAAATTTTTCTGAAGCTGATTGAAAGTAGAGGCCTACGCCGGGTTATGGACGCAAAAGCATACCTGTTCACATGCGTCCGAAATGCCGCTCTCGATGACGCTAGAAGTCGCCAACGCAACGTCGCGCTCGATCCCGACCTTGCCTGGTTCGATCCGCCAGACCGGGACTATGTTTCCGAATTGAAACTGCGGCAGGCTCTCTCGACACTGCCTGATGGGCAGCGCGAGGTAATAATTTTGCACTTATGGGGCGACCTAACCTTTTCGCAAGCGGCTAAGGTTCTGGATATCAGCGCCAATACTGCGGCCTCGCGATATCGCTATGGCCTGGTCAAACTGCGCGACACGATGTGCGCTGAGGAGAAAGCCAATGCCAACTGTTGATGAGGAGCAGTTCGAGCGCTATCTGAAACAATTTCGTCCGCTGGCTACCGGGGTGTTGCCGCCGAACACGCCGGAACGAGTCTCTTGGCGGCCATCTATTTTTGCGGTGTGTGCCGGGGCCGGCGCCAGCGTCATAATCGCGGCCGCAATTGCCTTACATTTTCAAGCGCCCACAGCGTCTCGGAGCAGCGCAAATCATGTAATCGTGGTTGAAAAGGCCGTTGCTTGGGAGCCGGAGCCATTGACCGTTCGCAGCGCGAACGCTTTGCTCACCGAGTTCTCTTCAGTTAAAGCTGCGCTGGACGAAGCGGCATTTCATTCTCAACCCACACAAATAAGGAAAGGCGAACGCAGCGTGATCGAAGTTCTCAGTAAGGAGAAAACCAGGTTATGAATACTTGCAGACTTATTTTGATATTCGCGCTACTTCTCGCAAGTTTGAGTGGGGCCGCATCTCATCAGCAGACGGCCAAGCTTGGCGACAACGCTGCCTTGCGTTACTGGGCGGCATTTTATGAGATGCAAGACTCTAGTGTGACCGGCGACCAAGCGAAAGAGCTGAACCTAATCGTTGAAGGCGCCGCTCCCTACGATGACCCGAAATACAAAGACCTGGTCGAAAAGAACAGGCCCGCGCTGGAGGTGATGGCGCGCGGGACGGCGCTCCCAAACTGCGACTGGGGGCTCGATTATGAACTCGGTGATCAAACGCCTGTGGAGTTCGCTCGCAAGGCACTTCCGTTAGGACGATTCAACGTCCTGTACGCCTTCCACCGGATGAGCGCCGGTGACGAGGCTGGGGCGGTGCAAACGCTGACTGCGGGGATTCGCTTCTCGCGCGACGTCGCAAATGGGGGTTCGCTCTTCGCAACTCTGGTAGCCAAAGACCTGCTGGTTGATCATTTGCGGGCCATTGACACGTTGTCTCACGCGGCAGGGTTTTCTCCGGCGCGGCGATCGGAGTTAAGAAAAGCCGTTGCACAACTCCAGTCGTCGGGCCTTGATTGGCGATCGGCAGTCAATCATGAGTTAGAGATGCTCAAAAACCCGGAGTGGCAGACACCGCTGCGGCGCATCGCGCGACGTTATATGGCCGCTCTCCGTGATAGATCTGCACTGCCAGATGTTGAGACGAGCATCGCAAATGCTCCATCGGAATTGCAGCGCATCATTCCCAATCCAAAACGCGTACTTGAAGAAAAACAGGGCTTCACAAAGCAGATTCAGCAAACCGGTTTACTGCTCCATTGATCGGCTTCTGCTAGCGCCAGCGCTTCAGTTTCGGCCAGAGCTGTTGAAGGGCGCCGAACTTCGGGCCCCGGCAGATGAAGACGTCGATCTGCTTCTCTAGCGCATAGGGGCTATCAGCCGAAGTGCCGGCGTACTCTACGTGATTAAATAGCTGTTCGAGGTTTAGCCGGCTGTCATCGAGAACAATCAGGCAATTGCCGGAGTAGTCGCGCGGTCCCCACAGGAACCAGCTCTTATCACCGCTGATGGAACGGGGTAGTCCGTAGCGGCGTCCCAGGAAATCAATCGCTCCCGCCTGGCCATAATCCTGGGCGAAGATTCCGCAGTCGTGACGCTCATTGGCGGGCAAGGCGTTCCAAGCCTGCGCGGTGGCGGCGACGATCTCTTCCCAACCAAACTGGTCGGCATACCATTGCGGCAGCACTGCGCGTTCATGGCTGTGCTCCAGATGGGGGAGCTTGAAGGGAAGATATTTGGTGTAAGCGATGAATTTGTCAGGCGAGAAAACTGGTACCACTACCGGAGCCAAATGTACCCCGGTAGCAAGCAGGAGTAGCACAATCGCCGGCTTCAACCATGAGCCAGCCGGGCGGTCGAGAGCAGGCTCAATGACCACCGCGCCCGCGGCCAGCAACATCGGATAGATGGGCGCGAGATAGTAGCTCTTGCCATGCAGAACGAAGAACACTGCGTAGCAGACCAGGTAGGCCCATCCCAGCACGCGGTACGGCTTCAGGCGCGCGGAAACAAAAAACGCAATGAGTCCTGTGATCCAGATGGGCGCCGTCAGCAGATTTACAAGCAGCGTCTGCTGAAAAAAATATGGGCCGGCGGGGAGGATGACGTCGCGGCCTTCGGCTTTGATGTTGCGCATCAACTGCAGGAAGGGCCAGTGGTAGTGCATATTCCAGAGCAGATTGGGTAGAAATATAAAAAACGCCGCCAACCCGCCCAGCCAGATCCATTTGCTTAGAAAAACGCGGCGCTGCGCGGTCAGTAGCAGACCGACCACAATTCCCAAACCGAAGAGGGCGATGGAATACTTTTCCTGCAGACCGATGCCGGCGACCACGCCGAAGCAGATCCAGTAGCGGGGATCGTTGCGTTTGATCGCCAGGACCACGAAATGGGCGGATCCCATCCACAAATTGGGCTCCAGGCAGTTGGTGCCCAGCAGGCTGCCGTTCGAGAGATACTGCGGCGCAATCAGAGCGGTGACCGCACTCAGCAGCAGCGCAAAGCGTTTGCCGCCGAATTCACGGGCCAGGACGGCAGTTTGCACGACCAGCAATGACGACGTCAGGGCCGGGATAAAGCGGACGGCACGCAGAGAATCGCCCAGCACCGCGCGGCTGAGGTGGATTAGAAACGGAATCAGCGGCGGCTGGTCGACGTAGCCCCATGAGAGATGGTCCCCACAGGAGATGTAATCGAATTCATCGCGAAAGTAGCCGTAACGGTTATTGAAGTAGATGTGAAAGAGCAGTTTGGCCAGGGCAATCGCCCAGATTATGGCCATTCCGCTGGCGAGAAAGGAGTGCTGTTCGGGGCGGCCGACGGCAGAGACGGTTGGAGCAGTGGTGGCGCCGGCGAGGCTCATGAATGCGCCAGATTATATCCCCTCCGCGGTTAGGCGCCGGAGAAGAGTATTTCGACCACGGTGCAATCGTCACTGAGGGGTGTGCTGCCGCAGAACTCGGAGACTGCGGCGAAGACATCCTGCATGGTTCCTTTTTTTGCGGCGATTTCCAGGCGCTCGTTGTCGAAGAACTCGCCTTCCGCGTTCTCGGCCTCGGTGACGCCATCGGTCACAAGCAGCAGCCGGTCGCCCGAGTGGAGGCTGTAACGGTCACTTTCATAAGAGGCGTCAGCCAGCAAGCCGACGGGCAGATTGCCGTGCGAGGGCCGGACGACTTCGTTGCCGCAAATCAGCAGGGGCGGGATATGTCCGCAATTCACGTATTCAAGCTCTCCATCCCGGCGCAGACAGGCAACGATCAGGGTGGCGTACTTTTCTCCAATATGTTTGCTGGTGAGGAAGCGATTGGCGGAGGCGACGATTTCCGGCAACGGGGTGCGCACGATTAACTGGGAATAGATCATGCCTTGCAGGGTGGAGGCGAGAAGGGCGGCCGAGACTCCCTTGCCAGAGACATCGGCCAGCACCACGGCCAAGCCGTCCTCGGTATTGACGGCGTCGAAAAAGTCTCCCCCGATTTCCTTGCAGGAAAGATTTTTTCCCATCAAGCGCGCGAAAGGAACTTCCGGAATGGTTACCGCCATGAGCCGCTGCTGGATGGAGGCGGCGATGGAAAGCTCCTGCTGATAGCGGCGTGATTCTTCCTCGGCCTGTACGAGCCGCGCGTTCTCGATCAGCGATGCGGCTTCGGTGGCCACCAGGTGCAGGATGTCTCCACTGACTTTCGAGATATCGCGGGAGGCGAAGCGCGAGTCGACGTACAGCGCTCCCATTGCATATCCGGATGACGGCTCGGCAACTTCACGGGCGCGTGTCTGCACCTGCATTTTGCGAAGAGGTATGCAGATAACGGTGCGCAAATCATAGGCCACAATACTTTGGCGGCCGGAGAGGTCGAGGGACTGGCTGGTATCGGTGAGCAGAAATTCGGAGTTGGAGCGCAGCGCATCCTCAAGAATGGAATGCGAGATGGTGGTGTCGTCCAGCAGCAAGTCGCCCTTCGAATTACGGCCCGCTGCCAGCCGGAGTTTGCCGTCTTGACTCCTCAGGAATACGTAGCCGCGCTCGGAACCGGTCAGCTTCAGGGTCACGTCGAGGAGGGTGAGCAGAATCTCATCCAGTACGCCGGTGGTGTTCAGCTTGCGGGCGGCCTCGAGGAAAATAGTGAGTTTTTCCAGATCGGTGACTTCATTGGAAATCTGGATTCCGGAGATCTGGCTGAGGAAATCGCGGGCAGTATTAGTGGTGACGTGCTGGGGATGAAAAATGACGTAGATGGAATCCCGGGCGCCGAACTCGATCCGGTCATTGCGATCCAACACCCGGCGTTGTACCCGCTCGCCGTTGACAAAGGTGCCGTGCTTGCTGCCCTGGTCTTCAACTATAAATTTTCCGCTTTCGGAGACGATGAGCGCGTGGTCCCGGGAGACACGCGGATCGGCGATGACCAGGTCCTTTTCCATTTTGCGTCCGACGGTAAACGGACTGTGATCGAGGTATAGGGTGCGCTGCTCGGTTCCCTGCACGAAGATCAGGGTGGGAAAGACTCCTGAGCCGAAACCCGAAATGGGACCGATGACGGTATTGGTGGCAGACATTTGGCCAGAGTTTCTGTACATCATAATGCCAGTAATTCGCTCAGGCGGGAAGGGGCAGGCGAGAATTGCTGGCCGGTGTTATCAGGTGATGCGGCCTAAAGGCACAAGCCCTGGCTGCCGATCAATGCACTTTCCACAGTGACGGATTGAATACGTGGGCTGGGGAGGCAGCGCGATTCGTCTATAATCAGGGCCTGGCGCTTCCTTAAAACCAAATGCATTTGTATCCCTTCCCTGCTCTTTTTATCGGCGGCGAAATCATCGATCTCGTTCGCGAAACCGGCGTGGTGGCGCAGGCTGTACTGCTGATCTTGCTGGCGTTCAGCGTAGTGTCATGGGCCATCATCCTTTCCAGGTGGAGTGTGCTGAAGCGGGCGCGGGTGCAAAGCGGCCGGTTTTTGCGCGCCTTTCGCCGGGCACAGCGATTGCAAGATATCGGCGTGGTTGCCAACCAGTTTCAACCAAGCCCGCTGGTAGGCGTGTTTGAATCCGGGTTTCGCGAGTTCGAGCGGCAGATGGGATCACTGGGGGCGCTACGGTCGCCGCTGGCAGTTCAGCGAGCCATGCAGATTGCGTCGTCAGAAGAGATGACCCGCTTTGAGAGAAATCTTCCCTGGCTGGCGATCACCGGCTCGGTGACTCCGTTTGTGGGTCTTTTCGGGACAGTATGGGGCATCATTGACGCATTTCATGGCCTGGGGACGAGTGGCGCGGCCACGTTGCGCGCGGTCGCTCCGGGAATTTCGGAAGCCTTGATCACCACCGCCGCCGGGCTGGCCGCCGCGATTCCGGCCGTGATTGCGTACAACCTGATCGGTGGCTCCATTCGTGATTTTGCCGCCCGTTGCGACGACTTCTCCCTGGAGATGCTGAATGCGGTCGAACGCCAGCCAACAGCGGTGCGCGCTCCGGAGGAGGTGCGGCGGTAATGGCTTTCACCGCAGCCAACGGGCGTACACAAATCGCGCTCGCCGATATCAACATAACTCCGCTGGTGGACGTGGTGCTCGTCCTGCTGATCATCTTTATGGTCACCGCCCCGGTGCTGCAATCGGGGATCGAGGTGGCGGTGCCGAAAACCCGCACCGTGAAAGAAATCACCGAAGAGCGAATGGTCATCAGCATTGACAAGCAGCAGCGGGTATTCCTTGGCAACGACCCTATCAACATTAATGAGATCGGGAGCAAACTGCGGCGGAAAGTCCGCGATCCGCAACACCAGTCCATTTTTTTACGCGCCGACGAGGACGTACCCTTCGGCGCATTCGCAACCGTGATGGATGCGGTGAAGCAATCGGGGATCACGAATGTGAGCATCGTCACCCAGCCGCTTGAGTCCCATGGCCAGCGGTGAGATCTTCTTTGAGCACGATCGCTGGGGGCGAAACCTGGCGTGGTCAGCGGGGCTGCACGCCGGGGTGGTGCTGGCAATCACCGGCTACGCCTTGATCGCCACCGGCCGGCACGGATCAAACTGGGGTGCAGGCGGGGGCGGAGAGGCGATGGGAGTTTCGCTGGTGAGCAACGTCCCGCTGCCGGCGAATCCAGTGAAGACGGAAAATGTGCTGGCCACCGAGTCGAAGGGGCTGTCGAAATCGAAACCGCAGCCGGTAGTCGAGGAGCCTGAGGCGGTGGCGATACCGGAAAAGAATACGAAGAAGAAACCTGCTCCGCAGCCCACGGCCACCCAGCGTAAACCTCCGCCGCAACCGGCAGAGGAGGCAAGCAATGTGGTCCCCTTTGGGGAAGGCGGCCCAGTCAGCGGGCCTTATTCAGTTTTCAGCACAAACGCGGCCAAGGGCGGCTTTGGGTTTACCGGAGGCGGTGGAGACTTCGGATCGCGATTTGCGTGGTACGTGCGAGTGGTTAACCAGAAAGTTTCAGAAAACTGGTTGAAGTATGAGATTGATCCGCGCATTCAAAGCGCAAACCGCGTTTTCCTGACCTTTGACATAGAACGCAACGGCAGACCTACACACGTACAGATTGAGCAATCGAGCGGAGTGCCCTCACTGGACCAGTCAGCGGTGCGGGCGCTGCAGCGCATTGACACATTTGGTTCGTTACCTCCTGATTATCCCGGCAGCAGAGTCAGCGTAGAGTTTTGGTTCGACTATAAAAGGTGAAAGCACATTTGATTTCTCTTATGGACCGCAAACCGGCACTTATGTTCCCTCGCGTGCTCGCAGTTCTGTTTTCAGTCTTTGGTCTCGCGCTGGCTGCTTCGGGCCAGGACTGGATCAAGACTGGCACGGGGTTAGGGGTAGAGAAGATCCGTATTGCGGTCGCGGAGTTCAAGGCTTCCAATCAAGACCCGCATAATACTGAGCTGCTGAAGACTTTCAACGACACGTTGTGGAACGATCTTGACAATGCCGGCATCTTCGACATGGTTTCGAAGAGCTTCTATCCGCTGGGACAGATAGGAGCTCCTGCGGATGTAAAGTTCGCAACCTGGAGTTCGCCTCCGCCCCACGCGGCCATGCTGGTATTTGGCAACCTGGGCGCGTCTGGGAATAATGTGGCCGTCCAAGGGTGGCTTTATGATTTAAAGAACACCGCGTCGCCGCAGATCCTGGGAAAGCAGTACACGGATGCCGCCACCACCCTGGCGGCACGAACCATCGCTCACAAGTTTGCGGACGAAATCATTTTGCGGCTGGGCGGCGGAATCAACGGAATCGCGGAAACGCAAATTTTCTATGTCAGCTCGCGCGGCGGGCACAAAGAAATCTGGGCCATGGATTACGACGGGGCGAACCAGCATGCGGTGACGGCACTGGGGAGCATTTCCCTCTCGCCCCGAATTTCTCCCGACGGATCGCGTCTGGCGTTCAGTTCGCTGACACGATCGGGCTGGGAAATCCTGATGTTCTCATTCGATCTGAACCGGCTGGTCGCCTTTTCAAAATTTGGCGGGACGAACCTGTCGCCCTCCTGGGCGCCGGATGGAGCAAGGCTGGCGTTTTCGTCATCTCGCTCAGGCGATCCCGACATTTACGTCGTGGACCAGTCAGGCGGCAATCTACACCGGATTACAAGCTCCAGAGGGCCCGACGTTTCGCCGACCTGGAACCGCAAAACGGGATCGCAGATTGCCTGGGTCAGCGGGCGCTCGGGTCTGCCGCAGATTTATACCATGGAGGCGGAGGGGACGAATGTTCAGCAGTTGACGGACCAGGGTTATGCAGTTTCGCCTTCCTGGTCGCCGAATGGACAATTTCTGGCGTTCTCCTGGATGCGGCACTACGGACCGGGCGCGCCGGGGGCGCAGGACATATACATCATGGACGTGGCCAGCAAACAGTGGGTGCAGTTGACGCACGACGGTGGCCGCAATGACTTTCCCTCATGGTCGCCGGATGGGAGGCACATCGTGTTCCAGTCGAACCGCTCGGGGGCACTTCAGATCTGGAGCATGCTGGCAGACGGGAGTCATCAGAAGCCGGTGACCGCCTCGGGGAGCAATTCGCAGCCCAACTGGAGCTGGAAGTAACCACTTTGTTTTTTGCGCCATTTGTTTCTTGCACTTAGATGAAGGTTACTGTTATCTCTGTTGAAACGGCTTGTGATTGATGCAGGAGGAAACTTGAAGCAGCTAACATTGAGATGGTTCGCACTCGTCTTCGCGCTGGGTTCGATTCTGTTTCTAGGCGCATGCCATAAGAAACAGGCACCACCGCCGCCACCGCCACCACCGCCGCCGGCCGCGGCCACAGCAAGTTTGACGGCCAGTCCGGACACTATAGATAAGGGCCAGTCGTCGACATTGACCTGGCAGACCACTAATGCCACTGACGTGAGCATCGAGGGAATTGGCGCGGTGCAACCCAGCGGATCGCAGCAAGTGAGTCCCGTGGACTCCACCACCTATACCTTGAGCGCCAAGGGGGCGGGCGGAACGCAGACGGCTACGGCGCGAGTCACGGTAAATGCCCCGCCAGCACCGCCGCCGCCGGTAACGTCGTCGCTGACGGAAGAGCAGATGTTTGGGCAGACGGTGAAGGACGTGTACTTTGATTACGACAAGGCGGATGTGCGGTCCAGCGAGCAGGCCTCGATTCAGGCGGACATCGCGTTCCTGCAACAGCATTCCAACATCAGCTTTACGGTTGAGGGACACTGTGACGAACGCGGTTCCACCGAGTACAACCTGGCTCTGGGGGACAATCGCGCCAGCGCGGTGAAGAATGCGCTGGTGGCGGGCGGAATCTCGGCAGACCGCATCAAGACGATCAGTTACGGAAAAGAAAAGCCGTTCTGCTCAGAATCTAACGAGCAGTGCTGGCAGCAGAACCGTCGCGGTCATCTGGTGTATTCGAAGTAAGCAGGACGAGGAATTCCACTTTGTTTTTTCAGGGGCAGCGAGCGTGCTGCCCTTTTTTATTGGGTCCAAGGGACGAGTGATTACGAATTTTTGCCGCCAACCTGCACACCCAATCTGCTTGCCCAGCGCGGCACGTGGCAACTTATCCAGCCGCTTTGCCATCCATCCCAGACTTAGATAAAGCAGCCTAAAACATGGCATCTGAAAGCAAAATGGTTGGCAGAGCACCGGAGCGAAGGCTGAAGCGGCTCTCGATTCGCGGATTGTTGAAGCCGCACCTGGGCCCGTTAAGCCTGGGGCTGGTCGCCATTGCTGGAGAGAGTATCGCCAATCTGCTGGATCCGTGGCCTTTGAAAGTCGTGCTGGATGAGGTCTTGCGCTCGCATGGAAGTAACGGCTGGGCGATGCGGACGATTCATCATCTCGCCGGCACGGATAAGCTGGCCATGCTGAAATTCGCGTGCGCCGCGGTGCTGGCCATCGCCGTGTTCGATGCGATATGCACGTACGGCGAGAAATACCTGACTACCAGCGTCGGACAGTGGGTGAGCTACGATTTGCGGCTCAGCATTTATGCGCACATCCAGCGATTATCTTTATCCTTCCACGACCAGAGCCGCACCGGGGACCTGATCAGCCGTGTAACCGACGACATTGAGGCGATCCAGAGTTTTATCACCACCGGACTGCTCGGGGTCCTGATCAATCTGATGACGCTGCTGGGCATGATTGGCGTCATGTTTTATCTGAATTGGAAGTTCACTCTGATTGCGCTCTCCGTGGCCCCGGTTTTGTTCGTCATGGTCTACAGCTACACTCGCCGGATCAAGAAAGCTTCACGCGAGGTGCGAAAAAAAGAGGGCGAAATCACATCGGTGGTGCAGGAGGTGCTTTCGTCAATCCGCGTAGTGAAAGCCTTTGCGCGCGAAGATTACGAAGTGCGCCGAATGGAGCAGGAAAGTCTCGAAGCCGTAGACATATCGATGCGCGCCCGCGGTTTGAAGGCAAAGCTGACCCCGCTGGTGGGAATCGTAGTGGCGATTGGGACGGCGATGGTGCTGTGGTTTGGCGCACGGCTGGTGCTGACGGGGGCCCTTTCGGCAGGCGCGCTGGTGGTCTTCATTCTGTATCTGGGCAAGATGTACAAGCCGATGCAGGAACTGTCGAAGATGACCGACACCTATTCCAAGGCGGCGGTCGGCTATGAACGAATTCAGGAGATCCTAGAAACCGATGTCGAGGTAACCGACGCACCTGGCGCGCGCCGGGCCCCGAAACTCAAGGGAGATATTGAATTCGAGAATGTTTCTTTCTCGTACGACGAAGCATCTCCGGTTCTGACCAATGTGAGTTTAAAGATCAAGCCCGGCCAGCTGTCGGCGCTGGTAGGACCGACAGGCGCAGGCAAAACCAGCATTATCGGCCTGATCGCCAGATTCTACGATCCTACCACCGGGGTGGTGAAAATAGACGGCTGGGACGTCAAGCAGCTCCAGCAAAAGTCGTTGCGGCACCAGATGAGTTTCGTTTTGCAGGACACAGTTTTGTTCCATGCGCCGGTGTGGCAGAACATCGCCTACGGCAAACCGAATTGCGGACGGGCCGAGATCATTAAAGCCGCTGAACTCGCGAATGCCAGCGAATTCATTGAGAAGCTGCCGGACGGATATGAAACAGTGCTGGGAGAGCGCGGGATGACACTTTCCGGGGGGCAGCGTCAGAGGATCGCCATTGCCCGGGCGGTGATTCGCAATACCCCGATCCTGATTCTGGACGAACCTACATCGGGTCTGGACTCGGCATCAGAAAAACTGGTTTTTGAAGCTCTTGACCGCCTGATGGAAGGAAAGACGGTGGTCGTGATTGCTCACCGACTGTCAACCATTCAGCGTGCGGATGTGATCTTTGTGGTCAAGGACGGGGAAATTGCCGAGCATGGCAACCATAAGAAATTGATGTCGCTCAAGGGACTCTACTCTCAGCTACACAACTTACAGTTCAAGGAAGATCAACCCGAGGTCCTCAGCAAAACTTCATAAACTAGCCAGCTCCTGGATGCGCGAACGTACCGCTTCGGTGTAGGCGTCGATTTCCGGTTGGGAATATCCGGCTGCGCGAAACGCGTCCCCAATCTGATCTGGGGTGAGTTGGGCCAAGAGAGATCCTATCCACTTTGCGTCCGCTCGCGGAATGTGCTTCCCGACCCAGCGGATGCGTATCTGGTGAAGAAAGAATCCCCACTCAAACTCGATTATTTCTGTAAACGGCGGAAGCTTCGGAAAATTCAGGTCGATGTACTTGTGGTGCACGTGCGCGACCAGCCGGTTGCGCGTATAGGATGCCATATTCCCTTTTGAGACTTTGTCGGTGTAGCTCTTGCCGGCGGTCCCGAATGCCGTGCCCACATCGCTGACTTCGTACATTTTGGGCCCGGCATCTTTCTCCCTTTCGAGAATCGCGTTGTTATCGTCTTTCAAGTCCCAGTTGCCGATCAAACCCATCATCACGCGCAGGCCATTAAACTCCCGGGTGCCGTAAAAGGGATTGTGGCGCCAATTCCACTTGCCGGTCCGCTTGTAAGCGTGGGGATGGCGTTGCAAGCGCACGTTCCGCAGATTCCCGTCGTGGCCGGCAAGATTCTGTCCCCGGCGCAGGCGTGGGGGCATACCCTTAACCTGAAGATCAGGGAGAAAATAGTTTTCATTGGCGCTGTAGCCGACCGCCCAGAGCAACCGGGCGGCCACGGTTTCAGGTTTGGCTTCAAGGCCGAGCTTGGCTTTCCACTTTTTGCCGGCGGAATCGCGCACGTCGAATTTCGCACTGGTGCCGGCCAGATCCTCGCCCAGGAATTCGACCGGTAGCTGCGGGCGGCGTTCCTCGCCTCCCGGGCCCCAGAACAGATTGCGGGAGCGAACGTCGCCAGGATCAGTCCATAAAATTGCGTTTTCGGCAGAAGGGCCAGGCTGCTGGGCAACGCCGACGCCGGCGGTTCCGGCTACCAAGATAGAAGCAAGGATAAGAACCGTGGTTCGCAAATGCCGCAAATTGTCCCTCCCACGGCCACAATCAGAGGCCGCTTCAGAGTTGCGTGTAAGCTGTTCTGGGTTGTATGCGGGTGAACCGCCTACAGCAACTTTAGATTAACTCAGCTCTCACCATCGGCAACTCTGCATCTAAGGTCGGGAGGAGAACCTCAAAAGAGTGAAGCTGATTATCCAACCCGGGGATGGGGTCGAGCGGATGGTAAAGGGGATCCGCAAGGCCAAGAAGAGCGTGGAAATCATGATTTTCCGCTTTGACCGGCCAGAGATCGAGCGAGCCTTGATCGAAGCCGTAGAGCGCGGATTGTTCGTGCACGCGCTGATCGCCTTCACCAATCGCGGTGGCGAAGAGCACCTGCGTCAGCTAGAAATGCGTTTCCTGGCGGGCGGCATCACGGTGGCGCGCACGGCCGGGGACCTGGTGCGCTATCACGGGAAAATGATGATCGTGGACCGCAAAGAAGTTTATATACTCTCGTTCAACTTCATACACCTGGATATCGATCGCAGCCGCGGCTTTGGAGTCGTGACCCGAAATACCAAGCTGGTGGCGGAGGCGGTCAAGCTATTTGAAGCAGACACCAAGCGCCAGACGTACACCGCCGGTCACGCCAAATTTCTGGTAAGCCCGGTGAATGCGAGAAAAGAACTGCTCAAGTTTATCAAGGGAGCGAAAAAAGAATTACTCATTTACGACCCCAAGATAAGCGATCGCGCCATGCTCCGCGCTCTCGAGGAACGACGGAAGGCGGGGGTGACGATTCGCATCATTGGATGTGTCGGCGGCAAGAAACTGCCGGCCTGTGAACTGGAGAGGATCCGGCTGCATACGCGCACGATTGTGCGCGACCGCACCGAGGCGTTCGTGGGAAGCCAAAGCCTGCGGCAGCTGGAGCTTGATGTCCGGCGGGAAATAGGCGTTATTTTTCGCGACGCCGGTGCTATGAAGGACCTGATTCGAACCTTTGAAGAAGACTGGGCGGTTTCGTCCAAGGAACTGGATGCGGGCAAAGAATCAAAAGTACCGATGAGACGAGCCGCCAGGAAGGTGGCTAAATCGGTTTCAAAGAAACTTTCACTCACACCTATGGCAAAGAAAGTAGCTAAGGCGATTGGCCGCAAAGCAGACGTGGACCTGGATAATAAGAAGATCCACGATACGGTGAAAGACATTGTGCGGGATGTGGTGGACGAGGCGGTAAGAAACGCCGCCGAAGAGACGGCAAAAGTAGTCGCCGAAAATACTTAACCTTCTATGAGTGCAGTAATTTTCTCTCGCCGGGCACAGATGGCAGTTGCAGTTTTGCTGCTCATGACAGCTGCGCCGGGGGTGACTATTGCGCAAGAGGCTGTCCCTGGACGAGGGGAAAGCGCGAGGCTGGTTTCCGATTTCCAAAGCCGGGCGGCCAAGTATCTGGCTCTGAGGAAGAAAGTGGCGGGGAAATCGTCAAAGCAAAGCGATTCTCCCGCCAGCATCACTTCGCATCAGAAGGAGCTGAGCGAAAAAATCCGGCAGGCACGAACCGGGGCGAAGCAGGGCGAGATCTTCACTCCGGAGCTGGCTGCGTATTTTCGCCGTCAAATCGCGGCTTCGCTTTCCGGACCGCATGGAAGCCAGATTCGCGCCAGCATGCGCCATGCGGAACCGGTCGAGCTTAAGTTGCAGGTGAATGAGGCCTACCCGGACAATGTCCCGCTGCAGTCCACGCCCCCCAGCCTTCTGCTTGATCTGCCACTTACACCCGAAGGGTTGGAATACAGAATCATCGGGCAAGATTTGGTGATGCGTGATACCGAAGCGAATATAGTGGTTGATTTCATTGACCGGGCGATTCGCTGACCGAGAAGAGAATGCTTTTCCGAAGAGACAATCGAGCGCGGTTACTGGCGGCTTTCATTCTGTTTCTCTGTCTGGGCGCGAAGGCGCAAACCCCTCCCACCCCATCTGGAAAGGAAATCAAGCTGCCATTACAGGATAAGTCCGTACGCTTTGCTGTTATCGGGGACAGTGGAACCGGGGACCGCGAACAA
The DNA here is from genome assembly GCA_038254805.1 of Terriglobales bacterium. Taxonomy (GTDB): domain Bacteria; phylum Acidobacteriota; class Terriglobia; order Terriglobales; family Acidobacteriaceae; genus Gp1-AA145. The sequence continues at coordinate 32,123 of JBBSFW010000035.1, forward strand.
TATCAGGTGGCGCAAGAGATGGAAGCCTATCGGCGAGCCGTGGGATTTGAGTTTGTCATCATGCTGGGCGACAACATTTATGGCGGGCATGAGCCGCGTGACTTCGCACAAAAGTTCGAGCTTCCGTACAATTCGCTGCTGGATGCGGGAGTCAAATTTTATGCTTCGCTGGGGAACCATGACGATCCCAATATCGAACGCCTGTATAAACCTTTCAATATGAATGGCGAGCGCTATTACAGCTTCAAGAAAAGAGACGTTACCTTTTTCGCTCTGGATAGCAATTACATGGACTTCAAACAACTGGCCTGGGTGGGTCAGACGCTTGAAGCCTCAGACACTGGGTGGAAGATTTGTTTTTTTCATCACCCGCTCTATAACGATGGCAAATCACATGGGCCAGATCTTGATTTGCGCTCGCAGCTGGGGCCCATGTTCAAACGCGATGGCGTAAACGTCGTATTTTCCGGTCACGAGCACGCCTATGAGCGAATCAAGCCCGAGGATGATATTTACTACTTTATTCTGGGGAGCTCGGGGAAGCTGGTGAGACACGACTTTCACCGATCGGAAACCATGGCGACCAGTTTCGACCAAGATCGCACCTTCATGCTGGTAGAGGTCGTGGGTGACCGTCTTTACTTTCAAACAGTTTCACGCGGCGGGCGTACGATTGACTCAGGCGAGATCGCGCGCCAGGCGCAACCGCCGAAGGCTGCAGCTGCCGGCAAATAAGGGCCGGCCGGCGTTCCTGTGGATATCTCGTCCCGGACTGGCTTTCTCTCGCAAACCCTCCGAAGTAAAATGAAGTGACCTGAATGTCTCAATTCGTTCACCTTCATCTCCACACTGACTACTCGATGCTCGACGGCGCATGCGACGTGGAGAAGCTCTGCCAGAGGGTCCAGCAGCTGGGCATGCCGGCGGTGGCGATGACCGACCATGGCAATATTTTTGGCGCAGTGCACTTCGTCGATGCCGCCAAGGCCGCAGGTATCAAGCCAATCATTGGCTGCGAGCTGTACGTCTGCAAGAAGGACGACCACCGCATCGAGCGTACGCCTCCGGATGGAGATACTTACAACCACCTCCTGGTGCTGGCCGAGAATGAGGAGGGCTATCGCAACCTGGTGAAGATTACCTCGGAGGCTTCACTGCACGGTTTCTATTACAAGCCCCGGGTCAGTAAGAACTTTCTTGCCGAGCATGCCAAGGGGCTGATTGCGCTTTCAGGGTGCCTGAAAGGCGAGGTGGCGGAAACCCTGATGGAGGAAAAGTATGACGCCGCGCGCAGCGCCGCCGCCACCTACGCGGACATCTTCGGCAAGCAAAATTTTTTCCTGGAAATTCAGGACCAGGGACTGGAGATGGAACACCGGATCCATGCGAACCTATTCCGGCTGCAAAAAGACCTAGGGCTTCCGCTGGTCGCAACCAATGACAGTCATTACTTGTGTGAAGACGACGCGCACGCGCAGGACGTAATGGTCTGCATCCAGACCGGCAAAAGTATTCGCGACACGAACCGGATGAAGTTCCAGGGGAGCGAGTTCTACGTCAAGAGCCACGATGAGATGTATCGGGTGTTCAAGGACTCGCCGGAGGTCCTCTCGCGCACTCTGGAGATCGCGGAGCGTTGTAATGCGCGGCTGGAAAAGGTGAGCAACCCATTTCCGCATTTTGATGTGCCTGCTGGCTACACACTGGACAGCTATTTTGAGCATGTAACGCGCGAGGGCTTTGCGCGCAGGCTAGAGACGATCCAATCGCTCGCCGCGGCGGGCCAATTGAAGCATGGGGTGGGGGAATACGAGCAACGTTTGGGGCGCGAGATTGCCATCATCCAGCAGATGAGGTTTTCTGGTTATTTCCTTATTGTGTGGGATTTTATCCGCTACGCAAAAGAACATGATATCCCGGTCGGACCGGGCCGAGGATCGGCGGCGGGATCGCTGGGATCGTATGCTCTGGGCATCACCGACATCGACCCGCTGGAGCACGAGCTTCTGTTCGAGCGCTTCCTCAATCCTGAGCGCATTTCGCTGCCGGACATCGACATTGATTTCTGCATGAACCGGCGGGGCGAAGTGATTGACTACGTGACCCGGAAGTATGGGCGCGAGAATGTAGCCCAGATCATCACCTTCGGCACCATGGCGGCGAAGGCGGCGATTAAAGATGTTGGCCGCGCCATGGATGTTCCCTACAGCGACGTGGACCGCATTGCGAAAATGGTGCCCGCGACGCTCAATATCAAGCTTGATAACGCGATCAAGGAATCTCCCGCGCTGCGCCAGGCCTATGAGAGCGACACGCAGGTCCGCGAGTTGCTCGATACCGCACGTAAACTGGAGGGCCTGGTGCGGAATGCGGGCGTGCACGCCGCGGGCGTGGTCATTTCGCCGCGGCCGCTGACGGATCTGGTCCCGCTGCACAGGACCAAGAACGACGAAATCGTTACCGCCTTCGACATGGTCGCCATTGAGAAGATGGGCCTGCTCAAGATGGATTTTCTGGGCTTGACGACGCTGACCATTCTCGACGACACCATCAAGCTTATTCGACAGGCTCACAGCCAGGAGGTCAATCTCAACACCATCCCCCTGCATGACCCGACCACCTATGAGAAGGTCTTTCACAGCGGCCTGACTTCCGGCGTGTTCCAGTTTGAGTCGCACGGGATGCGCGACGTGCTGCGGCGCTACCGGCCGAATTCGATTGAGGACCTGACCGCCTTAAATGCCCTGTATCGCCCCGGCCCGATCCAGGGGGGGATGATTGACGATTTTATCGACCGCAAGCACGGACGCAAAAAGATCGAGTACGAACTTCCGGAACTGCAGGAAATTCTGCAGGAGACACTGGGCGTAATCGTGTATCAGGAACAGGTGATGCAGATCGCCAACCGTCTTGCCGGTTATTCACTGGGCGAGGCCGATCTGCTGCGCCGCGCCATGGGCAAGAAGATCGCGGAAGAAATGGCGGCGCAGCGAGAGCGTTTTGTAAGCGGCGCCGCGTTGCGCAGTTATCCGCCGAGGAAGATCGAGAAAATCTTTGACCTGATGGCGCAGTTTGCGGGATACGGGTTCAACAAGTCGCACTCCGCGGCTTACGCCCTGCTCGCCTATCACACGGCGTATTTGAAGACGCATTATCCGGTTGAGTTCATGGCCGCCCTGCTCACTTCTGAGACCGGCGATACCGACGATGTGGTCAAGTACATCAACGAATGCCGGGAGATGGGAATTGCGGTCGAGCCTCCGGATATCAACGTGAGCGACGCTAATTTCACCCCTCATGCGAGCGCCATCCGGTTCGGACTGGCGGCGGTGAAGAATGTGGGACACAACGCGATTGAGTCGATTGTGGCGGCGCGTGCGGCATTGGGAGAGGGGGGCGAGGGCCCCTTCGACTCTCGCTCAGGGCAGGCCCGCCCCACACAACAACCTGGGCGATTCAGGTCCATTTATCAGTTCTGCGAAAAAGTTGACTTAAGGCTTCTGAATAAGCGCGTGCTGGAGTCACTGATCAAGAGCGGCGCCATGGATTCTCTTGGCCACCGCGCCCAAATGATGGCGGTGCTGGATAAAGCCATGGACAACGCGCAGAAGACGCAGAGGGACGCGGAATCGGGCCAGCACGGGCTGTTTGGGGTCTTTGAACAGGAAGCATCGCAGGCGCAAGAAGACCGTCTGCCAGATACGCCCGACTGGGACGAACACACCCGGCTGGCAAATGAAAAGGAAATTCTGGGTTTCTTCATCACCGGACACCCGCTAGATAAATATCGTGAGAAGTTGGAAGACCTGCGGGCGCTCTCGACTTCTGAGCTCGCGGCGATGAAGAACTCGACGGGAAAAGACGAGACTCTATGCACGGCGGGCATCATTACCAATCTTCGGGTGCTGAAATCCAAAAAAGGCGATTTCTACGCGCAGGCTGCACTGGAGGACCTGGCCGGCTCCATCGAGATGCTGGTCTTTCCCGAAGCCTATCGCAAGCTTGGCGAAAAGCTGAAGATGGAAGTGCCGGTTCTGGTGCGCGGCGGAGTGCGGATCGAGGAGGGCGCGAATCCCAAGCTAACCGTCAGCGACATCACCTCACTGGAGGACGCGCGAGTGCCGCTTCCCCGCTCGCTGCGCATCCGTATCCCGTTGGAGAAAGCCTCGGAGACTTTGGTGGATGAGCTGCATCTCCTTTTTTCTCAACGAAAAGGCGATGCCAAGGTCCTGTTTGACGTAGAGAGGGAGGGCGATTTTATGGTGGTCATGGAGGCGGAAGGCTATAATGTCATTCCGGACCGCAATTTCATTGGGCGTGTGCAGGAGCTTTGCGGGCGGGGTGCGGTTCGAGTGATCGATTGAGCGTCGTCTTGTGACACCTTGAAACGACAGGCTTCGGCCCCTGAATTCCGTCAGCGGCTAAAGCCGCGTCGATTTGGCGGATATTACGGCACGGCTGAAGCCGTGCCCTTTCAGAGCGGCTGCTGGGTCTTCCGGCACGGCCGGAGGCGATGTGTTTGAAGGGGCTGCTGGGTCTTCCGGCAGGGCCGGATGCGATGACTTTTCAAGGCGGCTGCTGGAGTGGAATCGCAACGAGCGGCGCTGCAGAGTAGCGCGTCTGCTGGCGCGCGGTAACAAAGTGCGCGCGAAAATACATTCAATGAAAACAGCCGACATTGGCGCAGCTCTCACTGGCACCCAATTCCTGATTTCCATGGTGGAAACCCGTCTAAAGGGACGTAATGGGAACGCCGGGGCGGACGCGGCGGCGCCCTACGAGCTGGAAAAAATCGAGCGCCAAATTGGTAAGCTGGAATCTTTGGACGGACAGAGCGAAGACACTCGCCGCCAGATCGAAGACTTGCGCGAGCGCATATCTGTGCTGCGCCAGGGAATCTCTCACCGGGAAGCGTGGATCAAGACCGAGCTGGCCAGGCATCCGCAGCGTCCCTACTTTCTCGAGTACGTGGAAAAGATTTTTACCGATTGGAGCGAGATCCATGGCGATCGCCGCTTTGCGGACGATCCCGCCATGGTCTGCGGCCTGGCGCGCTTCCATGGCGAGGAAGTCATGGTGCTGGGAACGCAGAAGGGGCGGGACATGAAACAGAAGGTACACCGCAACTTCGGCTTGCCCAATCCTGAGGGCTATCGAAAGGCCCTGCGCGCCATGCAGATTGCGGAGAAATTCTCGCGTCCCATTTTTACCTTTGTGGATGTAACCGGCGCCAATCCTGGGTTGGGGGCCGAGGAGCGCGGCCAGGCGGAAGCCATTGCGCTTAACTTACGCGAGATGGCGAGGCTGCAGGTCCCCATTATCACGACCATCACCGGCGAAGGTGGCAGTGGTGGCGCGCTGGCGATCGCGGTGTCGGACCGCGTGCTGATGATGGAGAACGCTATCTATTCAGTCATCTCGCCGGAGGGCTGCGCGTCCATCATGTGGCGGGATACCGGCAGGAAGGAAATTGCCGCCGAAGCGCTTCGCATTACCGCTCCCGACTTGAAAGAGCTGGGCTGCATAGACGCCATTATTCCTGAGCCGGAGGGCGGGGCGCAGACCGATCCCGATGGCGCCGCGAGACTTCTCGACAACGCATTACAAGGGCATTTTTCAGAGCTGAGGGATAAGCCGGCGGAAGAACTGGTGGCGTCGCGTTATGACAAGTTCAGGAAGATGGCCCAGTTCTTTACGGAAGCGTGATAACGCCCCACCGCGAGCAATCATTCCATAAAATAAGTTTGTCATTCCGAGGCGACGAGCACAGCGAGGCAACGAGGAGCCTGCTTCCTCTGGCCTTAGCAGGTCGTCATCCCTCTCGCGAGGCTGGAAGATTCGGAATGACAGAAATCAAAAAACTGAA